>JAEZIW010000224.1 GCA_023436525.1 Bacillota bacterium | reverse complement strand
ACTGAACACTGCCTTCTTTTTTATCTGCGCATTCAAGGTTGTTTTCTTCCAGCACGTGTTTTAAATGCCTGACGGTGCCGTGCCGTCCGTCGAAAACGCGGCAGTCGGTATCAAACGCCGCGTCTATATATGATTTGATGGTGTTTTCCACAAACGCATAATGCGTGCAGCCGAGTACCACAGCAGATATTTTTTCACCCTTCAGAAAGCCGAGTGTTTGCTGTAAATAATCGTGCACGTCGCTTTCACCCGTACACCCCTGCTCAATGAGCTCGACGAGGCCGCTGCACCCCACGCTGACCACGCGGTCTCCCGCGCTGAGCTTATTCAGCAGACTCAGGTACCGCTCCTGCGAGACGGTGGCGGGCGTGGCGAGAACGAGTATCCGCCCGATTGTTGCTTCGCTGAGCGCGGGCTTCACGGCCGGCTCCATGCTGATAACGGGAATGTTGAACTTCTCTCGCATTTCGTAAACCGAGGTGCTGGTGGCTGTGTTGCAGGCAATCACGATGGCTTTCACGCCCTTGTTGTATAAGAATTCGCCCGCAGCCAAAGAGAGCGCCCTAATCTGTTCCTCGGATTTTTCGCCGTAGGGCGCGTTTAAGTTATCGCCGTAGTAGATGTAATTTTCGTTTGGCATCAGATTGAAGGCTGTTTTGAGGACGCTGATTCCGCCCACGCCTGAATCGAAGAAACCAATCGGTTTACAGTTCATCTTTTCTCCCGAATGAAATGATGGAGTTATTATACTCCACACCCCTCACCTTTTTCAACCGCACTTTACGCGATGTTGATATTAATCGCCAATACCTGTATAATATTGATAATTTATGTGACATAATACTTTGAGGAGCTATCGAAATGGAAACAAGTAAAAAGGTCAGTTACTTCTTTGGGGTTATTCTGCTCATCGTTTTCTTTGTTTTTTTGTTTATCGGGTTTGGCACTTTAAGTAGCAATTCGAATTATAATGGAGATACTATCGGTTTTGTTATGAACGGCACATATTTTACCGGTTATATGGTGTTGGCGATCGGCTGTTTGATCAGTTCTGTTATATTGTTTGCTACGGCGCGTTTTCAGCCGGTTAAAGAAAAACCAACAGAGAAGGCAGAGTAGCTATCAAAAAACAGTTCCCCCGTTTGCGATCATCACAGACTGAATCTAAGGAGTCTTCATGGAAATCAAAAAAACGCTCGACTTGCAGGCATCCGATTTCATGGCGTTCATCACACGGATTTACAGAAAACATTTTGTTCTGGTTCCGGTTGTTACAATATTGCTTTTTGCCGCGGGCAATCTCATCAGCGATGAATTTACGCTGCAAAGCATGATTTTTCCGGTGACTCTTGCCGCCGTGTTCACGCTTGGCCTTTACTTATATCTGAATAGACAGTCAAAAAAAGCGCTCGCCTCATTTAACAAGGCCAATGGAGCTGTGACCGTTACGGTTGACGAAGCGGGTGTGCACACAACGGGGAAGCTCGGCGAGACGGCCCTTGCCTGGGGCGATATGTTTAAGCTGATCGAAACAAAAACAGCTTTTTTGTTCTTTATCTACAAAACAAATGCGGTTATGCTGCCTAAGCGGCAGCTCAGTGCGGATGAGCTTTCACAGGTGCTGGCTTTAATGAAAGAAGCCAACCCAGGCAAAGTGCGGCTATTGACAAGATAGAACAAATTCGTAATCCACTCAGCCTAAAATGGCTGCTCATTATAAATTTTTCGGAGAAATATATGAAAAAAATGTTTTTATTATATTTAATCGGAATCGTGATATTAGCGTCAGCTTGTGCAGACACAGCAATTCATTCTATCGCGCCAAATCAGACTCCTGAAGAATTTGATATAACAAATACGGATCAAATTGAAAAGTATGCGCAAGACCATAATCAAGAAATACCAAACGCAAATGGACTTGTTGAAATTAAGTCTGAGGTTAAATACGATCTTGATGAAGTATGTAACGATATTATTTTGTATAGAGATAATCATATAAAAGAAAAAGATAAGCTTGCTTTATCGATAGAAAATGTAAAAATAGACGAAGAGGGAGACCAAATATTTGTATATTTAGTCTCGGATAATGAAAGTCACTTTAATCAATTGGTTGAACTTTTTAAGGAGAGAATTATAAATATTGGTATAATAGAGTTCATTCAAACTTAATCGCCTTTCATTTCTCACTCCCCTATCGCCACCACCTTGCTGATCGCCTGCGCCGCGTACTTCGCGGCGTTTTTCGCCTGCTCCAGCGCGTTCGCGTTATGCCCCACCTCAATCAGCAAGCACATATCCGACACCTGCTGGTTATACCGCCCCGTCTTCACGCGAATCGGGCGCGTAAACCCCTTGCAGATGCTCTCCAGTTCGTTGGTCACCGCCAGCGCAAGCTTGTAGTTCGATTCGTAGTTGGGCTTAATGCTGTACTTTTCACCCGTGCCCACCACAAACATCATGCGCGCGCATTCGTTGCCGTCCACCGTCACAAAATCCTTTTTGCCCGCCTCCACGTCGTTATACGCATCGCGATGCAAATCGATAAACAGCCTCAGTGTCGGGTATTCCTTTGCATATCTCTCCATGGTCTCGAGCGAGCGCGAGTACGCGGTTTTCAGCGACGGCGGCTCATGGTTTGTCGTGTCGTGCAGCACCGTATAACCGTAAGATTCCAGCTGCGCTTTCAGCACCTCGCCCACAGCCACCACCGAGCTGTCAAAGTCTTTCGTGCGCCATGCACCCGCCTCCACGTATTCCTGCCCTTCTATCTGACGGTACGCTTCCAGTGTGTGCGTGTGATAAATGAGCACCTGAGGCCCCGGCGTGCCGATATGAAAATCCTTGGGCGCGTCGTTCGCGAAGTCCAGAATCTCCATTTTGATATCGTCGGGCAGCACATCGAAATATATGTCCGTGCCCTGCTGCGGCGGCTGTTCCTCGTGCTCAGTCTCGCCGGTTTCCACCTCATCAAGATCCAGCCCGTATATCACGGGCAGCTCGGTGCCGAGTATCAGCCGCGGGTCGATAATGCTGTCTTCAAAGGCGCTCTCTGCGCCCGACGCGTCAATGCGATTATTATCCGGCAGCGCGGACGAACCAAGCGCAACGGCGTCCTGAGACGTGTTCATTTGCAGCATCAGCACCGCCGACAATACAAGGCCAGTCAGTATGGCCACGATCAGCACGGCTTTGAATACAAACAACGGTTGGTGCCGCTTGATGCAGCGGGGTTTTGCGACAGAAAGGGGCACATGCACCATGTGCCCGTATCTTAATTTTTTCATCATTTTGCACTCCTCATAAAACATATGCAGAACGAGAGGCATATATACATACTGTGATACTCAGTCAATTGCCACCACGCGGCTTATCGCAAGCGCGGCATATTTAGCCGCATTCTTGGCTTGTTCAAGCGAGTTCGCGTTATGGCCCACCTCAATCAGCAAACACATATCCGATACGTTCTGGTTATGGCTATGGGATTTAATGCAGATGGGGCGTGTGAACCCCTTATGTATTTTCTCAAGTTCGTTTGTGATAGACTGCGCCAGCTTAAAGTTTGATTCGTAAACGGGCTTTTGTTTATAGCCCTGACCGTTATCCACCACAAACATGATATGTGCGCATTCTTCGCCATTCACGGTTATAAAATCCTTGGTATCCGAGCTTGCATCGCGGTGCACATCAATAAAAAGACGCAGCGAAGGGTATTCCATTTTGTATTTTTCCATCGTCTGAAGGGAACGTGAATATGCCGTATTTTGGGATGGCGGTACATGGTCGGTCGTATCGTGCATCACCGTAAATCCGTAACGCTCTAATTCTGCTGCCAGCACATCGCCCACCGCGACCACAGAATGTGACTGCTGCAGGGTTTGATACTGACCGATTTCGGCATAAGCATCAACAACCGTCTGTTTGTAAGCCTCGCGTGTGTGTGTATGATAGATCAATACTTGAGGCCCCTGTGTGCCAACATGAAATGCCTTTGGCTTATCCTTAGCAAAGCCCAATATCTCCAGCTTGATATCGTCGGGCATCACGTCAAATACAATCCCTTCCTGCCGTGCTGCCTCTTCTTCTCCGGATGCATCGATACGGTTGCCATCAGCCGGAAGAGGCGATCGACTCGGTGCCGATACAAGCTGCGTTATCTCCCGATTCAGCGTAATGCTAATCGAAAACGCCAAAAAGGCTATGAGCGCAAAAGCCGTCACAGCCTTAAAAATGAGATTGTTCTTTTTTGGGATGCGGCGAGGCTGATTTGACGGCATAGGCTCATAGACGACACGGCCGTTTTTTAATCTCTTCATGATTTTGCACTCCTGTCAAAAGATATGCTAAAACATAAGAAGATATATCCGGCCATTGATCAATGCATGTACCGCCGGACCTCAGCGATCGTCATGTTTTTGTTCAGTGATATGTTCAGCGCGTCCGCAATAATGCGCGCCACATCCGACACCACCTTATCAATCTCCTTGGGCGTCACAATCATATCGGCTCCCTGCACATCCTTCATCGCGTCGAGTATGCGCTGCATGCCGGGCTGCACATTCACGTCGGTCGGTGTTTTCTCCATCGCCGTCTGCATCAGTTCCTCCGCAATGGTGGATGCGTACACAACGAGCGGTACACCAACGGCCAGCACGGGAACACCGAGCGACTCGTAATCAAGCGCTTTTCGTTTGTTGCCGATGCCCGCGCCGGGCGCGATGCCTGTATCGGCAACTTGTATGGTGGTGCGCACGCGTTCAAGGCTGCGAGACGCGAGCGAATCCACCACGATCACAAGCGAAGGCTTCATGCGTTCCACCACGCCTTCAACCACCTCACCCGTTTCTATGCCTGTGATGCCGAGCACGCCGGGCGCAATGGCGCTTACGTTGCCGATGCGTTCATCAATGCCTTCCGGCGCATATTCGTGAATGTGGCGTGTCACAAACACCTCATCGCAAACAGCCGGACCCAGTGCGTCGGGCGTCACCATGCGGTTCCCCAGCCCCACCACCAGCACCACGCCGTTCAGCGCATCGCCTGCCATGTTGCGTATCTCGGTTGCCAGCGCCATTGAACAATGCTCGTCGAGCTCCATATCGCCCTGCGCCAGCTGATCTGCCGAAATGGTCACGTAGATGCCTTTCTTTTTGCCGATTGCCTTTTCACCCTCTTCGTTGAGCACCGTGACGCGCGAGCGGTGCACGCCCGGCATCACCTCATCATTTTGCACATGCACACCGGGTATTTGTCCTGCGGACTGCGCCGCCTCCATCGCAAGGTCTGTGCGTATCAATGCTGTGTCCTCCTGTAATAATAATCAAACATAGTATTTGCAAGGTTGGTGCGAATAAACACGCGTATGAGACGCATTTTCATCGTCGATTCGCGGCAGAATTTGCAATCAAAAACAAATAAGGATTTTGAGAAGACATAAGATTTATTATTAACATTAGATCCCATAACAAAATATATAGCGCTATATCCATCTTTATGATACAATTGGTAGTGTATTCATTGTATTGAGAGGTGTTTGGCTTTGCTGGATATGATTGATTTACATGACACTCTATATTCTATCTCTTATAAATGCAACAATTGCGAAACGATTATTGTTGTTCAAAATGAATCAGAGCCTAAATGCAGGTATTGTAATTGCTGCGAGCTTTCTAAACCCACAGAGGATGAAATGCAACGGGTTGTGAATGATTATTGCGGTAAAATACACCATTGATTTTTGAATCCTGCAATTGACCAAGGAGTTCTCAGTAAACTCATATAAACAGCGGAACGACACGGAGGTCGTTCCCTATAATTCGTGCCTATAACAGCCGTAGGGGCGATTATCAATCGCCCGCCAAAAGCGAATACGGCTTTATGCTCTCGTTTCGAGTGGTTTTTACCCCTTCGGGGTACAGGAATACTCTTTTTTTTATTGAGAAATTAAGATGCTGGTAACTTTACCTCCCTCTGGAGGGAGGTGGCAATTGGCGGATTCTCAATCCGGCAATTGACGAGGGGAGATATCTGAAAATTCTTGCAAACAGCGGAACGACACAGATGTCGTTCCCTACAATTCGTGCCTATAACAGCCGTAGGGGCGATTATCAAGCGTCCGCCCGACACCATCTTCTCAAATTCACTCCACGCCCCGTTTTCGCAGAATCGCCACATAAGCGACGATCTGTATCGCGATGTAACCCGCGAGCCAGAGAAAATACATCCACGTTGACCCAAAATTAAAAAAATCACCCTTGCTGTAGCTAACGCTTAAATCATGCACGGGCGGCAGTATCCACGTGACATATACCAGTGCCTGCACCTGCGAATTCATCGCCCCCTTAATGATTGTCAGCAACGCGAACGCGATACAAAGCAGAATCGCGGTTTTGCGGTTCTGTATAATTCTGTGATGCGCAAACAGGCCTGTGACCCCGCCGCACATCCCGGAAAGAGCGAACAGCACAAAGCCCGACAGTATATCGGACAGCACCACGCCGCGGCTGAATAACGTGCCGCCATTCATCAAGTCAATCAGCACGGGGGCAAGCACCGAAATCGCTGCAAACACAAGGCTTACCGCCGCCATCAGCGCCGCTTTGCCGAGATAAAACAGCGATTTGTTTCGCAGCCGAACGAGCATCGTCTGCTCAATCATCGCGTACCCAAGGCCATCCTCCATCACCCCGATGCTGACCATCAGCACAAACAGCACGAGCGAGCAAATACCGAAGCTGCTCGCAACGCGAAGCGGCCCGACCGCGTAAGCGATACCGATATACGCAAACAAAATCAGCAGCGGCACAACCAAACGGCTGCTCTTTAAGAGCTTATCCATCTCAAATCTGCATAAGGCCTTCAGCATACGCCCTCCGTCTCGTCGTATTTCACGATGCGTACGTTTTGTGCCGCGAACAGAGCAAACAGCGCCTTTGCCGTGTCTCTCGGCGCTTCAATCTTCGCAAGCCGTCCCAAAACTGTCATCTGCACGCCCAGCGATGCCAATTCATCTGCTAAATCCGCGTTGTTTGGTTCTATCAAAAATATGCAGTGCGTCCGTCCGCGTTCAAACACATAGCTTTCGCCGCTGACAAGAATCCCTTCTTTAAACTGATAAACCACGTCTGCCAGTTCCTCAATTAAGAATGGCTCATGACAAGCCATCACAATGGCCATGCCCGCCGCCTTTCGTTTTTTCAGCTCCCGCGCAAATTGATACTGCGAAGCCGTATCCTGCCCCGAGAGCGGCTCGTCGAGAAACATGATGTTGCACGCTGATGTGAGCGCCTGAATCACCGCTGCTTTTTGCAGCGTGCCTTTTGAGAGGTATTTCATCGGCGTATCCAGCATATCGCCAAGCGAGAATAGGCCGTAATACGGTTCCGGCTCTTCCGTTTCAGCGCCGCCGAGCAGCCGCATGTGGCTTAAATAACGCGGGATCGTCATATTGACCTTGTCGAAGCGATCGGGAACAAATGCACATTGTGAGCCGGGCGCAGCCGAAACGCGGCCTTGGCTTGGCGGTGTGAGCCCGCTTAATATGCGAATCAGCGTGCTTTTGCCGCAGCCATTTTCACCGACAAGCGCAATGGCCTCGCCTTTGCGCACAGCCAGGTTAATGTCTTTGAGCACGCTATGCTTGTCGTATGTTTTACCGATATGCTCGGCAGCGAGCATCTGCATATAAGCCCCCTTAGTGTTGGTCTATCGTCGCTTCCATAAAGCCCACCGTGAATGGCAAATGGTCAAACTTCTTCGTGCCGAGGTGCACAAAGCCGTTTTTTTCATACCACTGCTTTAAAAGCATATTCTCTTCGATGATGCCGATGGATATTTTATTACCGCCGAATTGCCTGACCTTTTCCTTCGCGGAATCGAGCAATATTTTTCCGAAACCCAAGTGACGGAGTTGCGGCAATACGGCGATATTTTTCAGTTCATACCGTCCGTCGTCCTTGTTCTCTAGCTGCACGAACCCGGCAATTACACCGTCCAGGTTAAGCGCGTACATCTTGTTCCCCTTATCGCGATCGTAAAGCAGCCTTTCTATTTTCATAAATGCGGCGTTCGTCGGGCAGTTATGTTCTGTAAGCCCGAATGCTTTTGCTACCGTATCAAATGCGGCGCGTATCATCTGTACGCATGCTTCGAGTTCGTCGTCCCTCACGTCACAAATTTCATAACCGTTCATATTAACCCGCCTTAAGAGAAAAGAATTGTAAATCCATTATATCCCACGCCGGGGAAATAAAAAAGCGGTATCGTTATGGATACCGCTAAATGTGCTGACAAAGTACCAAATATCATTTCGAGTGAGCGAAAGCGAATCGACTAAGTAGTGGACAGGCTAGGGATCGTCATGCGCTTACGTATCACAATGAACGAAAGCTACGGTTAGCGGTCATTCTGAACGAGTGTAGCGAGTGAAGAATCTGTCACAACAGATCCTGGTCCACTTCGTAGTCGTCGCTTTACTCCTCAGGATGACGGAATTAG
>JAEZIW010000189.1 GCA_023436525.1 Bacillota bacterium | reverse complement strand
ACACGGGCGATCATCGACGAAAATGTGGTGATTGGCAACGGCTGCCATATCGGCGGAGACAGCGAAATCACCGTTATCGGGCAGGGCGTGAAGGTCAACAACAATTCAACCATTGAAGAGGGCGAATCAATCGAGCCGGACAGCGTCTGTGTGATTGATCGATGTGTTCAAAACAACGAGGTAGGCGTATGATAAAGGATGTATTCGGGCTGATTTACGCGGGAGAGCAAAATCATAATTTGCGTGAGCTGGTGCTGCTGCGCTCCGTCGCGGCGATGCCGATCGGCGGACGATACCGGGCGATCGATTTCCCGCTCTCTAATATTGTTAACAGCGGCATAAGGAATGTCGGCATCATCACGCAGAAGAATTACCAATCGCTGATGGATCATGTGGGGTCCGGCAAGGAATGGGACTTAAGCCGAAAGACGGACGGGCTTTTTATGCTGCCGCCTTTTGACAACGCGGAAAATACAGGCATATACCACGGCATGACGGATGCGATTAAGGGCAATATTAACTATATTAAACGGGCGGCTCAACCGTATTGTTTGCTGACAGGCGTGAGCAATATTTACACAGCCACATACAATCAGATGCTTAAAAAGCATCTTGAGAGCAAGGCCGATATTACGCTGCTGTATAATGTTGATAAAACGGAGCGGGAAGACAAGGACAGCAGCCACGATTTACGTCTGTATACGGATGAAGAAGGCTGGGTGACCGAGATGGACTATAACTTCAAATACTCCAACTCGAACAAAATCAGCATGGATGTTTTTCTAATTCACAAGAGCCTGCTGGAGTATCTGGTAGACAACAGCGTGGCACACGGCCATTATGATTTTATCAGCGATGTGCTGATGAAAAACTTACGGAATCTGCGCATACTCGCAATGGAGCATAAGGGATATGTGGGACGGCTCGATTCAATTAATACCTACTATCAGCTCAATATGGATATGCTGCGTGAGGATGTACAGCGCGACTTGTTTTACACGGACAACCCGATATACACGAAAATCAAAGACGAAGCGCCCGTGAAATACGGCGAGAATGCGTCTGTGAAAAACAGCCTGCTTGCCAACGGCTGTGTGATAGACGGCGAGGTGGAAGATTGCATGCTCTTCCGTGGTGTTCATGTGGGCAAAGGCACAAAGCTAAAGGGCTGCGTGATCATGCAGGAATGCGACATTGATGACAACTGTGTTTTAAAATACGTGATTGCAGACAAGAACTGCCACATCCGTTCGGGGCGGCATCTGGCGGGAGATGTCAGTTACCCGAGCATCATTCGAAAAGGGTCGGTAATTTAGCATGAACGAAATGCTGGCAAGCATAATGAAAAACAAGGGCCTGGAAAAGCTCCCTGCCGTATTGATGACGGCGGCGGAATGTGCGCCGTTTGCAAAAACGGGCGGGCTTGCTGATGTGACGGGAACGCTGTCGCGCCAGCTCAAAAAGCTGGGGTTTGATATCCGGCTGGCGCTGCCTTTCCATCGCGCTATCAAGGAGAAACTGCGTGATCAGGTCACGCACGTGGCAAGCTTTTCTGTGGATCTTGGGTGGCGCACGCAGTACGTGGGCCTCGAGCTTTACGACTGGGACGGCATTCCCGTCTATTTTATCGATAACGAGTATTACTTCGGGCACATGATTTACCGCGGCGGCACCTTTGAGGGTGAACAGTACGCGTATTTTTGCCGGGCCGTGCTTGAAGCACTGCCACTGACCGATTTCACGCCGGATATTGTGCATGTGAACGATTGGCACACGGCTATGATTCCGATGCTGATAAAAACACAATACAAAGGGCGGCCGATAAGAGACTGCAAAACGGTGCTTGCGATGCACAACCTTGGGTATCAGGGGCGCTTCGATTTTGGTTTTGCGTCTGAAATGCTCGGTATTGACAGCCGGTACAACACACCCGATTATATTGAATATTACGGCAGTGCGAACTTCATGAAAGCCGGCATCGTATTTGCGGATAAGCTGGTAACCGTGAGCCCCACATACGCAAGCGAAATTAAAACCCCGTATTACGGCGAAGGGCTCGACGGCATATTAACCACACGGGAAAATGATCTTGTGGGCATTCTTAACGGCATCGATACGAATGTTTTCAACCCCTCAAACGATCCGCTGATTGCAAAAACATACGACGTGAATTCTCTCGAAGACAAAGCTGAGAACAAAAAAGCATTGATTGACCAGCTGGGGATGAAAATCGAAGCGGACCGTCCGCTGATTGGCATGGTGACACGACTGACCGCGCAAAAGGGGCTGGATCTCATTTTGCGCATGATGAAAGAAATTATGGATGAACGCGTCGGCTTTGTGATGCTCGGAACGGGGGATGCCGAATACGAGAATTATTTCAGGGACGCATGGCAGACCTTTGACGGGCGTGCGATCGGCATGATTATGTTTGATGAAGCCCTGGCGCATAAGGTATACGCCGGGTGCGATTTCTTTTTGATGCCGTCGCGGTTTGAGCCGTGCGGGTTATCACAAATCATTGCGCTGCGTTACGGCACGCTGCCCATTGTCCGCGAAACGGGCGGGCTTAAGGACACGGTTGAGCCGTATAACGCGTACACGGGTGAAGGGGACGGTTTTTCCTTCGGCAACTACAATGCGCATGAAATGCTGGATGCCATACGCCGTGCACTCAGCGTTTATAACGATAAAGACGTATTCCTTCAGATGCAGCGTCGCGCGATGGAAAAGGATTTGAGTTTTGACAAAAGCGCCGTGTCGTATGCGTCCTTGTATCTTACAATGCTCGACACGAACACCGCATCCGGTTGACATACTGTAATAAATGCGCATAGAATAACAAAAACTCAAGCGGAGGCGGAGGAAGAGCGAATTGACGACCGATCATATCACAAACCGGGCTCAGAGAATTAAGCATGTCATCCTTGATAAGCTCAAACGCGATTTCGGGCGCACGATGGAAAACGCGACGGATGAGGAGATTTTTCAGGCGGTGGCGCTAAGCGTGCGCGACATGATACTCGACCGATTTGTGACGGCAGACCCTGAAGAAAGGCAGAGCAGACGCCTTTATTATCTGTCCGCGGAATACCTGATGGGCCGTGCGCTGGTGAACAACATGATCAGCCTGCAAATGCTGGACGACTACAAAACCGTGATGGATGAGCTTGGCTACCCGTTTGAAAGGCTGGAGCAGGAAGAAATTGAAGCGGGCCTTGGTAACGGCGGCCTCGGGCGGCTCGCTGCCTGCTTTTTAGATTCAATATCCACGCTGGAGTTGCCGGTAGAGGGGCATGGCATTCGCTACGAGTACGGCATTTTTCGGCAGCGCATTGTGAATGGTGAGCAGGTGGAAGAGCCGGATGACTGGACGAAAAAGGGCGACGTTTGGGAAATTGAGCGGCGTGAGGAACAGGTGGAGGTTCGTTTCGAGGGAACCGTCGACGAATACTGGACAGAAAACGGGCTCGTGGTGACGCACAAGAACTATCAGTCTGTCATGGCTGTTCCGTACGATTTGCCTGTCATCGGCTACAAAAGCCATACACCGGCCATGCTGCGCCTGTGGCGCGCGGAAAGCCCGGCAGGTTTTGATCTGCATTCGTTCAACAAGGGCGACTACATGTGTATGATACGGCAGCGGGAGCTGGCGGAAAGCATTTCTAAGGTGCTGTACCCGGAAGATGACCATATTGCGGGGCGTATGCTGCGACTTAAGCAGTATTATTTTCTCGCGTCAGCGGCCATGCAGGCTATGGTGCGCGATCATAAAAAGCGCTTCAAAGACATACGGACGCTGGCAGATTATGCGGTCATACAGATTAACGATACACATCCCGCGCTTGCGATACCCGAGTTGATGCGCATACTGATGGACGAAGAGGCCTTGGGCTGGGACGAAGCCTATGGTATCGTCAGCCGTGTTTTTAACTACACCAATCACACGGTGATGCGAGAGGCGCTGGAAGCCTGGCCGGAGCAGCTTTTTAAAGAGCTGCTGCCGCGCGTGTATGCGATTATCGTTGCATTGAACGACCGCTTCAGCCAAAAGCTGTGGGCGGCATTCCCCGGTGACTGGGATAAGATTTCCGGCATGTCGATTATCGGCTACGATGAAATTCGTATGGCGAATATGTGCATAGCCGTTTGCCAATATGTGAACGGCGTATCTCAACTGCATGGAAACATATTAAAAACGCGCACCTTCCGAGACTTCTATGTGATTTTTCCCGAAAAATTCATCGCGGTGACCAACGGGATTACGCTGCGCCGATGGCTCGCGGTCAGCAATCCAAAGCTGACAGAGCTGATTAAAGATCATATCGGCGAGAAATTCTTAAGTGATTACAAAGAGCTGGAACGATTAAAGCCGTTTGCGGAGAAAAAGCGTTTTCTTTCTGATTTTGCGCAGATTAAGGCGCAGAACAAGCAGCGCTTCGCGGATTACTTATTCAAATCACAAGGCATAACAATCAACCCGGATTCGATTTTTGACGTGCAGGCCAAACGGCTGCACGAATACAAGCGCCAGCTGTTAAAGGTGCTGCACATACTGCACCTTTATAGCCGGTTCACGTCGGATGAAAGTTTCAAGCTGCCCGCACCCGTCACATTCTTATTTGCCGCAAAAGCGTCGCCCGGATACAGACGCGCCAAGGATATCATTCGGCTGATCAATGCGGCGGCAGACCTCGTCCGTAATCATCCGCGTACAAAGAACACGATACAGATCGTTTTTCTGGAGAACTATAACGTGTCACTCGCGGAGCTGCTGATACCCGCTGCGGACATAAGCGAGCAGATTTCTACAGCGGGGCTGGAGGCTTCCGGCACGGGCAATATGAAATTCATGCTGAACGGCGCGGTCACGCTCGGAACGATGGACGGGGCTAACATCGAAATCTTCGAGCAGGTCGGGGCAGAGAATATATTTATTTTCGGGGCGTTGGCTGCCGAAATCGCCAAAATGGAAACAGCGCATTCATACGCACCCAAAGCGCTGTTCGAAGCAAATCAGGACATTCGAGAGGCGGTGTCTCGGCTGACGGACGGTTCGCTGCCGGTGAACGACCCGCATCGCTTCGACGGGATATATAACGCGCTGCTGTACGGCGATTACGACAGAGCAGACAAATACTTTGTGCTGCATGATTTTGATGCGTACAACACGGCTTATGGCAATGTGCTGACGGCCTATACGGATATAAACGGTTGGGCAGCAAAAGCCGCGATGAACACGGCGTGCGCGGGGTTCTTCAGCGCCGACAGAGCCGTAGATGAGTACAACCGTTTGATTTGGCGGCTTCACAAATAAAGCAAAGGAGCCAAGAGCCCGATGCTGATCAATTACAGGAATGAAATGATGCACAACTCCACATGGCTATGCTACAGAAGCCCTTTTGGCGCGGTTCCGCAGGGGCAGACGGTCACGCTGCGCTTTAAAACGCGCTTGAGTCAGGTGATCGGCGTGTATCTGTGCTTAACAGGCGATAATGTTCATCAGGAAATTTTGATGACTCAAGACAACGGCTTTTGGCGGGTCAGCTTTCAGGCCCCGTCGCAGCCGGGCGTCTATTGGTATTACTTCACCGTCAACACGGGGGAGAGAATCGTCTACTATGG
>JAEZIW010000195.1 GCA_023436525.1 Bacillota bacterium | reverse complement strand
CGCCGCGCAAGTGTCTGTGTGGCCTCGGTGCTGCCAAACCCCGGCATCACCACACCGACAACAGCGTCTTTTTTTAGCCCGGCCCGCACCGCCGCTTCACAGGCCACCATCAGCGCAAGCGCCGAATCGAGCCCGCCCGATACGCCGATCACCAAGTGCTTTGACCCCGTGTGCCGCAGCCTGCGTTCCAGCGCCGTCACCTGTATGTTGAAAACCTCGTCGCAGCGCGTGTCAAGCACGGCGGTCTCATTTGGTACAAACGGCATTTTTTCTATGTGCCGGTACTTTGGCTGCGTTTCGCACGCTTTGAACGATACACGCCTATAAACAGCGGGTGCCTCGCCGGACATATATGTATTTTTGAGTATACGGTCATGAATCAGCCGATGCAGGTCGATCTCGGTGACTGTCATGTGCTGCTCAAACGAAAACCGTTTGGAAGCCGCCATCAGATAGCCGTTTTCCGCAATCACGGCATGCCCGCCGAACACGGTATCCGTGGTGGATTCTCCCGGCCCCGCCGATACATACACATAAGCGCCCACAAACCGTCCCGACTGATGCTTAATCATCTCTTCGCGGTAATCACTCTTTCCAGCCAGCTCGTTGCTGGCCGAAATGTTAACAAACAGTGTCGCGCCGGCCATGGCCTGAAACCCATGCGGCGGAAACGGCACCCAGAGGTCTTCACAGATTTCCACACCGAGCACCAGCTCTTTTATTTGCTCACATTCAAACAGTATATCGGTGCCGAACGCAACGGTTTGGCCTGCCAGCTGAACGGTTTGGCCGGTGACCTCCAGCCCCGAGGTGAACCAGCGCTGCTCATAATATTCCGAGTAATTCGGTATGTACGCTTTGGGTATCACGCCGAGCACCCTGCCCGACTGAAAAACGACCGCCGTATTATACAGCTTGTCGTTGGCATAAAGCGGCATGCCCACAATGCCGAGCACATTCAAACATTTTGTTTCTGCCAGCAGTTCAGCAAGGTGTTTCTCGCTCTGCTCCATGATGCTTCTCTGGCGAAACAGATCCCCGAGCGTATACGACGTGATGCAAAGCTCCGGAAACGCCGCCACAGCCACGCCGTCTTTATCCGCTTGCTTCATCATCGCGGCAATACACGTTTTGTTTTTCTTAATGTTACCGACTGCAACCTCGGGCACCGCCGCAGCCACTCTGATCAATCCCGTACTCATTCGTTCCTCCGGTTTTAAATGCACTATTGCTCTGCTATTTCAGAGTAATTAATCAAATTCCATTTTTTCATCAGCGATTCGAGAGTCCCGTCGTTTTTCATGCCTTCAATCGCATCATCCACCGCTTCTGTGAAAAGACCGAGTGCGGTTGGAATACACACGCGGTAATCGTTTGGCATGAAGCGTTCGGGCAGCATCAGCATACCGGGCCTGCCAAACTGCGTCAGGACCGTTTCACTGGCACAAACGGCATCCACAAATCCATTGCGTAGCGCCTCAATCGCCTCCGGGTATGATGCAAATATCTTCACGCTCGCTTCAATCTCCAGCTTTTTTAAATAGTCTGACATCAACGTGGCGTTTTCATCCTTTTTTGTATTACCTTCCTGGGCATGCATCGAGCCCTGAACGATGCCGATGACCCCGCCCGACAGCGCCTGCATGCTTTTTATTTTATCCTCCATGACCAGGAATGCGCTGCCGTCCGAAAAATACGGCTTCGAATAGGCAATCCCGCTGATCTTTAAATATGTCGCCGCGCCCAGCGCAAAATCAACATCACCGCGCTTTAAATAAGCGGTGCGCGTCTCGGTATTCACGTTCACATCGTATTTAATCACAGCGTCGCCGAAAAGGCGGTTGACGAGCTCATCAGACAGGTCTTTCTCAAAGCCTTCAAACATGCCCGTTTCCTCGTTGTAGGTACAAAGCTTGTTTAAATCTCCCCTGAGCCCAACGTTAACAAGGCCTGGGGCGGCCACTTTTTCAACGGCATTCTGTTTGCTTGTCTGATGGCTTGTAACAGATAAAATGAAGAATACAATCGCGGCGACAGCCAGCACAATTCCGATGCCGACGATGACTCTTAAATGATTTTGCTTAATGAAAAAAAAGCGTTTCTTTTTTCTATACCTCAAAGCTGTTTGCTCCTGCCGATCATCATTAAAGCCTTCTTGATGATCCCGTGATTTCAACACGGGAGAGGCACATGTCCTCCCCCGTATCCATTGCATATTCCTTCAAGATTAAGCCCCCTCTACACCGTCGTAAAACTGTGCATTTTGAAGGAATACGCTTATATCGCGGATATTGGCATTTACAGCTTTGTGCACAAATGACTGTCAAATCGAATTGTACAACATGTGGTATATGAATGCAATAGCCACTACAAAAATTTGTATTCCTTTTGTGAAACTAATTTTTAGTTTCCGGGGCTAGTTTAAGTCATTCGGTTTCATTTTCTTCTTCGTCGTCGTGCGGAACAAGCGCTGCCGATACCACACGCGTCTCTTCATCCACATTCATCAGCTTCACGCCCTGCGTATCGCGCCCAAACACGGAAATTTCTCCGACACGCATGCGGATGATGACGCCCGCGTCATTAATCAGTATGATATCCTCGCTGCCGTCCACCAAACCGATGGCGCACAGGCTGCCCGTTTTTTCGGTGACTTTGAGCGTTTTGATGCCAATGCCCGCGCGTTTTTGCACCTTGTATTCGGAGGCCGGCGTCCGCTTGCCATAGCCGTTTTCGGAAATCACCAGCACATCGCAGTTTGGACGCACAATGTCCATGCCGACCACCGCATCTCCCTCGCGCAGCGCCACAGCTTTCACGCCCATGGCGGTACGACCCATGTCGCGCACATCCTCTTCGGCGAACATCACCGACATGCCCTGTGCCGTGCCGATGATCAGTTCGTCCTTACCGCTCGTTTCGCGAACGCTGATCAGCTCATCGCCGTCTCGCAGGCCCACCGCAATGAGGCCGCTCTGGCGGATGTTTTTAAACGCGCTGACGGTTGTCTTCTTAATAAAGCCGTTTTTCGTCGCGATCACAAGCATCGTGTCATCCGAGAAATCGGTGATCGGGAACACAGCAGATACCTTTTCGTTCGCATCGAGCTGCAGCAGATTAACAATCGCCATGCCCTTGGCCGTGCGCCCCGTCTCGGGCAGCTCATAGCATTTGCGGCGGTATACCTTGCCCTGATTCGTAAAGAACAGCAGATGCGCGTGTGTGGAGGTGACCATCACATGCTCCGCGAAATCCTCCTCACGGGTAGACATACCGGTAACGCCCTTACCGCCGCGCTTTTGCGTGCGGTAAGCATCGGAGCGGATGCGTTTGACGTACCCGTAGTGTGTCAGCGTCACCACCATCTCCTCTTCCTGTATCAGCTCATCAAGGTCAATGTCGTCCGCACTGAACGTGATTTCGGTCCGGCGCTCGTCGGCATATTTGTCTTTTATCTCGAGCATCTCTTCCTTGATGATATCCAGCACCATTTGCGGCGTGGCAAGTATCAGCTTTAAATACGCGATGCGCTCGAGCAGCTTTTCGTATTCGCTGACGATCTTATCGCGTTCGAGACCCGTTAAGCGCTGCAGACGCATATCGAGTATCGCCTGTGCCTGCTTGTCGCTGAGCCCGAAGCGTGCCATCAGGCCGTCTCGCGCAGACGGCACATCGGGCGATTTTTTAATCAGCTCCACAACCTCATCGATGTTGTCAAGAGCGATGATCAAGCCTTCTAATATGTGCGCGCGTGCTTCGGCCTTTTCCAAATCGAACTTCGTACGACGGATAATCACAACCTTTTGATGCTCAAGGTAATGATAGAGCAGCTCTTTTAGGCTGAGCACTTTGGGCTCGCCGTCCACCAGCGCAATCATAATCACACCGAACGTATCCTGCATCTGCGTATGCTTATAGAGCCGGTTCAAAATCACGTTCGCGTTTACATCGCGTTTCAGCTCAATTACAATGCGCATGCCGCGCTTGTCGCTCTCGTCACGGATATCTGATATGCCTTCAATATGCTTATCCTGTACCAGCTCGGCAATGCGCGTAATCAGAGCCGCTTTGTTCACCTGATACGGTATTTCGTTCACAATAATGCGCTGACGCCCCGCTTTGAACTCTTCGATCTCGGCCTTGGCCCGCACACAGATTTTGCCGCGCCCCGTGTGATACGCCTGCGTGATACCGGCCGTGCCCATCACAATGCCGCCCGTCGGGAAATCCGGCCCCTTTACATGCTGCATCAGATCCTGCACGTCCGCGTCCGGGTCGTCAATCAGGCACACCGCCGCGTCAATCACTTCTCCCAAATTGTGCGGCGGAATGTTCGTTGCCATGCCCACCGCGATACCGCCCGAGCCGTTGACAAGAAGGTTCGGGTATTTTGACGGCAGCACTGTGGGCTGCATCAGCGTTTCGTCGAAGTTCGGGTAAAAATCCACCGTATCTTTTTCCAGATCGCGCAGCAGCTCCATGGAAATATGCGAAAGCCGCGCTTCGGTGTAACGCATGGCCGCCGGAGAGTCGCCGTCGACGCTGCCGAAGTTACCGTGACCCGATACGAGCAGATGCCGCGTGGAAAAATCCTGCGCCATACGCACCATCGACATATACACCGCCGAATCGCCGTGCGGATGGTATTTACCGAGCACGTCACCCACAATACGCGCGGATTTACGGAACGGCTTGTCCGGTGTGTTGCCGAGTTCACTCATCGAGTAGAGTATGCGCCGGTGCACCGGCTTTAGGCCGTCGCGCACATCCGGCAGCGCACGGTTGATGAT
>JAEZIW010000222.1 GCA_023436525.1 Bacillota bacterium | reverse complement strand
TCCAACAGCCTTAATAACGTCATGAAATTCTTAACAGCCGTCACGATCATCATCGCGGTACCCACGCTGATTGCGAGCCTGTGGGGCATGAACGTTCCGGTGCCATTTGAGAAATCGGACTTCGGCTTTTGGGTGTTGGCGGGCTTTTCCGTAGTGGGCGCGGCACTGACAATGTACATTTTATGGCGCAGGAAGATGCTTTAACGAAAGGAAACCCTTGGCTATGCCTTTGCTGAAATACATCTGTGAAGATTGCAAAAATGTGTTTGAGGAGCTGACCACGGCGGATAAAAAGCCGCCTTGCCCCAAGTGCGCGTCGCTCAATACCGCCCGGTATTATCAGGGCAAATGCTATTTTGGCGGCAAGAGCGGCGGCGGATGCAGCGGCGGCAGCTGCAACAGCTGCAAGGGCTGCGGAAGCTGAAGGCCTATGCACGAAGGACACAGGCAGCGGCTCACAAGCCGGTTTTTAAGCGAAGGGCTGGAAAGCTTTGAAGAGCACGAGATATTGGAATTTGTGCTGTTTTATGCGCTGCCGCGCGTGGATACAAACGCCATAGCCCATGAGTTGATCAATACCTTCGGTTCGCTGGCAGCCGTTCTGGAGGCAGACCCGAAGGATTTGGAACGCGTGAACGGCATGGGTCCCAAGGCCGCGGCGTTTCTCGCCATGATACCCGACGTGTTTCGTGCGTACGAGCACAGCAAGCTCGGCAAAAAGCCGGCCTTGCGCTCTATCGCGGATGCGTGCGGCTTTGCAAGAACGCTGTTGTTCGGAAAACCGTATGAGCAGTTTTACGTGATCTGGCTGGGCACGCAAAACCGCGTGATTCATTTTGAGCGGCTCAGCGAAGGCAGCGCGAACGAATCGCCGGTGTATATCGGCAGGCTGGCGGCAAAAGCGCTGCGGCATCATGCCGTGAAGTGCGTAATTGCGCACAACCACCCGGGCGGCAGCGTGATGCCCTCGAAAGCGGATATCGAAACCACGCAGAGAGTGCTTAATGCGCTGGGCGTGCTCGGCATTGAGCTGGTTGATCATATTATCGTCAGTGATAATGAGGCGTTTAGCTTTCAGGCTGATTCGTTAATGGGCAAGTGCGAGCGGACGGGGCGCGAGGCGTATGCCGCCGAGTATGCAAGCGTACGGCAGCTCTCAGAGGTATTCAATTAGCATTGATTTTACGGAGGAGACATAAATGACACTGACTTTTACTGTACTGGAAAAGCCGGACGTGAACATCGTCGGCAGTATTTTGGATATTGAACAGGAAGCTTTCGGCGACGGTGCGCTGAACGAATATGTGGTAGTGCCGTTGCTGCGTTACGGCAAGGTGTATGCCGCGGTCGACGAGGAAGGTACGCCGGTGGCATGTGCATATTTTATGGCCGACATGAACAATCCCGAGAACGCCTACCTGATGAGCGTGGCGGTGCTGCCGGATTTCAAAGGCCAGAACGTGGGCACGGCGCTGCTTGAGTACGCTCTGGACGGCTTAAAAGAATACGGCATCACGAAGGTGACGCTGACGGTGGACCCCGCGAACTTTGCCGCGCTCTCCGTGTACCGTGAGAAGCTTGGGTTTACCGTGGTAGACAGCGCCAAGGATGAATACGGCGAAGGTGAAGACCGCTTGATTATGGCCAAAGAAATTTAGGGGTGTTTACAAAAAGTCAACCCCGTGTTAATATGTTGTTCATAATCATTCTGTATAATCACAATAAGTTAACAAGGCAGTCATTAAGAAGGCAGCCAGCAATTTATATATATTGAAAAGAGCGCCGAAAAAAAGAGAAGCGCTTTTTTCATTTGTGCTGATGATTCCTTCTGTTGTCTGCAATCAGAAAAACGGCGGCGATTACAGACGCAATGCACGTGACTGCCACAACAACTTGGACAAACGGCTTGCCCCAGATCGGGTTGAACTGCGCCAGCACCAGAAAAGTGAGCGCGGCCAGTGAAAAGATGATGCAGATATGCGGTATCAGTTTCTTTATCATAATCGATATTCCTTTACTCATCGGCAATATACAAAATGTCGCTGACGCGGCGGCCACCCTCAAACGGTTTGTTATAAAGCGCACCCATGAACGCCATTTCGGAGGTTTTACCGCCGTCTAAGTTGTAAGCCGCTTTGCAGCCAAGGCGATAGAAGAGTTCAGACATCTGCGCGCAGCTCATACCGGGGTATGAATACCCCTCCTGTCTGCCATCGACCACCAAGAAGCAATAATGACCCGGCTCGTAATAACCGACTGCCGTTCTTGGATTGTTCGCACTGCCTGTGATATGCTGGGGCGAGACAAATTCCGTCATGGCTTGTCCATCTTTCAGCAGCATCGGCCCGAAAGCCCAAACCTGATACGGCGCGTCGGCGAGGAGGGCGTCTTTGTCAACGTCCTCGGCAGAGAGCGTGACCATCGAGCCGTCCTGATACATCACAAGCAAATCCGCCTCTGTGGTCTGCATGGGATAATAGTTCCCGTTGCGAACGATGAGTCCATTGGTACGGAGGCAGGAGTCGCCGTTGATCGCAAGCACGGCGCCGACCTCTTTAGCGATTGTATCGGTCGGCTCTTCGTCGTCCATCACATCCTCTTTTTTCGCGAACGCCGTCTTGAAGTATTTGATATCGGCCACATAGATATTCGCAAGAAAATAAACGACGCCGTTCTCTTCCGCCGTATCGATAGTGATGCTGATATTCGCGCTTTTGTACGAATTGGCCGTTTGCTGCACGTCACCGCCGGTAAACTTGTCCGCGAATTTTTCGCGCAGTGTGAGAGGCTCGGGCGGAACAGAAGCTTCACCGGTTGTTGTCGGCAATGCTGATTCGGTGACCACTGCGGGTGTCACAGATAAATCGGAAACGGCGGGAGCTGCGCTTGGTGCCGTGAGCGGCTGCGGTTTAACTTCACCATGCCAAACATACGTTGTCAGATAAAAGACGAGCACGATCAAAGCGGCAATCATGATATCAATAACGATCAACACTGCGACAGACCGCTTCTTTTTGCGTTTTCTCTTTGAGGCGTTACTTATGTGTTCGCTCATATGAATTGGGATCCTTTAATTATATTGCATAAAGTATACACGTTATAACTACAAATGTAAACGTATTCATGCATATGCGATGTTGAAGCCGTTGGGG
>JAEZIW010000171.1 GCA_023436525.1 Bacillota bacterium | reverse complement strand
TACTATTTGATAGTGCTGATTATTTTTTCAAGGTTCTGCTCCCGTGATCTCTCGATCGCGGACTTGTATATTAACAAACTTTTATCCTGTTTGTCAACACCGTTTTTTCAGGAACTTTATGCCGTTTTTTATACGCTTCTTCGTTCCCGTTTGCGCTCTCCCGTTTCGCGAGCACAGTATTGAATATTATCAAAGCAAAGCTGTTTTGTCAACACCGGAATCATAAATTATTATATTTTTCGACAAATAATTTTGTTATTAAAATTTTTGATGTTTTTGTAACAGTTGTTGATTTAATGAGCAGCTTCGGTGCGAATACATATAAAACAAAACAGGGCGAACAATATCGCCCTGCCTTATCGATCAATTATAAAACATATCAGCCCGACGTTTCCGGATACTCGCCGCAAAGCAGGCGGTAAGCCGGTTCATCTTCTTCGATAGTCGGAAACCGGCCGAGCTCTTCGTAAAACCGGTTATCATTCTCATCGTCGTTGCACATGGATACCTCACCGAGCAGCACATCACCCGTGCCTTCTTCCACGCTGAAATCATGGTAAAGATAAGGGTATATGGTGATGCTTTCACCGGGGGTGAGCTTAACCTGCGCTCCCGCAGGCACGAAAAACGCGCGGCCATCCATGCAGACTTTCACATCCGTCTTGTCAAATTCACCTTCCGGTGTGGAATTGTACACACGAATCAGCACATTTCCGCCGCCGCGGTTGATAATATCCTCCATCTTTGACCAATGAAAGTGCATCGGGGCGTACTGCCCTTCGCTTAGCATCAGCAGCTTTTCTGCATAAGGTTTGGTGTATTTATCACTTTTAACATTGCCGTTTCTGATTGTGATGAGAGAGAAACCCATCTCGTCAAACCGACCCATACCGTAATCTGTAATATCCCAACCGAGTTTATTATCGCGTATCTCATCGTACTCGCCGCCCTTGTTTTCCCAATCTTGCTGGGTGAAGCTGCAAAACGGCGGCAGCTTAAAACCACAGGCCTGCGCCATTTGCTCCAGTTTCTTTATCGCCTGATTGATTTTTGATCTTTTCATTTTTCTGCCCTCTCATTAAGTTATTGACGCAAGGTCTTTAGTCTTTATCGGCTGCCTTCGTCCGCTTTAACCATTTTAACAAAAAGACCGACCAACTGCGAATCAAATTTCTTGCCCGCATTGTCTTGAATGATCTTCAGTGCTTCTTCAACGGTTTTTGCTTCGTCGAAAGCCGGATACCTCAGTTTATCGTAATTATCGGCCACGGAAACCACCCGCGCGATTAAAGGTATTTCCTGTCCCTTGAGGCCTTTGGGATATCCGAGGCCGTCCCACTGTTCATGGTGGTAAAGCGCAGCCTCTGCCAAGTCCATCGTATCGTCAAACGAATACAATATCCGGTACCCGAGAGTTGCATGTTCTCTCTTATCGTTCAGTTCGGTTTTTGTTGCGCCTTCTGTTCCGGGCAGCAGCGATATTTTACCGATATCATGCAGCATACCGCCGAATTTTAATTTAACCGCATCAGCCTCCGAGAGCTTCAAAAGCTTGCCCATTTTGTAGCACAAAGCGCCGACTCTCTCTGCATGCCCTTTTTCCTCCGGGCGGTTGTTATGGATCTGCGCAATAATCTCTTTAATCGCATCACCCTTTACCGTCTCCCGGTCCACCGTTTTGCTGATATACATATTGCCTTCGGCCTTATCCAGCGTGTCCATGAGATCCTCTTGCGCTGTCGTTTTGGTATGAGCCCCCAACGAAATGCTGCCCTTGATCGCTTTGATCCGCACCTGGCTAAATCCTTCTTTTATTCGGTTTGTTATACTTATGGCTTCTTCCTGCGATGTTTTCGGCAAAAGCACGACAAATTCATCCCCGCCCCACCGCGCAATGATATCATCTGACCGGCAGGTATTTTTGAATACGTCGGAAACCCTTTGCAGCAACGTATCTCCGAAAGCATGCCCGAATATATCGTTTGTCAGCTTAAGGCCATTGACATCGCCCATTATAATCGATATCGGCAGATTTCTCTCATTATCCAAACGCCTGAGCGACTCCTCAAAAAAGCGCCTGTTATACAGCCCTGTCAGCGAATCGTGATAGCTGAGATACTCAATTCTGTCTTTCTGTTCTTTTTTATAAGTGACGTCTCTGAATACCAGCACAACACCGACAGTTAACCCGTTCTCATCCTTAATTGGCGCCGCGCTGTCTTCAAGATTGTATTGTTTTCCGTCTCTGGATTTCAGCACTGCATAGTTGCCCATTTCATGAACGAGGTCTGTTTCAAAAACCGTCTGTATCGGATCCGCAATCTTTTCGTTCTCATTTTCGTGAGCCAGTAAAAACACATCCTGATAGGCTCTGCCAACGGCCTCTTCCTGCGTCCAGCCCGTTAATGCCTGTGCCACCGAATTCAGCATCTCGATACAGCCCTGTCTGTCTACAACCATCACGCCGTCGCCGATGGAGATAATCGTCTGCCAATACTTGTTGCGTTCCATGACGAGCTTATCCTGAGCAGATTTGCGCTCCAGCGCGTTCCAGGCCCCATTCATCAGCAGCGTTAATTCATAGATATCCATGTCATCATAATCGCCTGATTTGTTTGCAAGCCCGACAACCGCCACAATTTTCTCGTCGATGATGACCGGAATCGACATAAACTTATGAAGGCTCACATGGCCTGCCGGATAGCCCTTTTTCAGCTCGTTTTTCTTTTGGAAGTCGTTAATAACGATCGGCTTTCTCTGCCGGACAACCTCGCCCCAAACACCTGTATTCTCAAGCTGATATTTTGTTTGTTTCTCAACAATGCCGCACTCTTCCATCACATCCTTCGACCAGGAATTCAGAGTGAACTCTCGGCTTGCTTCATCATACAAGTAAATGTAGCCAATCTTGCTTTCCGTAAGCTTCAGTGCCTCCTGAAGCACATAGTCGAGCTGTTCTTGCCTGTTTGAAAAGCTCTTGCTTATGATATCTATAAGGATCTTATTGCGCTCAAGCTCTTTTCCCTGTCTGATCTCACGTCGACGCTGCTGCGTTATATCTCTGACATAGGCACCGACACCATATTCACCATTCGGCATTTTTACCGGGAATTTGACCGTTTGATAAAAACGGCCTTTCCAGATGATTTCATCAACGATACGTTCATGTTTTTCAACAACTGCTTTGTCTGTTTGTCGGCGCATCTTTGCAAATGTTTCGTCCGACAATTCAAAATCATCGATGCCAATCACTTCATCTCTTTGCTTGCCGTACGATAACTCAAATGCTTTATTTACAAAAACATACTTTAAGTTTTCGTCTTTCAAATACACAATATTATCGTCCGCATCAAAAAACGTTCGCCTGATTTCATTGATGTTTTCAATCTCGGCGTTTGTTTTCCTAAGCTTGCGATGGCTGGCGGTCAAAACAGTCAGCAGCATGACCAGCACAATGATGACAATACTGCTGATGATAATAATGGCAGTCCACATGTCTTTTTCATGCTGGGCCAGCAGCGTCTTTTCTGTCACATCATGAACAATTAAAAAGAGACTCGTTTTGCCCTTATAGACCACCGGATAAGAGAACACCTCAACATCACGGATCTCGCCGTTTGCCAGGCGATGCTTAATAACATAAAAGTTCCGCTCTTCTTTGGCCGTCGCGCGCATCTCCGTTTCTGCCTCCGGTGACGAGAGGGTATTGATTTGTTTGATGTTCATGTTTTCAATGTCTGGTTTTGAGTATCCGTAAAAAGTTGCCGCGGCTTCATTGGCAAAAAGAATATCGCCGGTCTGCTCGTCTACCAACAGCATAACCGCGCCATGTTCTTTGAAAAGACCCGTCAGACCATCTTCATCCACAGAGCCTGCATATGCGTTCACAGGAAGCGCCAAAACAATGACAATAATTAACATGAAGATCACAAGCTTTTTCATAATTATCTCCCCAGAGTAAGCAGTGTCATTTCATGCTCTCAACAAACTTATTCGCTATAAGCGGGTCAAACTGCGTTCCCGCGTTCTTTTCAATTTCCTCAAGCGCCGCCTGTTTTGACAGCGCTTTTCTGTAGATGCGGTCCTCCGTCATCGCGTCGTACGCATCGGCCACAGCCAAAATGCGCGCCAGCAACGGAATTTCCTCTCCCTTCAAGCCCCGAGGATACCCCTTGCCGTCCCAGCGCTCGTGATGCGTAAGAATATATTCAGCAATCGGCTCAAGCTCGGGTGACGACATCGCGATGCGATAGCCGATCTCCGGATGTTTTTTCATCACAACCCATTCCTCGTCGGTCAGCTTATCCGGCTTATTGAGAATTCGATCGTCAATACCAACCTTGCCGATATCATGCAGCATTGAGAACAATTCAAGCTCTACCAAACTTTTTTGCGGCAGCCCCAGCATTTCGCCGATCGACTTTGATAACTGTCCCAGTCTTTCCGCATGTTCTTCCGTTTCCTGGCTTCTCTCAAACATCGTCGCCATCACTGAAGAAAGAATCGTGCTGTGGGAGCTTTTCCTGTTGAGCAGCTTATTGTTATACATGCTCTCCTCAGCTTCTTTGGAAGCTTTCTCCACGCTTTCGCCCATTATGGCCGTTCCGCATCCAAGCGTTAGGCTGATATCATACCGGCGGTTCGGGTTGATGTTGTTGTACTGTTCACATGCTTTATTGATGTTTTGCAGAATTTCTTTTGTGGTGGCTGCATCCGTATCATGCAGCAGCATGCTGAATTCGTCACCGCCTGTTCTCGCCAGTATATCGCCTTCACGGCACCGGCGCTTCATAATGCTGGCTGAATCAATAATCACGCGATCGCCCTCTGCGTGCCCAAAAGCATCATTAATCAGCCTGACGCCGTTGATGTTCGCCATGATAATGGAAACAGCTATGCCGCTTTGCTTGGCTTTAGCTTTTGCTTCTTCAAAATACTTGCGATTGTACAGTCCGGTCAGAAAGTCGTGATCACTCATATGTTTAATCTGCGCTTCGCTGATTTTTTTGGCTGTCATGTCAATAATCAGCCCTTCCAGCGCCACCACATTGCCCTCGGGATCATAAACGCCCTGACCCATCTCCATGACCCATTTGCGATCACCGTTCTTGGTGACGATCTCGTATTCACCCTGAAACGGTATGTTCAGCGCGAGCACACGTTCCCATTCGTGCCATAGCCCTTCACGGTATTCAGGCAAAATCAAATCGCTGAAGCTTATGTCTTTGTTATATAGCAGGCTTTGCGGATTATATCCCGTCAGATTCTCGCACCCTTCCGAAACGAACATCATTGTCCATTTGCGATCAATCATGCATCTGTAGGCCATGCCGGGCAGATGCGCCAGTATCACGCCTTTGCTTCTTTCACTCTCGCGCAGCGCAGTCTCCATCAGTATGCGTTCTGTTACGTCATCAATAATGCATAGGTGATTTTGTTCAACGTTTTTCCCTTGATTCATCGAAACCGTATACATATTGACCCATGCCGTTTGACCATTCGGTTTTGAAATCTGTTTGGTTACCGAGATGCTGCCCATGATACCGGGGGCATCCGGTTTGCTTTCCTGACCGGCTGCCGGTAGCAAATCATTCTTCATCAGCTCGTCAATTGTCATTTTTTTTAGATTTTCCTGCGTGATGCCGAATATATCACCGTACTTTTTGTTAACTCTGACGCTCTCAAGCTCACCGGACTGTCCGATGGCCACCCCCAACGGCAGTAAATCGATCAGATTTTTAAACACGGCTTCTCTTTGCTTAAGCGTATTGCTGACGCCTGCAATCTGGCGGTTTTTACGATGCAGCCGATAAACAACAAGAAGCAGCAGCAAGGAAAAAAGCACAACGGCTCCCGAATCAAACGCTTTAGATGTGAGCAAGTCGCTCCAGCCCGGCTTAAAATAACGAATACCCAGCACACCGTGTATCTGCCCGCTGCCGGTATTGCTGATAGGAACCAAAACACCGCCCCATGTTCCGCCGCTGTCCGGTAAAGGTTTCATTAAATATAGCTCTCCGGTTTTAATCGGCTGCCAGTACTGCTCATCGGTAAAATCCAGTTCGCTTTTTGTATCGATACCGCTCAGCGTTGCGAGCCTGTCGCCATTTTGCGTATAGATATATGCGCTATACTCTCCGTTCCACTGTTCATTCATCCGCATCAGGCTGTCTTTTAAGTCCGTTGTGTCACCGGTTTGAACGGCTTTTATAATATCATCCGCTGTTATAAAAGCCACGCCGGCTTTCGCAATATCAATCGCACGGTTTTTCAGCAGTGTTTCTCGTACATTATAATAATCAAAAAAGCGATAGAATCCAAAGGCTATTACCGCAACGGCAACCAAGAATAAAAACACCGTTGTTATATGCTTATACGATTTGCGATTGATCGTCTGAACCTTTAGGTCGTCCATTCTCCCGCCCCAATATCAAGATTTTTATGGTATTATTTTTTTATATAGTCTAACAATAAACTCAACAGGCATTTTCTAAACGGATTTGAATGAAAAAACAAGTGAATGAAACAAAAAATAACTTACGGGCCTCCTTATACGTGCAGCAATGCAGCATCGTGTTCTCTGTCATACCGCACCGGAACCTGCACCCAAAAGGTTATCGTCGTCAACAGCACTGAGACGACGACTTAGTGGGCATATCGATTCTTTTTCCTGCGTCACTTTGCTGCGTGTCCGCAACGAAGCGAAATTCCTAATTCCTAATTATTAATTCTTAATTATTCATTATTCATTATACATTATTCATTATTCATTATTCATTATTAATTGCCGCTGATTCCCGGGCCGATGAGCTCGGAGCAGCCGCCCGAACGCCGCCGCACCTCAATCTGAACATCAATTCGGAATTTCAGCGCCTCCATATGCGATATCACGCCGATCAGCTTGCCCTCGCGGTTACCGAGTGCAGACAGCGTCTGCAGCGCAGCTTCGAGATAGTCTTCATCGAGCGAAGCAAACCCTTCGTCAATAAACAGCGAATCGATACGCGCTGCGCCCGACGACATCTCCGACAGCCCGAGCGCGAGCGCCATCGATACGATAAAGCTCTCTCCGCCCGAGAGGTTGCTGACAGGCCGTTTGTCCCCCGCCTGATATGTATCGATCACCGCCAGCTCAAGCGGCTTCAGCGGCCCCGCTTCGTCACGTACGAGGATGTAGCGGTCGCTCATGCGCTGTAAGCTGCGGTTCGCAAACCGCAGCAGTGCGTCAAACGTGATGCTCTGCGCCATACGGCTGAACTTGTCACCGCTTGCCGAACCGATCAGCACGTTAAGCTTTTCCCATTTCTCCAGCGTTTGCTTTTGCGCTTTTTCCTGCGATTTGAGCTGCTTGACTTTTTGCCGGTCGCCCGCATTGTTGCGAAGGATCATCTCAACAATGGTCTTTTGTCTCTTTTCACCATCAATAAACGCTTCAATCGATTTGATGACCGCATCGAGCGACTCAACGTTCGGCTGTGCCGCCAGCACAGCTGCTTCGTCCGCAAACCGTTCAAACAACACCAAAACATCATCATTGTCCGATACGTTTTTAGCATTTGACGCATTCTGCGCAGCCTGATGATAAACAGCCTTGAGCTGGTCAGACAACGCGTCTATATCACCCTGTGTGCGTGTTATATCCTTGGCGTTTTGGGAAAGCGCCCGCGCTGCATTCTCCGAAAGCTGCCGCGCCTTTTCATTCGCATCCTGTGCGGCTTGCAAGTCTTTTCGCGCCGCGGCTTCCTCCACATCGGCATTCTTATCGCCGAAAAGCGCCTTGCGCTTCTGCGCAAACGCATTGAGCTGTGAGCGCACCTGTGCTTTTTGCTGCTCTTTCGCGCTTTTTTCGCTTTCGGCAGCGGCGATGCTGCTCTTTTTGCTCTCGATGATCACCACGGCCTTATCCACATCGGCGAAACGCGCTGTCATCTGCGTTATGTTTTCTGCCGCCGCAAGCTTGCTGCTTTGCAGCTTGCTGTACGTGTCGAGCCGGTTAACCGCGTCGTCTATGGCCTTGGCGATCATGTCGGCTTCTTGCCCGCCCGCCAATTCGTCCAGCAGCACTTTGTTTTCATCCAGATAAGCCTGCTGCTCACCGATGCGCTTTTCAGCATCGCCGATACGCAGCCCGATTTCGCGCAGGCGATTCAGCAGGCCGTCCTGCCGCCTTTGCGCCTCGTCAAAGGCTGCTTTTGCCGTATCAAAATAATCGTCGTCTGCACTCTTCCCCGCCAAGGGATGCTGCAGCGCGCCGCAGAGCGGGCACGGCTTGCCGTCCTCCAGTCTCTTTCGTTCCTCGCCGAAACGCCTGTTCAGCTTGGCATATTCAAACCTGTCTTCAATCTCCTTAAACGTCGGCTCAAACTGCGCTTTCTCACTATTCAGCGATGCCTGCTGCATCAAAAAATCGTCAAGCTGCCGCCGCTCGGCTGCCAGCGAATCAACCGCCGCCGCAACAGGCTGTGCCTTTTGCAGGCTGGCCAGACGCGCCCGCCAATGCGTTTCATCATGCTTGTCAAGTATTTGCGCCATCTTCATATCGATGGCCTTCGCGCGGGCGTCCGCTTCGTCCAGCGCCGCTTTGGCTTTGCCGCGCAGCGCCGTGCTCACGTCGTCCGTCTCATACAGCGCCCGGTATCTCTCTTTGGGTGCACCCGGCTCATAGTCTTTAAAAATATCCAGCACAGCCTGCTTGTCTTTGAGTATCTTTGCGTCAATTGCGGCGGTTTCCCGATCAATACGGGCGATTTCCTCTGCCTTGTGCGTTGTTTCAATATCCAGCTTGCGCACGGAAATCAGCGTGGCGGCAAGCGCCTCTTGCTTGGCCTGCTGCGCTTGCACGGCCTGTACGGCCTTGCTTAACGCCAGCGCGCACCGTTCTTTTTCTTCTGCCAGCGGCTGCTCTGCCTGCTTGTGCTTAATAAGCTCTGTTTCCAAACCATGAAGCTGCTGTGCCATCGTCCGGCATTCCAAAAAAGCGCCTTTGAGCACTTCGTGCGCCGCAATCTCGGTTTCCAGTGCTTTCACTTCGCGCAGCCGTGCCGCTTCCTCCGCTTCGCTGAGCATCGGCGTGCTGTCAATCAGGTTTCTCGTTTCGGCAAGACGCATCTTCTGCTGCTGTGTTCTCTCATAAACGGCGGTGGAAATTCGCCGATAGATATCCATATCCGTAATTTGTTCGAGTATCGCCGCGCGCTCATTGGAGCTTGCCTGCAAAAACTCCGCAAAACGAAACTGCGCGAGCATGATGGAGCGCGTGAACCGCCCGTAATCGAGCCCGCAGATTTCTTCGATCTTTTCGTCTACCTCGCGGATGCGTGCCGCCGCCACCTGCCAAACGCCGTCAGTGCCCTGCATCAGCAGCTCGCGCTTCACCGCGCGAAACGGCTTGGCCCCTTTGGCGCGTTCATGCACGAATACGCTTTTGTACCGTCTGCCGCCCGCCGTGAACACCGCCTCGGCGCGGCAATCGTCCGCACCCTTGTTCATCAGCTCGTCGTGCATGTCGCTGATGGATTCGATGCGCGGTGTTTTGCCGTACAGCGCGAGACAGATCGCGTCGAGCACCGTTGTTTTGCCCGCGCCGGACGGGCCGACAATTGCGAACAGGCCGCCCGCGTATGCGCGGTCAGTCAGGTTGATCTCGAAGCGCCCGAGCAGCGAATTTAAGTTTTCGATGACCACCTTTTCTATGCGCATGTGTCCGCCTCCTCAAGCTCGCGGATGATCTCGTTGAAGCAGCCGACCAGCTCAGCTACATCGCTTTCGCCGAGTTCGTCCGCCCCGATACAGCGCAAAAACACATCCTGCACCGACATGGATGAGAGAGCAAGCGATTCGTCCGCGGCATCCAGCACCGCGCCTGCCGCCGCCGTGTTGCGTATGCTTAAAACCTCGGCACAGCCGCTGCTGACGGCTTCCGCCACGTCCGCGCTCAAATGCGGGCATGCTTCATCGCCCGTGTATGTCACCTCAATCCAGACGTTTTCGCCCGCGAGGCGGTGCAATGTCTCAAGTATCTGTTCCCGATTGCCGCGCACAGCCGCCATGCGCTGAAACACAGGCACAGGAATGGCTTCTATGCTGATTTCGTCATTCAGCGTGACTTCGAGCACGCTCTTTTCGCGCCCCAGCTCCGAAAAGCTCATGGCCAGCGGCGACCCGCAATAGCGTATGCGCTCCTGCTTACCCACTGTTTGCGCACCGTGGATGTGCCCGAGCGCCACATAGTTAAGTTCCTCGGGAAATATATCCGCGCCGACCTGCCCCAAGGTGCCCACATATAGCTCGCGCACGCCGTCACCCTCAGAGCGTACAGCGCCTTGGGCAAACAAATGCCCCGTCGCGATGACGGGCAGCTTGTAGTCAAGCGCCGCTTCCGTCACGTCGCGATAAAACTTGGCTGTCGCCGCGACGATTTTTTCATCGGTGGATTGTGTGTCGTCGTCGAGACGCACCATTTCGTTCTTGCGCAAGTATGGCACCGCACAGCAGACGGCCTTTGCTTCGCCCGTTGCATCGATAAGCGGTATCACATGGCGGGCAGGGTCGCCCGGCAGCCCGATGGTGTGGATGTGCAGCTTTTCGAGCACGCCCGCGGGGGCTTCGAGCATGGAGGGGGAATCGTGGTTACCCGCGACGACAACCACCGTGCGGCAGCATGTCCCGAGCAAGGATGTTAAAAAATCATAGTAAAGGCGCTGGGCTTGTCCGCCCGGCGCGCCCGTGTCAAACACGTCGCCCGCGACGATCAGCGCGTCGATACCGCGCGAGATGATGGTTTGCTTGAGCCAGTTTAAGAAGGCTTCGTGTTCGCCATAGCGTTTTTTATTGTACAACGTATGGCCGATATGCCAATCGGATGTGTGCAGTATTTTCATGCCGCCCTCCGGTTTGAAAGATGCTGTCATAAAGAAATGGTTTTTGTCTTTTTATTATAGTATCATGAGCCAATGGGGATTTCAACGAAACTGTATATTAAGAACAGAGCTGTGTACTTTGAACGCAGTTCCTTAACATATTAATCTTGATCATCGTTCTTTAAGGTTTAAAACCAATGATTATGCATTTTCTTGAGAAACTCTGTTGTTATGGGATATCCTGAACTTTCTCCGATTACAGAGACGATAGTACAGTAAGGACACATTGCTGTGCCATTTATATCATTGATCCACATTTCAATTTTGTCAGGAGAGAAAATTCTCAGACAATAAAAACATCCACATATTTTATCTTTCAATAACATCTCCTTGTTATTTGAAGAAAATCTGTGAGCTTCAATATAATCCTCCATTTCTCATCTCCTATAAAACGGCTCAACGCCCGCTGCCGCCTGCCGCCCAAAATCTGTATCAAACGGCACCAAATCGATATACATGCCGTTCAAATGCTCCCACGCCGCCTTGCCGATGCCATCGAAGGTTTCGCGCCTGTCGCCTGTGAAATCAACCACAACCAGATAGCTCTGTTCATCGTCCTTCATCATCAGCCGCAAGTAAGCCGCCTTCACGTTCTTTTTCTTTTTCAGATGCGCGCATATGGCCTTCAACATGTCTCCGGGATACACTAGCGGCTCACCTAATTGAACGATTGTTTCCTTTTCGATAACCTGCTCAACAACGCCTCCATTTGCGCGCTTTTCCTTTTCGGCTTTGAGCGCTTTCACATCTGCAATGTCGAATACGATGCTTTCTCCGTATGGGTTAATCACAAAGCCATCCCAGCGGCTGTTTTCCTGCAACAGCATGCCGCTGATGTCGTCGAATGTCACAATCAGCGTCTGCTGGTGCTCGTTGTTCTGCCACTTGTAAAGCTCATCCCAATCGGTAAAGGCTAAAAAGAAGGCTTGACCGGCACTGTCTTTAATGGCGAAAAAGCTGATGGTTGTGCCTTCCTTAAGCGTTGTGTGATCATGATCATGGTCATGACAATCACAATGATCGTGATGATGATGGTCATGACAATCACAATGATCGTGATGATGCTCGGGTTCAGGCGAAACGGTGACAGGCGTGATAAAGTGCGCTTTCATCACCTCGTCGATCATCCTATCTTGCTTTTCGGGTGAATTGTCCTGCTGCATGTCGTTTATGGCTTTCACAAGCTCAGGGTTTGTGATTGGTGTGTTGACGTCAACCATTGTTATTCTCCTATTGTAATAAGCTCTAATTGTTGCGGTTCACTTTTTTAATTGAAAGCAACTTCGTATCTACCACTTTTCTAATATTCGTGTTTTCTGAGTAACAAAAGGCTTTGATAACAATATTATCATGGCCATCCCAATTCTCAAATTCTATATCTTCTAAATCATTGCCATCTGCTAAAAAGCTCAGGTCATATTCGGGAAATGGAAGAATTGTCGGTTCAGAAAAATCTACAAGGACAATATCAGAAGGATGTGCCCAATAGCACCCCTCAGCCACAAGAAGATTCGTATTTTTGTTATAATGCGTTACTGTCCAAATGAAGGTTTCTTCACCCAGAAAGCTTTCTTCAGGAATGTAGTGATAATCTTGCATCGTGTCTAGATCCAATACACTGTAGCCATAAAGATCAATTCGGAAAATTAAATATCCCTTACCGTTAGAATGCTCAATAAGATTAAAAAAAGCTGCGTCATTATTGATGTTTTTGATTGAATATACAATTTCCGAATCTTTATTAACAAGATGAGCTAAGTTGCAATGAACCCTGTATGGGAGCACAATTTGACTGTCATCACGATAGCGATATATTTTTATTGAAAAATCACTTGATAGTGTGTTCATCTCAACATTAATTAAATACTCATCGCTGAATACATAGTTATATTCATTTCTATAGCTTTGGTATTCTAAAGTATCAACGACATTTTTCAATGGCTTTTACCTCACATCCTATACAGCCTTATAAGCCAACTTTATTAACAGGACGGTTCCACTCCCGGCACCGTCCTGTTATCATTGCCTATATGCTTTTCCCGTCGCTGTCCAGATACTTGCCGATGCCCTTCCACACAATGCCCGTCGGCTTCACTTCATCCGCCGCCTGCATCGTATCAAACCGATTGATATCAAACCCGTTTTTATTCAAAAAGCTTTTCATGAACTTGGCTTTTATCGCCTGCTCCGGGCAGCCGTACACACACCGAAAGCACATCACGCACTTGCCGTCAAACTTGGGCGCTTTGCCCGCCATGCTGATGTTGCCGCTCGGGCACTGTCTTGCGCACCAGCCGCAGCCTGTGCATGCTTCGTTTGCATAAAACCCTTTGCCGAATTGGTGCGCGCCGAGCTTCTCTGCCTCAAACAACACCGACATAGACCGGTTCAGCAGCCCCGGCTTGGTGCGCCGTTTCATGCCCCCGGCAAGATCATCCGCAATTTTCTGCGCCTTTTGCGGCAGCACCTGCATCAGCTTCGCCGCAAGGCCATCCGGCGTGGCCGGGTTCATGTTCGACGGCATCACGAGCATGTCCTCGTATGTCACATCGTAGCCCTTTTTCTTCAGGCGCTTGATGCTGCTCACGCGGCACGCCTTGTTTGGAAACACCTCGCCACCGCCCGATACGCTGAGCACCGCAGCAGGAATTCCCTGCACGCTTTTCATGCTTTTCAGCCAGCGGTATACCGGCTCGGGCGCGTTCATCGCATGCACCGCAAACAGCAGCACCAGCAGGTCTTCCCCGCCGTTCTCAATCACTTTGCTGTGATGAATCTCTTGTTTATTGACGATAACACCGCGCGAAACCAGTGCCGCCGCCACCGCGTCCGCCGCGCGCGCCGTGCCGCCCGTGCCCGAGAAATAAACCACCAATGCGCTTTTCACTGCCATGCCGACACTTCTTTCAGTATTAAATTACAGCTTCAGCGACGCGAACCTGTCCATCGCCTTGAGTGTGTTTTCCTTTGTATTAAATGCGGTCAGCCGGAAATACCCTTCGCCCGCACTGCCAAAGCCCGCGCCCGGCGTACCGGCCACGCCCGCATCCAGCAGCTTATCAAAGAAATCCCACGACGGCAGGCCGCCCGGTGTTTTAAGCCAAATGTACGGCGAGTTCACGCCGCCCCAGCAATCGATGCCAATGCTCTGCAAGCCTTCGCGAATCACCTTTGCGTTTCCGAGATAAAAATCGATCGTCTCCTTAATCTGCGCCTTGCCCGCGTCCGAATAGCACGCGAGCGCACCCTTTTGCGTCACGTACGGCACACCGTTGAACTTCGTGGTGTGCCTGCGGTTCCACATCGCGTTGAGGCTGTGCAGCTCACCGTCCGAATCGGCACCCATCAGGTTTTTGGGTACCACCGTAAACGCGCAGCGTGTGCCCGTGAAGCCCGCTGTTTTGGAGAAGCTTCTAAATTCAATCGCCACTTCCTTCGCGCCGTCTATTTCATAAATGCTGTGCGGCACATTGTCTTCACGAATAAACGCTTCATACGCCGCGTCAAACAGTATCAGCGCACCCGTCTTCTTCGCAAAGTTCACCCACTCGGTCAGTTCACTCTTGGTGAGCACCGTGCCTGTCGGGTTGTTCGGGTAGCAAAGGTAAATGATATCCACATCATTGCTCGGCAGCGCGGGTTTAAAGCCGTTAGCCGCGGTGCACGGCAGATACGTGATGTTCGAATAAGCGTTCTTAGCCGCGTCATAGTCGCCAGCGCGCCCGGCCATCACGTTCGTGTCGACGTACACGGGGTAAACCGGGTCGAGCACCGCGATTTTGCACATATCTGAAAACAGCTCCTGTATGTTGCCCGTGTCGCACTTCGCGCCGTCTGAGACGAAAATCTCATCAGCCTCAATGCCAAGGCCCGCATAATCGTTCGCAGCGATGGTTTCACGCAGCCATGCGTAGCCCTGTTCGGGGCCATAGCCGTGAAATCCGCCTGCCGTGCTCATGTCATCCACTGCGGCTTTCATCGCATCCGTCACTGCGGGCGGCAGCGGGCGCGTCACGTCGCCGATGCCCAGCCGTATGATATCGCCGCCATGCGCATTTATTCTTTTGGCCATCTCGGAGAAAAGATAACTCCCTTTGAGTGCCGAATAGTTTTCGTTGATCAGTATCATGTCTGCTCTCCTTCTTCTTGTTGCTTTTGCCTAATTTCCATATCATTCTACTTGAAAAAGAAAAAGCGCGCAAGGCGCTTAACTTAACAACGATTCTTTTTTTATGTAAAAATCATGGGGCAAAGCGGGGATTGTCTTTGCAGGTTGTCGGTCATCCTTCAAGATTGCATGAGACCCCTGCTACCGGTTTTCCGGCTTCTCGCCCGAGGGTGCCTCGGCGCTTTTATTCGGCACGCGCACGCTGGCCCCTTCCTTGAAATCGCTCGGGCGCAGGTGGTCGTTCATGCCCAGCAGCACACTGACAGGCACGCCGCAGCTCTGCGCCACGCTGACCAGCGTTTCACCCTTGCCCATTGTGCGCCAATACCCCTTCTTCTGAGGCGGCGACACATTCACACGCTGCCCCGCCTTCAGCGACCCGGGATTCACCTGCGGGTTAAGTATGCAAAAGGTGGTGTAGTCCATGCGAAACCTGCGCAGTATATCAAAAACACCTTCGCCTTCTTCCACAAAATAATAGTCACCGGCAGCGCGCGACCGAACGGGCGGGATCACGATCACCTGCCCTTGGATGTAATAGTTCGGGTTTAAATAAGGGTTGGCGCGCAGCAGATCGGTTAAGTCGATACCGTTGCGCCGCGAAATCTGCAGCAGCGTTTCGCCCTTTCGAATCGCGTAGAAAGCGCCGCGTGTACAGCCGCCGCAATCGCACGGAATGCGAACGCGCTGCCCCGGCCCCATCGATGCGTCTTTATTCTGTTCTAAAATCAACTGTTCGGGCACCTTGAATTTGCCCGCAAGCGATTTCGCCGTCTCTTCCGGCCCCATTTGATAATCAAAATAACGGTACGGACAATATGCCATAGCCTTTTCGCCTCACTGTTTTTTTGGTGTCTTATAGTGTATGGCGAGGCCGTATTATTTAGACCATCGATTTATATTCAATCAGCGAAACGAGAGGAAACAACGATGGGCAGCTTGCCTAAGAACAAATGCACGGCGCTCACTTCCATCTGTTTCTCCCTCCTGTTTCACACGCGGTTTATCCAAACAATCCGCTGAAAAAGTCTCCGATCGCTTTAAAGATGCCGACAAAAAAGTCTCCGACACTGACGAAAAAGTCTCCGACGGATTCAAAAAACGATGAGACCCCCTCGCCGGCTTCCTGCACCGTTTTCATAGCCGCGCCCAATTGAGAGAGCTTATCAGCCCACTGTGAGGCATCAATTTGTTCCAGTGTTCTGCAAAGGCTGATAATTTGACGAATCTGATCCTCCGTCAGTTCAATGTTTTTTGCCGCTGCAATCTTGAGTATCTCCGCTCTCAATTCTTCATCCGTCATCTGTTTCGTCTGATCAAGAATTTTCTTCAACTCGTTAATCAGCTCAGTGGCATTTTCGCTGCCGATAGATTCGGCCAGTTCACCTGTCACAACCAATTCTTCAGCAGCGGCTTCCTTGGCTGTTTGGTCAAGCGCAACACCTGTAATATCTTCATACGCCTTATAGACACCCGTTAGTGCCGCGGTGCCGGAAACAGCACGCGGCGCGGAAACCTTCACACTTGCATTTTCAACTCCCGCCGTAATCAGCGCGTTAACATACATATCAACGGTGCACCAATTGATATTGTTGGTGGTTACACTGATGCCTGTGCCTTCATCCAATGTTGTTATATAGATACATGAAAGCGCGACCGACCCTATTTTTTTGTCCGGAACAAGCCCGGATAAATATTTGCGTTCTTCGTCATTTGTTACAACTATTTCAGTAACAGTTCCGCGCTCAACACCAAAGTCTTTATATATCTGATCAATTTGTTCCTCAGTTAAATTTGCTCCCAGCGTCACCCGTTGTTCACCGGGGTCCACCGCTAACGCTGATGTCACAAACAGTGTCAACATCATGATAACAAGCATCCCGCTTACCACAATTTTCTTAAGCATAATATCCTCCTTCATTTAGTTAATAAAAATTGCGCCCGAAACTGCAGCGCAATTATCAAACAAACAGATAATTAAAAATATCCTCTCACGCGCTTACGAGATTAGCCTTTGGGGGTCGGGCTGAATACCGCCGATCATTCAGTCTGCCCAATGTGGTTTTCCCGCTCTCCCTGCGAAGACTCAGCTATTGAGTTATTATAAAAATAATACACATAATCTGCGGGCAAGTCAAACGTGGCGGTTGGGTGATCGGTTCGGTGTATATTTGCTTAAAAAAGCGTAAAGCGATACCTGAGAAATTTAAATTCATGCCGACTCACCCAGCGAGCCGGTTTTTTTATGTCTTTTTTTATAACAAATCAGGCATATTATTTCTGACCTTCCGGTATGATATTAAAAGCAGCATGCCGCAGGACAACCGCCGCAGGCTGAGTGAAAATATGATGAGTATAGGTATAACCATGAAAAACCTCTTTGCAAATTTCCGGAAAAAGGCTGCGTCTGAACAGCGCGCATTTCCCCAAGACTTCAAAAATACACGTTCCCGCTTGAAGCTGAATCAACAGGTTAAGTCTGACAGCCGGATACATAAACCAAAGAGCTTATCTAAGAAAATTATTTTCTGTAGCCTTGCGGCTGTGCTGATTGTGATGCTTGGCATTGGTGCATACGCGTATGTTATATTGCAGCACCCCATGGAACAGTTCGACAGCGTGGCTCGGCAGTTTGACACACCTGCTCAAGCTGCGCTTCAAAAGCAAACGCATCCATCCGTCAACACAGCAGACAATCCGTTGCCGACGGTGGATGAATATAATCAGCTGCTACAGCAGGCCGATATGTCATTGCTGAAAAATATTGTGAACGTGCTGCTGATTGGTGTGGATCATTCCGTTGAGCGCGAGACGTGGCATGGCAAGAAAGCGTTTCATGCCGATGTTATGATGGTGCTCGCCATCAACACAAATACGAATACCGTCGACATTATCTCCCTCCCGCGCGACACGTATGCGAGCATACCCGGCGTGAAGGGCATATACAAGCTGAACGCGTCTATCGACTGCGGCGGCGGCTGGCCCTCTGAGAGCGGCTTTAATAAGGTTTGCGAAGCAGCGGAATGGATGCTCGGCGGTATACCGGTGGATTATTATTATGCGGTGGATATGAACGCGGTGAAGAGCCTTGCCGATACAATCGGCGGTGTTGACTACGATGTGGATATGGACTTTTCGATGCAGGGCCGCTCTTATGCAAAAGGCCTTCAGCACATGGATGGTCAGGGCGTGCTGGATTATCTTCGCGTCCGCAAAGAACTGGGCAGTCTTTCAGGCGACAAAAACCGGGTTGACCGCCAAAAGCGGATGCTGGTCACCATATTCAAGAAGCTCAAAAACTCGAATATGCTCGTTAACGTACCCAAGTTATTGAGCTCGTTTGACGGCAGCCTTTATACCAACACCACACTGGCGCAAACGGCCGGTCTGGTTGTGTTTGCGAACAACGTCGATGCCGAGAATATCCGCATCCATTCAATGGGCGGCCCGCAGCGCATGGTGTTTAACTGGAGCTTCGTGCTGACGGAGCAGGATGCCCGCGTCGCGTTGATTAAGCAAATTTACGGCGTGGATGTGCCGATGTACAAGGAGTTCTCGCCCGGTGCAGTCATTTCTAAATGGAATGCCATGACTGCCAATGTGGTGCGTAAGGGCGCAAAAAAAGTGCTGGAAGCGGTAAAAGCGCATCTGGATGAAGACGCAAAGCTGCCCGAGTTCGGAGCGGTGCCCACACCGGCCCCCTCGCCTGCACCAACGGCCAAGCCGACACCCGCGCTTACGCCGGTGCCGACGCCTGCGCCCACACCGGCCCCCACGCCCGAACCGACGCCCGAACCGACGCCTGAACCGACGCCGGTGCCAACGCCCGAACCCACGCCCGAACCGCCATCTGCACCAACGGTTTCAGCAGGCTTACTTGATATGAGTGTGGCATGCGTACGGCAATCGGCCAGCCAGCCCGAGACCGGAACCGTCACGCTGGGAACGGGCGCACCCGCCGGATACAGACAGTATGGAGCTGTTGAATGGGGCTTGTACAATCGCGTTAAAGATGAGCTTAACTCGGCTGCTGTGGAAAGCCTTAAAGCGGACGTTGAGAAACTCTGTGCCATTTTTCATATTAGCGTGCCGAACTGGCACATCAACTGGGAAAGCGGCAACGAAATCGATGTGGACTTCCGTTAATCAGCCACAAGCCCCTTTATGAGGAGCTTAAGGTTGTCGATAAACCCAGTCTTGTCATTCCGAGCCTGTCGGCTACGTAGTGGATTGGAATCCCATAAAAAACGCTTTGTAGAAGGGGATTCCGTTCCACTCTGTATTCGATCGCTTATGCTCCAATGGAATCGTCATGCGCATACGCACCTCAATGATCCGAAAAGCTATGGTTATCGGTCATTCTGAACGAGTGTAGCGAAGTGAAGAATCTATCGCAACAGATCCTTCGTCGCTTCGCTTCTCAGGATGACAATATTAGTTGCTTTACATAGCAATGACATAAGTACCTTTTTTGACTAGCCCAGGTTTTATTGTATCAGATCCTGTAATCTGATCTTCCCGGAGCAATAGGTTCTGTCTGCCGTATTGTATAGATACAGTATGACTTCATATGGATTTGAATTATTTAATTCCGTAATGACGTTCTTCGAAAAAGACCCATCCCAATTTGATGCATTGATCTGAGATGAGAGACTGCCAAGATCGGTATACCCGCTGAGATCAGGGGGCTCCCTGTCTTCTTTCTCTGTAAAGTCCGTCTTTTCGATCTTACCGCTGACAGGATCGTATAAGAACGATGTGGTGTACTCTCTGACAAAGCCGGCGCTCGTTGGGGCGACGCATACATAGAGCAAATTATCGATAAAGAATGCGCGTTTTGATTCATTCAGCGTGATCTTTGTTGCGGTATTTTTCTCATTATCAAACAGATAAAGAGGCTGTCCGTTAATGACGCAGCACAGCAGCGTAAACCTGCCGTTTTGGCTGATATCAAAATAGACGGTTTTGCTGAGCATAATTTGATCCTCAAGCGAACCAAACTGATCAGGATAATACGCCTTGATGTCGATGATTTTGGGGTAAGACTCCTTGTCGCTCTTGAGCACGGCTATGCGGCTGTTGTCGAACAACAATATGTTCGACTCATCCGTTTGCCGAAAAGTGGCACAAGGGTGATACAGCTCGTTCCATCCGTCCGACTCCTCACCGATTTCTTCAGTGACGGTTTTCATGACTTCTTTGCTATTATCATATTTCCATTCAACAGGCTCGACTTTGATGTCGATACCGTCAATAACCATCCGCGACGTACAAGCGCAAAGCAGGAAACAGCCGATGCCTATCGCCATTAACAGCAGCTTTTTCATCGTTCGCTCCATTTTCTATATTATTGTTAATTATTCTAATATTACTATCATTATATAAAACGCACAAGCCGATTGATGCCGGACTTGACACCTTTAGTTAAAAAAAGTAATATAAAAGTAACAAACTTGTAATCTTTATGACGGTTTTTTGGAGAACCATATAAAATGTCAAACCGCACTGACGGGAGGTCATATGAATAACAACAACAGCAGGCGTCGCGGACGTCCGCAAAGAAAGCGGCTAAATACAAGAAGAATCGTCTTGATTATTGCCGTACTTGTTTTGATTATTGCCTTGGCCTTGGCTGCCTATGCTCTGCTATTCAAAGGCACACCTGATCAAGGCAAGCCGAATGCAGGCCAATCCTCGCCCGTCGGTTCGCCCACGGCAGCGCAGACATCGGAACCAACTCCAACACCGACACCCGCGATTCCCGACCCTCACGCGGTGGACGGCACCCGCCCGACTGACTTTGGGCTGGAGGTTGCCATGCAGCTGAACGGCGCGCCGATTGAGAGCTATTCAAGAGCGGTGCCGATTGATTTCGGTGAAACCAACGACTACACGGCAGTTGACGGCATTGTCACATTCAGAGGCAACAATTTTCGAGACAGCGCATCCTACGGAAGCCTTGGCTCGAGTATAAACGGAAATTTGGAGATCGCTTGGCA
>JAEZIW010000196.1 GCA_023436525.1 Bacillota bacterium | reverse complement strand
AAGACGGCAAAATCAAAATCGCAGATATATACGCTGCACGGAATGAGCTTCACTTTGTGGGCTTGATCAATCGTTTGCGCAATGCTCTGCGTGTAGGCGCGTACAAGCCCGCCCGCACCAAGCAATGTGCCGCCAAAGTAGCGTGTACACACGGCAAGAACGTTTTGCAGCCCGGATTTTTTGAGCACCTCGAGCATCGGCAGTCCGGCTGTGCCCTGGGGCTCTCCGTCGTCGCTGTAACGCATTGTGCCATTTTCGAGCAGCCAAGCAAAGCAGTTGTGCCGCGCGTCATAATGCTGCTTTTTTCTTTGCTCAATCACAGCTTGTGCTTCTGTCTCGTTGACAACGGGGCAGACGTAACCGATAAAACGCGATTTTTTAATGACGAGTGTGGTCTCGTTTTCCTGCTTAAGCGTGATCATGCGGACGAACCTTTGAACCGCATCAGGTGGGCCCGCTGTTCAAACCCGAGAGACTGCCAAAAACCGATGGCGCCCTCGTTCCAAACAAACACATCCAGGTCCAAGGTCTGCGTATCCAGCGTTTCCAGCAGCATATTAAAAGCCGTGCTGCCGAAGCCTTTCCGGCGTCTGGTGCGGCTGATGTAAAAGTGACGCAGATAATACGGTTTACGGTCGGTAATCACAAGCGCATAGCCGATGACGCTTCTGCCAATGAGAAAGACAAAAGCGCGGTCGCCGCGTTTTAAAAAGCCCTCCATACATTGCTGATACTGCTCATCGGTCTGCGGTGTATCGCTGTTTTCATCTTCGGCCAGCTCTTTATACATACGTGTCAGCAGCGTGATATTGGAGCACGGGCTGATTTCTAATTTAACGGGCATATTGTCAGCCCTTCAAAACGGCTTTGTGATATATCTTTTTACCCTTTTTAATCATCATGCAGCCAGCGTCAAAACAGCCCTGTGTAACAGGCATAAACTCATCGGTTACTTTGTTTCCGTTGATGGAAACGCCGCCTTGGGCAATCAGCCGCCGGCCTTCGCCGCGGGACGAAGTAAGCCCGCAAGCCTGCAGCAAATCCACCAGCAGCAGATCGGCAATGGAATCGATTTGCGTTTCGGGAATGCTGCCGCCCTCGCCGCCGCCTTCAAACAGCGCCTCAGCCGCCGCCTTGGCCTTATTTGCCTCATCTTCTCCGTGAACCTGCCGGGTGACCTCGTAAGCCAGCCTCACCTTGGCATTGTTGATGCGTTCATCTTTATAGCTGCAAAGCAAACGCACCTCATCCATCGGCAGGAAGGTGAGCAGCGAGAGGCACGTTTCCACATCGCTGTCGGCAATGTTGCGCCAGTACTGATAAAACTCATAGGGGGTGGTCTTCTCGGGGTTCAGCCAAACCGCGCCTTTTTCCGTTTTACCCATTTTGCGTCCGTCGCTGGTCAGCAGCAGTGAGAACGTCATACCGTAGGCGTCCTTGCGTTCCTTTTTACGTATCAGGTTCGCGCCCGCGAGTATGTTCGACCACTGGTCGTCTCCGCCAAGCTGTAATGTGCAGCCGAACTTTCGGTTCAGCACGAGAAAATCGTAGCCCTGCATCAGCATATAGTTAAACTCGAGGAAGGTTAAACCCTTTTCCATGCGGTTCTTGTAGCATTCGGCGCTCAGCATGCGGTTTACCGAGAAGTGAACGCCGATTTCGCGCAGAAACTCGATATAGTTGAGCTTCAGCAGCCAATCCGCATTGTTTATCATCTGCGCTTTGCCCTCGCCAAAATCAAGGAAACGGCGCATCTGTATTTTAAACGCTTCTGCGTTGTTTTCAATATCTTCTATTGAAAGCATCTTTCTTAAATCCGATTTGCCGGACGGATCGCCCACCATGGTGGTGCCGCCGCCAATCAGCGCGATAGGCCGGTGACCCGCGCGCTGCATATGCGCCATGGCCATCAGCTGCACATAATGCCCCACGTGTAAGCTGTCCGCTGTCGGGTCAAAGCCGATATAGAATGTGACACTTTCTTTCTCCAACAGCTCTTTTAACCCTTCGTGGGTCACTTGCTTTAAGAATCCTCTTTCAACCAATACATCGTAAACGTTCGCCATAGCCTTCTCCTCATTCTCTTGCATTCACTTATGTATTATAGCCTAAATAAAGGCCGCGTGGCAAGAATTCATACTTTGTTCATGCAAACCACACAAAAGGACGAACAAAAAGCATGAAAAAGAGTATTATATCGTTTTTTTTGATATAAATGATAATTTGGAGGGGACACAAGCAGGAAAAACACACTACAATGGCGAATTTTACCTTTACATAATTGTACCTGACTTAGGAGGGGTTGCTTTATGGAGATCACGGACATCCGTATCAGGCGGATTGACACCATGGGGAAGCTGAAGGCAGTCGTGTCTGTGACTTTTGACGACATGTTTGCCATCCACGACATGAAGATCATTGAGGGGCAGAGCGGCTATTTTATTGCAATGCCGTCACGAAGAACACCGAATGGCGAGTATAAGGACATTGCCCATCCGATCAACTCGGCAGCACGAACGCTGATTCAGACAGCCATATTGGAGAAGTTTGAAAGCCTGCCTGACGACGAAGGGTACGCCTCGTTTCAGGTATAACAGCGAAAGAAAATCCCGCCGCATCAGACGGGATTTTGTTTTTTATAAGGATTCATTGACGATGCTAGGTTTTAAATATGGAGAACAAAGTCTCCATGCGATAAACCTTGTTCTGTCATTCCGGGCCTGTTGACTACGAAGTGGATTGGAATCCCATTAAATACGCTTTGTAGAAGGGATTCCGCTCCACTTTATAGTCGATCGCTTACGCTGCAACGGAATCATCATGCGTATACGCACCTCGATGAACGAAAAGCTACGGCTAGCGGTCATTCTGAACGAGTGTAGCGAAGTGACTACGAAGTGGAATAAAATCTGTCGCAACAGATCCTGGTCCACTCCGTAGTCGTCGATCGCTCCTCGCTACGTAGTGGACTGGATGACCGTAATTAGCGACTTGCTGCAAAAAATGATGATAAAGGACTTATCTGGATATTAAAAATCGAACATACAATTCTTACACATTGCGATTTCACAAGCTTAACGTATACAGTCCGTGATTACAATGGCTTATTAAAAAAGCAGACACAATCTTTCGATGGTGTCCGCTTTATTTTATACATATCCGAGGTTTTATTTCAGCCGTGCAAATATCATTCGCCCGGCGGCCGTTTGAATCACGCTGGTGACGATGACCGCGGTCGGCTTGTTCATTTCTCTGACACCGTCTTCCACAACAATCATTGTGCCGTCATCCAAATAAGCCACACCCTGGCCCGGCTCTTTGCCGTCTTTAACCACGGTCACCTTCATTTCCTCACCGGGCAGCACCACCGGCTTCACCGCATTGCTGAGCTCGTTGATATTTAGCACCGGCACGTTTTTCACGGCTGCCACCTTGTTTAGGTTGTAGTCGTTTGTCACCACAATACCGTCCATTTTCTTAGCAAGACTTAAGAGCTTTGCATCCGCGTCACTGGCTTCTTCCACATCTCCGTGCACAATTTTAACGGGCAGATTAAGCTCTGATTGAATACGCTTGAGCACATCAAGCCCCCTGCGCCCGCGATTACGCTTTAAATCGTCGGACGAATCGGCAATGTGGCGAAGTTCATCTAAAATAAACTCCGGAATCACGAGCGCCCCTTCAATGATGCCCGTATTGCAGATATCGAATATGCGCCCGTCGATAATCACGCTTGTATCCAGCAGTTTGGGCCGCGCCAACGTCTCGTCTTTTAATTTGTCATCCTTTTCGTCTTTGTGACGTCTGAAAAACCCGCCCGGCAAATCACGACGGTAGCGGACCAATATCGAGATACCGAGGTATACCGATACAATGGTGATGACCACATTGATGATGCCCGCAATCCACGGAATCATAATGATACCGGAGATCAGGCCGGAAAGAAAATATGCCACGATCAGCCCGAGCAGCAGCCCCGCAACCGCCGGCAGCATCACCTGAGCGGGCAGTTTGGAAAGGCGCTTATCGGCTTGTCCGGCGGCGTTAAATATCGCGTCTACGATCGATTTTGAAAGTGCGAGGAAAATGAGGCCCGAGACAATACCGGAAATGATAAAAATGAGCAGGCTGACCCAGTCCAGCAGCAGGGCATACGCGTTGAGGCCGTTCAGCTTGCTGATTACCTCAAACACAAGAACAACGATACCGGGCCCCACAAACAAACCGATTAATATGATAAAAAACCGCGCGATATTTTTAGCCATCATTCACCTCTTTTATAATAGCACATAAACATTGTTCTCAAAGGAGTTGTGGCTCATTATAACACAAAAGAACGATTGTGACATCGCAATCGCCAAAAAAGCTTAAAATGTTCACATTTTACAGGGCTTGGGTGATGATCTTTCTGACTTCCTCATCTTTTCTGTTGCTTGCCAGAGCAAGCTCGGAAACGAGGATCTGCATGGAGGTTCCCAGCATTTTTTTCTCGCTCGAAGACAGATTCTTTTGGTTTTCGCGCTTTAGCAGGCTCTTAATCACAGCGGCGATTTCATAAACGTTGCCGGATTTCATCTTTTCTAAGTTTTCACGGTTGCGCCGGTTCCAGTTGGTGGATTCCTCCACGTCCTCATACGTTTTAAACGATTCGAAAACATGGCGGCACTCATCCGTCGTAATGATATTTCTCAGACCCGCTCTTTCAGCGTTTTCCACCGGCACATGAACTTTGATATCGCCGTCTGAAAACCGGAGCACATAAAAACGCTTCTTTTCATCCAGAAAATCGCGTTCCTCAATGGCCTCGATGTACCCTGCGCCGTGCATCGGATATGAGATTTTATCACCTTTATTAAACACTCTAAATACCTGCCTCATATGAATATGATATAGCAGTCTGAGGGCTTTGTCAAATGCCCTTGCAGCAGCCGTTGACGTATATCGGCTTTTGCAATGCGATTTGAGCAGAAATAAAAGATGTTTATTAAGGAGGCATATAAATATGAAGGAAAAACAAAGATGCCGCGCGATGGCGATGATAAAAGGCAGCAGCGCCGTGCCGCAGCTGACGGGTGTTGTTTGGCTGACAGACACGCCTGCGGGGGTGAGAGTGGAGGCGCAGGTGAAG
>JAEZIW010000179.1 GCA_023436525.1 Bacillota bacterium | reverse complement strand
GATCAGTTCCCTGAAGGCACATTCGACGTATTCGCAGGATGTGCTGAGCTTGCGCTCGGCGCGGATGCGGAGGCCGTGGCGAAGCGCTGTGATGCGCTTGTGTTAAGCCCCGGTGTTCCCACCAACTTAAGCTTCATCACACAAGCAAAAAACGACGGCAAGCCGGTTATTGGCGAGATAGAACTCGGTTTTTTGTATTCGCAGGCTGAATTTGTGGCCATTACGGGCACCAACGGCAAAACCACGACCACAGCGCTGACCGGCGAGATATTCAAAAACGCCGGGTTTGTGACGCATGTGCTCGGCAATATCGGCATACCGATTGCGGGTGAGGCGCTGAAAACAAAAAAGGGAGACATTGTGGTGGCGGAAACGGCAGCGTTGCAGCTTGATACCATCGATGCATACCGTCCGCATGCCTGCACGGTGCTGAACGTGACGGAAGACCATTTAAACCGCTACATCACGATGGAAAACTACACGGCGGTCAAGGAGCTGATATTCAAGAACCAGACGCCAAACGATTATTGTGTGCTCAATTACGATAACGACATCACCCGGGGGATGGCAGGCAGACAAAAATCTAAAGTAATTTGGTTTTCGCGGAAAGTTCCGCTGCAAAGCGGCGTATTTATAGATAATGGGCGTATTGTGAGCCGCGAGGCAGATGGCGATCATGTGATTTGCCTGCCGGAGGAAATTAGAATACCCGGGACTCACAACCTCGAAAATGCGCTTGCGGCAACGGCGCTTGCCCGCTGCTACGGCATTGCCGAAAGCGTCATCCGTGAAACGCTGATGACGTTCCCGGGCGTGGAGCACAGAATTGAGTTTGTGCGTGAGCTGAACGGGGTGCGCTATATTAACGACAGCAAGGGAACCAACCCGGATGCCACAGAAAAGGCCGCCGAAGCGATGACGCGCCCCACCGTGCTGATACTTGGAGGCTACGATAAGAAAAACAGCTTTTTATCACTGTTTAAAGGGTTCGGCCCGCTCATCAGGCACGTTGTCGCCATTGGAGCAACCCGTGAAAAGATACTGGCCGATGCCAAGGAAGCCGGGTTTAACAGCATCAGCACGGCAGACAGCTTTGAAGAAGCGGTTAACAAAGCGCGCGCTCTTGCGACGGACGGATGGAACGTGCTGCTGTCTCCCGCGTGTGCCAGCTATGATATGTTCAGAGACTTTGAACAGAGAGGAAGCGTTTTTAAAGACATCGTCAATGCGTTTTAGGGGGGAACATGGCCAAACGATCCATTGATTATCCGCTTTTGATTGTGACGATGATACTCGTGATGTTTGGCATTTTGATGGTTTTCAGCGCGAGCTATTATTATGCGGAAAACAGTTCAAACACACAGAATGACGCGCTGTTTTATTTTTGGAAGCAAATCAGCGGTGCGGCGATAGGCCTTGTGGCCATGATCGCCTGCATGCTATTCGATTATAACAAGCTTAAAAAATTACGCTTTGTGATACTCGGCATCGGCTTGCTGCTGATGCTTCTTGTGTTTGTGCCCGGCATCGGTATTGAAAGAAACGGGTCGCGCCGATGGGTCAATCTGATTGTGCTCGATTTGCAGTCCATCGAGGTTCTAAAGTTTGCGATCATTGTTTTCATGGCAGCGGGCATCTCCATTAATCAGGAAAAGATGCGCCAATTCAAGTACGGTATGCTGCCATACCTTGTGCTGCTGCTGATTGCCGCAGGGCTGCTGGCGTTGCAGCCCAATTTCAGCGCGGTGGTCACGCTGGCGCTGGTGATGTTTGTGATGATGCTGGTGGGCGGAGCGAATCTGACGCATTTTGGAATCATGGGGGCTATCGGCATCGCCGGCGGCGCGGTCATGATGATTGCGGAGCCGTATCGTATGTCTCGAATCTTCGCGTTTTTAGACCCGTGGAAGTACTCCGACAAAGAAAGCTACCAGCTTGTTCAATCGCTGTATTCCATCGGCTCGGGCGGCTTTTTCGGCCTCGGGCTCGGAAATTCGAGGCAGAAGTATTTGTATCTGCCGTATATGGAGTCAGACTGCATATTTGCGATCATCGTTGAAGAACTTGGCTTTTTCGGCGGCATACTGCTGCTTGCGGTTTTCGGCATACTGATATGGCGTGGTGTCCGCATCGCGCTGCGCGCACCGAACATGTTCGGCACCATGCTCGCAACGGGAATCACGGCGCTGATTGCAATTCAGGTTACGATTAATGTCGGCGTGGTGACAGGCCTCGTGCCGCCCACCGGCGTGGTGCTGCCTTTTATCAGCGCGGGGCGCACGTCACTCATCATATTCATGGCCTGTGTCGGTGTGTTGCTTAACATATCAAAACAGTCGCATACCGCTTAAGAAAGCACCAAATGGCCTTACCGGCATAAGATATTATTATGTGACAGACGATATGCAGGGAGGCCGTTATGGCAAAATTGATTATAAAAGGCGGATCAAGGCTGGAAGGCGAGATCGCAGTTCAGGGTGCGAAAAATGCCGCGCTTCCTGTTTTTGCAGCCGCTTTGCTGACCGAAGAACCGGTCATCATATATAATTGGCCGGCAATTTCAGATGTGTATTATATGCTTTCGATACTCGAACATATCGGGGCGTATGTGGCTTTTGAGAAAGACCGCCTGGTCATTGATACACGCCGGGCATTACGCTGGGAAATGCCTGATAGGCTGGCAAAAGAGATTCGCTCATCGATATTTATGATGGGGCCGATACTTGCACGTTTTCGCATGGCTCGCTTTACTTATCCGGGCGGATGCGAAATTGGAAGCCGGCCGATTGATTTGCATTTGAGAGGCCTTCGATGCCTCGGCGTTAATGTAACCGAAGCGGGCGGGCACATCATGTGTGAGGGCAAAAAGCTCAAGGGCGGCGATGTGCATCTCGATTACCCGAGTGTGGGGGCAACAGAGAACTTGATGATGGCAGCCGCGCTTGCGCCCGGCAGTACAATCATCAGAAACGCCGCACGAGAGCCGGAAATCGTTGAGCTGCAAAACGTCATCAATATGATGGGCGGCAACGTGAGCGGTGCTGGGACGAGCACAGTGAGCATTGAAGGCAAAAGCCGTTTGAACGGATTTTCATACACATGTATGCCGGATAGAATTGTCGCCGGAACATTTATGGTGGCAGCGGTGGTAACGAACGGAAAAATAACGGTTAGAAATGTGGTGCCGGAGCATCTGTTCTCTATAACAGCCAAGCTTAAAGAAGCGGGCGCGAAGGTGGATATCTACGATAATGCGATTACGGTGACGGGGCAGGGGCGCCCAAAAGAAATGCATTTGATTGAAACAGGGCCGTATCCCGGGTTCCCCACGGATATGCAGGCGCAAATGTGCACGGCGGCGAGCATAGCCAAAGGCACCAGCATCATTGTTGAAAGCGTATTCGACAACCGGTTTAAACACGTGGCGGAGCTGCAGCGGATGGGGGCCAATATTGTGATAAAGAACAACGTTGCCGTTATTAAAGGCGTGGAAAGGCTGCACGCCGCAGAGGTGACGGCGATGGATCTGCGCGGCGGCGCGGCGCTGGTGCTGGCGGGGCTTTGTGCCGACGGCACCACGGTGGTGGAACAGGCGAAAATTCTCGACAGAGGGTATGAATCGTTTGAATCGGAGATGAATCTGCTCGGGGCTGATATCAGAAGAGAGGAGTGACCGATTGAAAAAGGGCAAACGAATATTGACGGGCATAGCGCTTGTGCTTTTCATCGGTGCACTCGGTTTCGCGGCGTATATGATTCTACAGGTCAGAACGATCACCGCCGCCGGGTGCGACACCCGCAGCACAGACGAGGTGATTGCGCTCTCGGGGCTTGCATACAACACCAGCATATTCAATGTGGACAAGCAGCAGATTATGGACAACCTCAGTTCCGATCCCTATATTAAACCGATCAGTGTCGACATCCAATATCCCGACCATGTGGTGATCACCATCGAAGAGAGGAAAGAAGCGGCGCGAATCGAGAAGGATAACGCTTATATTGTGATTGACCACGAGGGGTGGGTGCTGCGTTTTGAGACGCAGCCGGATGCATCCGCTTATCCAATAGTGGCCGGCCTTCCGGCTGATACCGTGTTGATTGGACAGCAGATCGGGACGACCGATACGTTCAAGATCGGTGTGCTCAACCGTGTGCTGGACGCACTCAAAACGGCTGAAGTCGCACCGGTATTAATCGATATGTCGTTGGCGGCGGATATCGTGCTGACACTGCCTGACGGCTTGAAGGTGGAGCTCGGTGACGATACGGCACTGGATGAAAAGCTGGCTTTGTATAAAGCATCGCTGAGCCAGATAGCTTCACTTGGAAAAACTGGCGGAATATTGGATGTGGCATCGGCTAAAAACGCCTATTACAGATAGAATTAGATCAAAAATATTGTCATTTACCATAAACATGGTATTATATATTTGAGTATTAATTTGTTTTTCTTATTTTTGAGGGGATATCTTGCGGGCTATGAAAAATGTGACGGCTGCCGTCGAGTTTGGCACGTCGAAGGTCATGTGCGTGATCGGCCGTGAAAAATCGATGGGACGTTTTGAGGTACTCGGAGCCGGCGAGGCAAAATACGAAGGAATTAAGAACGGCCGCTGGCAAAAGCCCTCAAATGTTGAGCAAGCCGTAGAAAAAGCAATTTCGATTGCCGAAAAAAAAACAAGGAAGCGGATCAAGGAAGTATTTGTCGGCGTTCCCGGTGTGTTTAGCAAGGTGGTTTGTCAGGAGGGGTGTACCAAGGTTGAAGGCGGCCGGGTCACCGAACGGGATATTGAGCGCCTGATTGAGAACGCCGAACAGGGATATGACGATTCGCTTTACACGGTGGTGAATTCGTCGCCCGTTTATTTTATATTGGACGACGGCCATCATTATATCGATGTGATTGACGCGCCGGCGGATGAGCTTAACGGTATTGTATCGCTGGTTTTTGCAAAAAACGAGTTTATAGAAGATACGACGGCCCTGCTGCAAAAAATAGGCGTTAAAGCCGCCGCATATATACCCGAGGTGCTCGCGGAAAGCCTTTTTCTCGTTCCGAGCGAAGAACGTGACTGCAGCAGCGTGCTCATCAATGTCGGATATTATGATACAAATGTCACAGTTGTCTACGGCGACGCAATTGTATATAATAAAACAATAAACGCCGGCGGCATGCAGATAGCAAACGATCTGTCGATCGTGATGAATCTGGACGTGGATATGGCGGAGCAAGTAAAAAAACGGTATTCTTTCGGTCTTGAAAATACTGGCACAAAGTTATATGATTATGCCAGACAACGGTCCGGAAGGCTGGAAAGATTCAGCCACGCGCTCGTTTCAGAGGTCATCGATGCGAGGGTGGAGCATCTTTGTCAGCTTATTGGCAGGGTATTTGAAAACAGCCCGATCAATATAGCGAGACGAACACGCATTTATCTTTCCGGTGGCGGGATAGCAATGATGAAGGGTGCCAAAGACATGCTTCAGGGGCTGTTAAAGCGGCAGGTGCGCATTTCGGTTATGGAAGCGCCGCAGCTTTCAACGCCCAACTATTACTCGGCACTCGCAATGCTGGACTATGTTTTTGAAGCCAAATATCACAGCGGCTCAGGCGGTATAGCGTTACTGGAACGCCTGTCGAAAAAGATGTTCGATTAAGCGTTTCGAATAAGGGGGGCAAATATGCCATTAGAGATTGATATTGAGCAAGACAGCATAGCCAAAATTAAGGTCATCGGTGTGGGCGGCGCCGGTAACAACGCGGTCAACCGCATGATTGATCATGGGGTGACAGGCGCTGAGTTTTATGCCGTTAATACGGACAAGCAGGCGCTCCTGCTCTCAAGAGCAAAAAACAAAATTCAGATCGGCGAAAAGCTGACCAGCGGCCTTGGTGTTGGCGGAGACCCAAACATTGGGCGCCGCGCTGCCGAAGAAAGTATTGATGAACTGAATTCAATCATTGACGGCGCGAATCTGATCTATATCGCGGCGGGGCTCGGCGGCGGAACGGGCACGGGCGCTGCGCCTGTGATTGCCGAAATCGCGCGGCAGAAAAAGATACTGACGGTGGCCGTGGTGACGATGCCGTTTTTGTTTGAGGGCGGCCAGCGTTTAACACGCGCGAAGGAAGGTCATATACAGCTTACGGATGTTGTGGACACGATCGTGACCATCCCGAACGATAAGCTGCTGCAGGTTATCGGCAAAGGCACATCAATGCTGGAGGCGTTCCGAGTAGCCGACGATGTGCTAAGGCAGGGCATACAGGGCATTACAGATCTTATCGTTAAGCCCGCGCTCGTGAACCTTGATTTTGCGGACGTACGCACCGTTATGATGGAGCGCGGTGTCGCGCATATGGGCATCGGCGTTGGGTATGGTGACAACAAAACGATGGATGCCGCCAAACAGGCTATTCAAAGCCCGTTGCTAGAAACCAGCATAGAAGGCGCGCGCGGCATTTTGTATAACGTTACGGGTGATCCCACGATGAGCCTGCTTGAGATTGAGGAAGCGGCCAACCTGATTCGTCAGGCGGCTGATCCTGAGGCGAACATTTTCTTCGGCGCGGACACGGACGACAGGCTGGAAGACGAGGTGCGCATTACCGTTATCGCAACGGGCTTCAGCGGTGCGCCGAGAAAAATAAATCCGCAGCCACAGCCGACAAAGCCTATGCGTGAAGAGCTGGATTTCCACAACAGCTCGGACGACGACGATATCTTCATTCCCGTCAGACCGGAAAAGAAACCGACATCGCTCAGCGGTTTTGAAACGGGCAATGAACTCGATATTCCGCCGTTTTTAAGACGCAAGCGCGTAAAAAAAGATTTTTAAAGCAAGTGCCCGCTGAAAAGCGGGCATTGTTGTCTAAACGATATTGTTAAATAAGTAACAGAACGTTCAGTAAGGAAGGAGATTAGCAATGAAGAAATATTGGATATACATGGCGGCAGCTTTGCTGCTGCTCAGCGGATGTGAAGCCAAACCGTCGGCAGACGGAAATATCGAAAACGGCGGGCGCGCCATCAAAATCAGCAGCGGATTTTCCGATGTGCACGCCTACCGCGGCGAGACGGTGACGCTTTCTTTTACAGGCAGCGGCAGCGTAACGCTCAGCGTGCCGGATTATGAAGCGGAGCAAAGCGGCAGTGACGAAGTTTCGGTAACATTTAAAGCCGTTAAAACGGGCAGTTTCAACATCACTGTTACGACGGAAAACAGAACCGAAACAGGACAGCTCATCATCGAAGAACTCGCTGACACAAATGTATACAAAAGCGTGGATGCGCAGGCGTTTGAAGAAGCAATGACGGGGCAATTTCTATTGCTTGATGTGAGAACAAAGTATGAGTACGAATCAGGCCATATTGATGGTGCCGTGCTGATACCGCATAACGAGCTGTCTGACCGCCTTGATGAAATCAAAGGGTACGATAAAGTGCTGGTCTATTGCGCATCGGGCAACCGCAGTGTGGCTGCTTCTCAAATACTCATAAATGCAGGGTTCAAAGAGGTGTACAATTTGGCCGAGGGCTATGCTGAATGGCAGGATTACAAACAAGGCGTCAATTGACTTTTGGCCGCCGCATATAATATAATGATGCGATCAACAGCTAAGAATGGAAGTGTAAGGTTTGAAGCTTTATAACACAATGACGCGTACAAAAGAAGAGTTTGTTCCCTTGGAGCCCGGCAAGGTGAAAATCTATGCCTGCGGCCCCACGGTCTATAATTATTTTCATATCGGCAATGCACGCCCGTTTATCATTTTTGATACACTGCGCCGGTATCTTGAATACACCGGTATGGATGTGACTTTCGTACAGAATTTCACGGATGTGGATGATAAAATGATAAACAGAGCCGCTGAGGAAAACATCAGCCTGAAAGCGCTCGGCGAACAGTTTATCGCAGAATATTTCAAGGATGCCAAAGGCCTTGGCATCACGCCCGCTACCGTGCATCCGAAAGCGACCGAGCACATTGAAGATATCATCAAACTGGTTGAAATGCTCGTTGAGAGCGGTCACGCGTATGAATCGGGCGGCGATGTTTATTTTGATGTATCGAGCTTTCCCGAATACGGTAAGCTTTCCGGGCAGTCGCTGGAAGATTTGCAGGCGGGCGCCCGTATTGACGTGACAGAGGTGAAAAAAAATCCTGAGGATTTTGCGCTGTGGAAGGCCGCTAAGCCGGGTGAAGACAGTTGGAACAGCCCGTGGGGTAACGGCCGGCCGGGCTGGCATATCGAGTGCAGCGCGATGAGCATGAAATACCTCGGCGACACGATCGACATACACGGCGGCGGGCAGGATCTGATTTTCCCTCACCATGAAAATGAAATCGCGCAGTCGGAAGCAGCCACCGGCAAGCCGTTCGCAAAGTATTGGATGCACAACGGCTATATCAATGTCAACAATGAAAAAATGTCTAAATCAAAGGGCAATTTCTTCACGGTGCGCGATATCGCTCAAAAATACGATTTAAAGGTTGTCAGGCTGTTTATGCTTTCTGCGCATTACCGCAACCCGGTCAACTTCAGTGAAGAGCTGATTATGCAGGCCGCATCCGCGATGGCGCGTATTAAAAACTGCCGGGACAATTTGAAGCACATCATCGCCACGGGCAGTGCGGATACGACGGACATAACGAAGGATGTGTGTGCGCTGGAAAACCGGTTTAAAGCGGCAATGGACGATGATTTAAATACCGCAGAAGCCATAGGCGTTATATTTGAATACATACGTGATATTAACCATGCCTTTGAAGACGGCAATGGCGCAAAAAGCGCAAAGGAAGCTTTGGACGCGCTGGATAAGGTGCTTGATGTATTGGGCGTTGTGCCGGAAGACGAAGAGATTCCCGCTGAGATTGCCGCAATGGCCGAGGAACGCCAGCAGGCCCGCAAAGCGCGGGATTTTGCCAAATCGGATGCCATTCGAGACCAACTGAGCGCACTTGGATACGATTTAAAAGATACGCCGGATGGCGTGAAAATAAGCAGAAGATAAGGGGTACAAGTTTTGGAAGGCATGAATCAAATGATGGCCGTTTTTATGATCATATTCGGCGTGTTCGCGCTCTATTCGGCGTTTACGGGGAAAGGCCCTGCGTTTAAGAACGATTATCCAAAAGCGATGAAGGAAGAGGCTGATAAAATGCTTCGTCAGTTTTGCTGGATATTCGGGCCGCTCGCTCTGGTGTTTGGCGTTTTAGATTATATGGGTTACGAATGGGTTTACTTTGTTGAAATTGGAACCATACTGCCTGGTGTCATCGTTTATGTCGTGCTGTTCAGAAAACGGTTTAAACAATATCTGAAGAAAAAATAAAACAAACAATTGTTTTCATGCATAGGATAATACTAAGCCTGACTAAGGAGTATCTGTGTCATGAATACGTATTTGACATCGCAGGACGAATGGGTCATCATCAGTACGCATACAGCGACTGTGGGTCTTGATTGCAGATCGGTCAGGGGAGATGTTGTCTATATAGAGCTGCCGGTAATCGGGCTTGATGTGCAAAAAGGTCAGCCCTGTGCCACGGTCGAGTCAATCAAGGCGGTCAGCGAGGTACACGCACCGGTCAACGGTACGATTTCGTCCGTCAACGATTCTGTTTATGATATGCCGGACATCATATCTCAAAAGGATACATGGCTTTTCAAGGTGACTTTTGAGGGCGAGGCCGACATCGGTGAGTGGACGGTAAAGAAATGAATTGCGTCAAGGCTGTTCCGTTTGGAGCAGCCTTGTGTTATTGTATAATATAGTAAGACCAAGGCCTCATAGAAGCTTTATTTTTCAATCTGCCGCACAGAGGCAGATTGGGAACAGCCGCCGATAGATAACTGTGCAGGCTGGCGAAAAAATAGGTTTTGTCATTTCGAGCCTGTCGACTGCGAAGTGAACCGGAATACCATGAAATGTGCGCTGCAAAAGAGGATTCCATTCCACCACACAGTCGCCGCTTGGCTCCTCACTATAAAGTGATCGAATGACATAATAAGTTTCTTTCAAAATCAAAAGCTTTTTCGGCTGAAAGAGAGGAACCGCATGGCAAAATTCATTATAGTGGTGATGGATAGCGTGGGCGCAGGCGAAATGCCCGACGCGGCCCGTTTCGGTGATGAAGGCTCGGATACGCTCGGGCACATCATCGCCGCTTATCCCGATATCAGCATACCGAATTTAAAACGGCTGGGGCTGTGCAAGCTAAAGAATCTGCCCTGCGACGGCGATGTGACCGGCGCCTACGGCATAGCCGCCGAGTATTTTCCGGGCAAAGACACAACGGGCGGCCACTTTGAAATCAGCGGCCTGATCATGGACAAGCCGTTCCCGACGTTCCCGCACGGTTTCCCTCAGGACTTTATGCAAGACTTCGAGAAAGCCGTGGGGCGAGGCACACTGGCCAACTACCCGGCCTCCGGCACGGAAATCATCAGGCAGCTGGGTGAGGAGCATATAAAAACAGGCAAGCTCATTGTCTACACATCGGCCGACAGCGTGTTTCAGATTGCAGCGCATGAAGCTGTTGTGCCGTTGTCTGAACTTTATGAAATCTGCGAAACAGCAAGACGCATGCTGACGGGCGACCTTGGCGTGGGACGCGTGATCGCGCGGCCGTTTATCGGTGAGGTGGGGCACTTTGAGCGCACGCAGAACCGCCGGGATTTCTCGTTTGAACCGCCGGGTGAGACAATTCTCACAGCTGTAAAAAATGCGGGCCTTGAGGTGATGGGCATCGGTAAAATAGAGGATATCTTTGCGGGCGTGGGGCTGACAATGCGCAATCACACGCACAGTAACGATGCCGGCATCAAGGCAACAGTGGACGCGATCAAGCAGGATTTTGACGGGCTGGTTTTTACGAACCTTGTGGATTTTGATATGCTTTACGGCCACCGCAACGATGTGAAGGGCTACAAAGAAGCGCTGGAGGCACTGGATGCACGCATCCCCGAAATGCTGGCGGCCATGAAGCCGGACGATATCATTGTGTTCACGGCGGATCACGGGTGCGATCCGACAACGGCAAGCACCGACCATTCGCGCGAGTATGTCCCGATACTTGTTTGGGGAGGCCGTGTGAAGCCCGGCGCGGATATCGGCACACGCGGCACCTTTGCCGACATTGCGGCCACAGCCGCCGAATTCTTCGGCCTGAGCAATTGGCAGGCGGGCACTTCATTTCTGCATGAAATAACGGAGGAATAAACCATGACAGCGGAAAGAATACATGTTGCATTTATAACGCTCAGCAAACTGACTGACCAAAGACCCGATGTGTGTGTGGTGCTGGGCAGCGGCCTTGGGGATTATGCCGATACCATGGAAAACGTACAGACGGTACCGTACACGTCCATTCCGGGTTTCCCTGTGTCGACAGCACCCGGCCATGCGGGACGGCTGGTGTTCGGGCGTAAGCACGGCAAGAACGTCGTGTGCATGCAGGGGCGTTTTCACTGCTACGAAGGCCACTCGGCTGCCGAAACAGTGATTCCGCTGCGCGCGCTGATTATGCTCGGCGTTAAAAAGCTGCTGCTTACCAACGCGGCAGGCGGCGTGAACACAGGCTTTAAACCCGGTGATATTATGGTGATAACGGATCATATCAATTTTACCTGCTTCAATCCGCTGGTCGGTACCAATATAGACGAATTCGGCCCGCGTTTTCCGGATATGTCGTACGCATACGACAAAGCGCTCAACAAGGCACTGACGGATACGGCTGATGCTAACGGCATCGAACTGAAAACGGGCGTGTACGCCATGATGTCGGGTCCGTCGTATGAAACACCGGCGGAAATCAAAGCGCTGCGCATTATGGGCGCAGATGCGGTCGGTATGTCCACTGTGCCCGAGATTATCGCGGCGGCGCATGCGGGTGTGAAATCAGCTGCTATTTCCTGCATCACAAACATGGCGGCAGGCATACTCGATCAGCCGCTGACGCATGAGGAAGTGATGGAGACGGGGCGCGTTGCGGCAGACCGCATTCAGACGGTGATCGACGGGTTCTTGGAACGGATTTAATCAACAGTCCATATATATATTTGTATCTTATGGGGCTTTCTGCTTTGACGGAGAGCCTTTTTATGTCGACAAATAACTTAGTGATAAGATCAAAAACGCAGAATAATACATCTTGAAAACGAATAGAATGTATCGGCATATGTATACTGTCATAGAAGAGGGAGGTTGAAAAAATGGTATTTTTGATACAACCCATACTTATACTTCTTTCATATCCGGCTGAATCAATTTCGGCTGTGATTCCAAGACCGATTCAAGGCATCATGTTAATCGTTGTCTACACCATCATATTTAGCATTTTGATAGTCAATATGCTTCGCTGCGGCAAGGCTAAGCCAAAATAACCATTGCGCTAAAAAAGGACCACAGACGTATGCGGTGTGTGTGCGTCTTTTTTATTGCCATATTGACAATTGATGAGTGAGAACATAAAGTGCATCTAAAAGATATATCTAAAAGTTTGTATGAGTCCTCGGAGAGGATCATGGTATGAGGTTAACTGCGCTGTCGTATGAGTTACTGATAAATATGCCATGTGGACACGAGTGTATTAAGCCGTCAGGAGGGTTTATGGGGTTTTCTTTAATCGGTTTGCTGATCACGTGCGTTATACTGCTTCCAAATCTTTTGATGATTCTTCTTCCACCGAAAAATATGCCTGAGAAAGTGGGAAGCGCGGGCGCCTTGATGACAATGATCGAGCGCGCAGGGCAGGTCTCTTGTTTTCTGCTGCCTGTTTTTTCGCAAGGGTTTATTGAATCGGCCGATACTAACCTTTGGTTTTACATAGCGGTTGTTTGTGTGGCAGCCTATTACGGCCTCTGGTTCAGATACGCGTTAAAAAGAGATGTCAAATTGCTTTTTGCGCCGTTCCTGCTTATCCCGATACCGATGGCGGTGTTTCCGGTGCTGGCCTTTGCTTTCATTGCCGTCTGGATTCAGTCGGGTTGGCTGCTCGCGGCGGCGCTGGTGCTGGCCGTCGGCCATTTCGCAAACAGCTTCGCAGCATACAAAAGCATCGCGTAACTGCTATTCAAATATTTTCGGCCTGCCGAACGCGTTCCAATTCAAGCTGACCACCAGATCATCGGTTATTATATTATTATAAACGCGCTTGTCGATGGTGCGCTTGCACACCACGCCGACATACCCGCTGGCCGCTTCATAGATATAGCCATGGCGGCCCATGATGCCCATGTGCGAAATATGCCCGTCCGCACCCATCATGAACACGATATCGCCGGGTTTCAGATCTTCTTTATCAATCGGTGTACAGTAGTCGTAATAGGTGTCGTTGGCGGTGCGGTCGGTATACTCACTGTAAAGCCCCGCTTCGTTGGCAGCATACCACCACAAACCGCTGCAGTCCCACGCATAATCTTGGGGGAACGAAAAGCCCTCCTGCTCGGCTTTATTCGCAATGTTTTGCAGATAGTCAAGGCGTCCGCCGGAAAAATAATCCGAGTATTTTTTGTTCATCGCGCCTATAAACTCATCAGTAATCGGCGTGGCTTGGCCCGCAATAATATACTGGCCGCCCACACAGGTGTCAAGAATTTTGAGCAGCGCCGCGACGTCACCTTCCGGCTCCGGTTCATTTGCATATTTTTGCTCATAATAAGCACGTTCTGCTTCTGTTTCTTCGGCACTCAGCACAGCGCACGCAGCCGAAAGCGCCATAGCAAAGCACAGCAGCAACACAACGATGATTTTCGTGAATGTATTCATGTGACAGATTATATCTTTTTTTTCCCCCGTTATCAACCCGCGCTGAGTGAGCGCCGCGCTTATAAGAATATCCGCCCAATCTTCGGGAGAAACTAAGCGTAAAAGCAAAAAAGGGGATATTCGGTTATGAAAAAAATAATTCTGGCCGCGCTTGTGTTCGTGATGATCTTTGCGTTCACGGTGACGGCATACGCGCAGGGTTTTGAAGCCAATGCAAAAGCCTATATACTGATTGACGCAGGCTCGGGAAATGTGATGGCGGAGAAAAACGCCGACGAACAGCTGCCTTGCGCCAGCGTTGCCAAGGTGATGACGATACTGCTGTTGCTGGAAGCCGAGCAATCGGGGCGGCTTTCACTCAGCGATACGGCAACCGTCAGTGACTATGCGGCATCTATGGGTGGTACGCAGGCTTTTCTTGATGCAAACAGCACACATAAGGTGGAAGACCTGCTTAAAGCTGTGATTGTATGCAGCGCCAATGACGCGGCGGTGACACTTGCCGAAAAAACGGCGGGCAGCGAGGATGCATTCGTTGAGATGATGAACAAAAAGGCAGGGGCTCTGGGTATCGGCGCAACGTTTGTGAACGCCACCGGCCTTGGAGACGAGCAGAAAATCAGCGCGAGAGACGCAGCAACGATTTGCCGGGAGCTTGTGAAATATTCGTTGTTTTATAAATGGAGCAGCATCTGGATGGATAACTATTCGCATCCGGATGGACGCAAAACAGAAATGGTGAACCAAAACAAGCTGGTACGCTTTTACGAGGGGTCCGACGGCGTGGCAACGGGTTCGTCTGGCGCGGCGGGATACTGCATTGCAGCGACAGTGAAGCGCAGCGGCGGACGGTTTATCTATATTGAACTGGGCGCGCCGATTAGCCAAACACGCTTTGACGACGCAAAAGCCGCGTTTGACTACGCGTTCGCCGGATTCACAGCCAAAACGCTGGTGACGGAAGGGCAAAAGCTCGGGAGCGATTTGGCCATCGCGGGCGGTACCGAGCCGTTTATCGACGTGTATGCGGGGCAGGGCTTTTCCACGCTGATTGAAAAGGGCAAAGAAGCTTCGTTGGAAAAAGAGCTTGTGCTGCTCGAAAACATAACGGCACCGATAGAGAAAGGGCAGGTGCTTGGGTATCTGCGAATACTGCTGGACGGTGCGGAGATCGGCCGTGTGGATGCGGTGGCGGCAGACAGCGTGGACGAACGCAATTTTGCGAATGCCTTTAAACGTGTGCTCACGTGGTGGTTGTTCACGTGACGTTGACAGCCTTTTGACCCTCCTGTAAAATGAGGCGGGGAGGGAATAATGCGTATACTATTAGTGAATGATGACGGCATACATGCCAAAGGCTTAAGAACGCTGGCGGCCCGGCTAAAAGACAAACATGATGTCACTGTGGTCGCACCCGAGTCGGAACGCAGCGCGACATCACATTCCATTACCATATACCGTCCGCTTCGTGTGACAAAAACACAGCCGGCAGGGCTGGAGACAATTCCCTGCTACGTGGTAGACGGACAACCTGTGGATTGTACAAAGATCGGCATTGCCCATATATTAAACGGCAAGGTCGATCTTGTTGTTTCAGGCATCAATCATGGTGCGAACTTAGGGTCAGACATACTTTATTCGGGCACAGTGGCTGCCGCTCTGGATGCTGCGATTATGGGCTATAAGGCGATGGCTGTGTCGGCCGCGTCTCATTTTGCAGAGCATTTTGAAAGCGCTGCAGAAATTGCTGCACGCGTGATAGACAGCGGTTTTTTCGACGGTGAACCGGAAAACGTGATGTATAATCTCAATGTGCCCGATCTGGCGCTGCCCAAAATTCAGGGTGTGAAAGCCGCCGTTCAGGGGCGGACCGCCTACGACGACGAAGTGGAGCTGCGCAACGACCCGCACGGCAGAGAGTATATATGGGTGACCGGTACGATGCGTGAGGAACCGGCTGAGGAGGAAACAGACGTGGCAGCCGTGCGCTCGGGGTTTGCTTCACTGACGCCCATTCGGTTCGATCTGACAGCAAGAGACAGGATGGCGGCACTTGCTTGCAGGATTGAAAAAATGAAATTGCATTTTTAACAGGGTATGATAGAATATATGGCATAAAGACGGATGGGGGAAGAAATGACATGCAAGGCAACGATATCATAAAGATCATTAAAGAGCGGCAAAGCTCAATGAGCAAAGGGCATCGCGCCATTGCAGCGTATATTATCGATCATTACGATACAGCGGCCTTTATCACCGCATCGCGGCTCGGCGAAACGGTGGGCGTGAGTGAATCTACCGTGGTGCGGTTTGCCTGTGCCCTCGGGTACGACGGTTACCCGGAGCTGCAAAAAAAGCTGCAGGAGCTGATCCGCACCAAGCTGACCAATGTTCAGCGCATGGGGCTCGGATCGGACATGACCGAGGAGGAGCTGGTCAGGTGGGCTGTGCGCAACGATATCACGAGCCTGCGACACATACGCGAGGTTCTTGATTATGAAATGATGCAAAAAGCGGCGGATATGATACTTTCCGCCAAGCGCGTCTATATACTCGGCTTGAGATCCAGCGCACCGCTCGCGCTGTTCTTCTGGTACTATCTCAATTACATCATCAGTGAAACAAGCCTTGTGTCGTCGAGCATCGGCGGCGATATATTCGGGCATCTGCTGCACGCAGGCAAGGGAGATCTGGTGGTGGCCATCAGCTTTCCGCGCTATTCGTCGCGAACCATGGACGGCGTGAATTTTGCGAAAAAGAACGGTGCCACAATACTCGGCATTACCGACAACGAGCTTTCGCCGCTGGCCAACGCGGCGGATGCGAACCTGTTTGTCAATTCGGATATGAATCTGTTTATCGATTCGCTCGTGACGCCCATCAGCGTGGTGAACGCGCTGGTGCTGTTGGTTGGTATGCGTAAGAAAGACGGCCTCAAACAGAACTTTGAGATGCTGGAGGATCTGTGGCTGCAGTATGATGTGTATACGGGCAAGGAAGATATAGATGCGTAAAATATGTGTGATCGGCGGCGGGCCCGCGGGCATGATAGCCGCGCTGGCAGCCGCGCGCAGCGGGCATAACGTCACGCTGTTTGAGAAAAACGAGAAACTGGGCAAAAAGCTATACATTACGGGAAAAGGGCGCTGCAACATAACCAACGCCGCGCCGATCGAGGATTTTTTCCAAAGCGTCGTGCACAACGGCGCCTTTTTATACAGCGCGTTTTATACGTTTGACAACACACAGCTGATGGCGCTGCTGGAAAGCCTCGGGCTGCCGCTGAAAACGGAGCGGGGCGGTCGTGTGTTTCCGGTGTCCGATAAATCAAGCGATGTGTTAAAGGCCTTGGGTAAGGCGCTGATGAACGCGGGCGTTAAGGTTAAGCTGGGTATCGGCGTCAACGGTATCACGGCGCAAGACGGGCGCGTGACGGGCATCATGGTCGGTGGTAAAGAGCATCTGTTCGACAGCGTAATCGTCGCGACAGGTGGCGTATCGTACCCGTCCACCGGGTCGACGGGAGACGGCTACGCGTTTGCGAAAGAATTCGGTCATAAAATTGAAACACCGAGTGCCTCGCTGGTCGGGCTGGATACGGCTGAGGATATGAGAGAGTACGCGGGCATCACGCTTAAAAACGTGGGGTTCGCGCTGATAAAAGGCAAGAAAACTGTTTGCAAAGAGCAGGGGGAGCTGCTGATCACCCATACCGGCATATCCGGCCCGCTGGTGCTGTCGGCCAGTGCCTATATGGAGAGCGATGAGGGTTATGAAGCGATGATAGACTTTAAACCCGCGCTGGATTTAAAAACGCTGGATAACCGTCTGCTGCGTGATTTTTCGGAAAAGGCGAACAAGGACTTTGCCAATGTGCTCGCCGGGCTGGTGCCGGCGAAGCTGTCGCTGTTGATTGCATCGGCCAGCGGTATCGATTTAAGCACAAAAGCGCACTCGATCACACGGGAGCAGCGAAGTGCGCTGTGCGCGGCTTTGAAGGGCTTACGCCTTAACGTGAAAGGCAAGAGGCCCATTGCGGAAGCCGTCATTACGCGCGGCGGCGTGGATGTGCGCGGCATCGATCCGTCTACCATGCAAAGCAAGCTGTGCGAAGGGCTGTTTTTTGCGGGTGAGGTGATTGACGTGGATGCGCTGACAGGCGGGTACAATTTGCAGATCGCGTTTTCCACCGGTTATCTTGCGGGTTTTAACTGTTGACAGACGGCAGTAATTATGATAAAGTACAGAAGCTTGAAAGAAGAAACGCCCGTTTCTCACCTGTCGGCATCGGCCAGATACGGTAAGCAGTCTTAATCGCTTGTAAACGGGTATTGTCACCCGTTTTTTTTATGGGTATTTTCAAGAAATAGGTTAACGCTTGTGTTTGTAACATTTTATGGAGGTGTTTATTATCGCAAACGAGCATCAGATTAACGAGCAGATTCGGGATTCGAGTGTCCGCGTGGTTTCCGACGACGGTGAACAAATGGGGATCATGTCTGCGCGTGAGGCGATGAGAATTGCTGAAGAAAAAGGGCTTGATCTTGTCAAAATTTCTCCGAATGCGCAACCGCCGGTGTGCAAGATCATGGATTACGGGAAATTTCGGTTTGAGCAGTCTAAGAAGCAAAAAGAGGCGAAGAAAAATCAGCATATCATCACGATCAAGGAGATGCGGCTGTCTACCAACATCGACAAGCACGATCTTGATGTGAAAGCGAAAAGCGTGAGCAAATTCTTGAAGGCGGGCGATAAGGTTAAAATATCGCTGCGCTTTAGAGGAAGGCAAATGACACATACGGATTTGGGGCGCGAAGTGATGGAAGAGTTCTTTACCATGGTGCAGGATGATGCCGTGATGGAGAAGGGGACCAAAATGGAAGGCCGGAGTATGTTCATGATATTAGCACCAAAGAACTAACCAAGGAGGACGATGCAACAATGCCAAAGATCAAAACGCACAGGGGCGCTGCCAAACGGTTTTCTCTGACGGGTACCGGCAAGGTGAAACGCGCAAAGGCTTACAAGAGACACATTCTCAACAAGAAGAGCGCCAAGAGAAAAAGGAATCTGCGTCAGGCGACATTTATTGTGGCGGCTGAAGAAAAAAATATCAAACAGCTTATTCCTTACAAATAGGCCAATGACAGGAGGAGACGACAATGGCAAGAGTAAAAGGGGCAGTGAATGCTCGTAAAAAACATAAGAAGATTTTAAAGCTTGCGAAAGGATATTTCGGCGCGAAGTCTAAGCAGTTCAGAGCGGCCAACCAGGCTGTGATGCGCTCGCTGCGTTACGCCTATATCGGCCGTAAGCTCAAAAAGAGGGATTACCGCAGCCTGTGGATTACGCGTATCAACGCGGAAGCCAGAAACAACGGTATCAGCTATTCGCGCCTGATCGACGGCCTGAAGAAAGCGGGCGTTACGGTGAACAGAAAGATACTGGCTGACCTCGCTGTGAACGACAAAAAGGCGTTTGCGGGCATGGTGACCGTAGCCAAGAAGAAGTTGGGCTGATTTGAGAATTGCATGAAAAGAGTCTTCATTCGATGGAGGCTCTTTTTTTATTTGCTGCAACCGGTTGCACATACCTGCCCGCAAAAACTTGCGAAAATTTATCATAAACCGTCGATGTCACAAATTGTGGTTTTCTCAGAGTAGTGATAGTATATATATAAAATCAAATAAGCAGGGAGAAAGACAATGAAGCTGAATTACAAGAACACCATGCTTGTGGGCCTTGCGTTTCTCACAATCTCCGCTTTCTGGCAATTGTACGATTTCATTATTCCGTTGATATTACAAAACACATTTAAAGTCAATCACACGTTGTCAGGCTTTATCATGTCGATAGACAACATCTTCGCACTCTTTATGCTGCCCCTTTTCGGTATGCTTTCGGACAGAACACAAACAAAACTCGGGCGCAGAACGCCGTTTATACTAATCGGCACGATTGCTGCGGTGATTTTCATGATGGGGATACCATTTGCCGCCCATTCTGGACAACTCATTTTTTTCATGGTCGCATTGGGGTTGGTACTCATTTCAATGTCTTTTTACCGTTCTCCCGCGGTAGCGCTGATGCCTGATATTACGCCAAAACCGCTGCGTTCCATTGGTAATGCGGTGATTAACCTTATGGGGTCTGTCGGTGGTGCGTTACTGCTTCTCGTCATTTCGTTTCTCGCTCCGAATACCAAGAATTCGGAAACGGCGAACTATTGGCCTTTGTTTCTAACAACGGCGGCAATTATGCTCGTAGGTACCTTGGTGCTTTTTATAACTGTAAAAGAACCGAAACTGGTCAAGAAGATGCGCGAGGAAAGCGCAGCTATCGGCATTGATGCTGAGGAGGCCAAGGAGGAACAGATTGTTGTTAAAAAGTATAAGCTCCCACGCGAAATGCGAAAGAGTATGGGGCTGATACTCGCATCAATCGCCCTATGGTTCATGGGCTATAACGCAATCACAACTTCTTTTTCAAAATACGCAGTCAATGCACTCAACATGAAGGAATCTCAGGCATCGTTAATACTTTTGGTAGCGGTTGTTTCTGCAACACTTGCATTTATACCTGTTGGATATCTTTCTATGAGAATTGGACGACGCAAGAGCATTTTAGGCGGGGTTGTGCTGCTCGCCGCTGTTTTTGGTACAGCATCGTTATATACAGCTTTTTCGCCGTTGATGTTTCTATCATTTGCACTTGCGGGCGTCGCGTGGGCCGCTATCAATGTTAACTCGCTGCCTATGGTGCTTGAAATGTCCAAGGGTGCCAGTGTTGGTAGGTATACGGGTTATTACTACACATTCTCAATGGCAGCGCAAGTGATTACGCCAATACTATCAGGCTTTTTGCTTGACAAAATTGGCTTCTCAACACTTATGCCATACGGTGCAATATTTGTCGCACTTGCGTTCTTCACCATGCTGTTCGTACGCCATGGCGATTCCAAACCCATCGCACCCGCGAGCAAGCTTGAATCCTTCGACGTGGCGGATTGAGGCGGCTATGATCTATCTGCAAATTATTATTTGCGCAGCCGCGGCGCTGCTGATACTCAATATGGTGTTGCTTGCGCCGGGGGGCTTCCCGAAGAAGATGAACCCCGTGCTGTGGCGCACGCTCTACGCGCACCGTGGGCTGCATACAAAGGATAAAACGGTTCCTGAAAACTCTCTGGCCGCGTTTGCGGCGGCAGTAGAAAACGGCTACGGCAGCGAGTTGGATGTTAATATCACGGCAGACAATCAGGTGGTCGTGTTTCACGACGATGATTTACAGCGCCTCTGCGGCATCGATAAAAGAATTATAGACTGCACATATGAGGAGCTGCAGCGTTACCGGCTGCTGGGTACGCAGGAAAAGATTCCGCTGTTCACCGAAGTGCTTGAATTGGTTGGCGGCAGACAGGCGCTGATTGTCGAGCTAAAAACATCGTCGCGACGAAACGCACTATGCGAAAAGACAGCCGAGATACTGGACGGATACAAGGGCCCGTATTGCATTGAGTCGTTCGATCCGCGTATCGTGCGATGGTTCAAAAAAATCAGGCCGCAGATTGTGCGCGGCCAGCTCTCGGCGAAGCGCAGAGGTTACAAGGGCCAGCCGTTTATTCAAACCGTGATGCTTTCGGGTCTTATTTTCAATATCGTCGCACGGCCGCATTTTATCGCTTATAAGCATGAGGACATCAAGTGGTTTAAGCTGGGGCTTTTCAGGCTGCTGGGCGGTAAGCTGGTGGGCTGGACGGTGCGCGATACAGATGATGCTTCGCGGTTGGTGCGCTATTTCGACGCGATCATATTCGAGTTTTTCAGGCCGAAGGAAATGCGATAAATTGAAAAATAGATCATTTGTTCGCCAGAAATTATGTTTGCCTTTTTGCTGTCATTTATGCTATAATACGCATTGAAATGGCAGGATAACAGAGCCGTGCCGACCAATGGTACGGCTCTTATTTTTTGAAAGAGCAGATTAAATGGATGCAAATGTGTTGGCAGCTGATTTCCCGCCAATGTATAAACCATTCAGTCAATGCTCCACGATCACTCGAAGAAAATGTTCGGCGTGATCTTACCATGATTCTGATTTATCTTCATAAGCTTTTGCTTATGTTTATGATTTAAGGAGAAAACTCACATGAAGAAAAATGCGCTGGTCGCTCAGTCGGGCGGGCCGTCGCCAGTGATTAATGCGTCGCTGCTTGGCGTGATTGACGCATGCAGGCAATATCCGGACAGCATCGGCGGTATCTATGCGGCGTGGCACGGCATCGAAGGCGTGCTGTTCGAAGAGCTCATCGATATCAATAAGCAGGACGACAATGAGCTGCGACTGCTTAAAAATACGCCCGCTGCGGGCGGTATCGGCACCTGCCGCTATAAGCTGAAGGACGATCAACAGGACGATTTTAACCGCATTATCGACGTGATGCGCGCGCACGATATCGGGTATTTTTTCTATATCGGCGGCAACGATTCCATGGACACCGCCGCGCATGTCTCGCGGCTCGCGCATGAGCAAGGGCTGGATTTAACCGTGGTGGGCGTGCCGAAAACGATTGATAACGATGTGGGAGATGAGGCATTCACAATAATCGACCATACGCCGGGCTACGGCAGCGCCGCGCGGTATTGGGCGATGAATCTGCAGAACATAGAAGAAGAAAGCCGGGGTATGGGCGTGTCTGAGTGCGTCAGCGTGCATCAGGCTATGGGCCGTCAGTCCGGCTGGATCACGGCGGCTGCGCGGCTCGGAGACCCCGACAGAAGAATGCCGCTCCAGCTATATTTTGCCGAAGCGAAAAAGAGCATCGAGGAGCTGGCGGACAATGTGAACGCGCAATTGCAGCGCGATGGTCGCTGCATTGTGGTGGTGAACGAAGGGTACGACGCGGGCGAACTCGGTGCGCGGCACGACGGCTTCGGGCATGTGGAATACGGCGCGAGCGAAACCACCGCCGTGCAGCAGGTCACGAACTACTTAAACCGCCATGGCTTAAAGGCGCGTGGGCAGGCCACCTGCCAGCAGGTGGGCGTGATGCAGCGCGACGCGTCGATCTATGCCTCTAAAGTGGATATTGAAGAAGCGTACCAAGTGGGCACAAAGGCCGTGGATATCGCGATGACGGACGGCACCGGCTATATGGCGACATTGCTGCGCCGCTCGGCAGACAAATATGAGGTCTATTACGACAAGGTCAAGCTCGAAACGGTGGCGAATTCGGTTCGGTATCTGCCGCAAAGCTGGCTTGCGCCGAGCGGTATCGATGTAACGGATGATTTCATTAAATACGCGATGCCGCTGATTGGAGACGGCTGGCCGAATGTGCCGATGGAAAACGGCCTCCAACGGTTCGCGCGGCTTGATGTGAAATTTGTTGAAAAGAAGCTGGCAGGGTATACGCCGTGCCGCATGAGACAGAAGGGTTAATCGTCATGGATTTTAAACTCCAATCCAAATACCAGCCGGCCGGCAGCCAGCCCGAGGCAATCGATGCGCTGACAGCCGGCATTGAAGCGGGTAAAAACGCGCAGGTGCTGCTCGGCGTGACGGGAAGCGGCAAAACGTTTACAATGGCCAACGTGATTGCGCGCGTGCAGCGCCCGACGCTTGTGCTTGCCCACAACAAAACGCTGGCCGCACAGCTTTGCAGCGAGTTTCGCGAGTTCTTTCCCGAAAATGCTGTTGAGTTCTTTGTTTCGTATTACGACTATTACCAGCCCGAGGCGTACGTGCCGGGCAAGGATTTATACATCGAGAAGGACGCAAGTATCAACGACGAGATCGACCGCCTGCGCCACAGCGCCACATCGTCGCTGCTGGAGCGCCGCGATGTGATTGTGGTGGCGTCTGTTTCGTGCATCTACTCCATCGGTGACCCGGAGGAGTACAACGGCATGAGCATTTCTCTGCGTCCGGGCACAAAAATCAAACGCGACGATCTGCTCGAGCGCTTAGTCGACAACAGCTTTACGCGCGGCGACATGGATTTTACGCGCGGGCGGTTCCGCGTTCGCGGCGACACGGTGGAGGTGTTTCCGGCCAACACAATGGAAAAAGCAGTGCGCATCGAGTTCTTCGGCGACGAGGTGGAGCGCATACTCGAGATCGATGTGGTCACGGGGCGTGCACTGGCCACGCGCGAGCATATCGCGATTTTCCCGAACACGCATTATGCGATGGACAGGGAATACATGAAAGAAAAGCTCGATGAGATTCGAGACGATATGATGAAGCAGGTGGAGCTTTTCAAATCGCAGGGCAAGATTCTTGAGGCCGAGCGCATCAAGCAGCGTACCGTTTACGATATCGAAATGCTACGCGAACTCGGGTATTGCACGGGTATCGAAAACTACTCGCGCTATTTCGATGGACGCAAGCCTGGAGACCCGCCGTTCACGCTGCTCGACTTCTTTCCGGACGATTTTTTGATGATTGTGGATGAGTCTCACGTGATGCTGCCGCAGGTGCGCGCGATGTATAAGGGCGACTTCTCACGCAAGGATATGCTGGTGCAATACGGTTTTCGTTTGCCGTCCGCTTACGACAACCGGCCGCTGAAGTTCGAGGAGTTTGAAAAACGCCGCGGGCAGACGGTGTATGTAAGCGCTACGCCCGCCGAATACGAGCGCAAGCTGGCGGGCAGCGTGGTGGAGCAGATTGTGCGCCCCACAGGGCTCATAGACCCCGAGATTACCGTGGTGCCGGCAGCGGGGCAGGTGGAGCATCTTCTGGGAGAAATTCGTGCCACAGTCAAGAATGGGTTTCGCGTACTCGTGACAACGCTGACCAAAAAAATGGCCGAGCGGCTCACCGATTATTACAGCGAGCTGGGGCTGCGTGTGAAATACATGCACAGCGATGTGGACACGATGGAGCGTATGGAGATTATACGCGGGCTGCGTATGGGTGAATTCGACGTGCTCGTCGGCATCAATCTGCTGCGCGAGGGGCTCGATTTGCCCGAGGTGGCGCTGGTGGCGGTGCTCGATGCCGATAAAGAGGGCTTCCTGCGTAACGAAACGTCGCTGATTCAGACGATTGGACGTGCCGCAAGAAACGTGGAGGGCCGCGTGCTGATGTATGCGGACACCATCACAGGCTCTATGCGCCGCGCGATTGACGAGACGGCGCGCCGCCGAGAAACGCAGATGGCGTACAATGAGGCGCACGGCATCACGCCGAAAACCATCGTAAAAGAGACATACGGCGTACTTGAAATCACCAAGCCTGTGAAGGATACCGAGAAGCTCACAAAGGCCGAGGCGGTGAAGAAAGCGGCTATCATAGAGAAACAGATGCGCCAAGCGGCCATCGAGCTGGAATTCGAGACGGCGGCGGCATTGCGCGACGAGCTGTTCAGATTAAAGGAAATCATCAGAAAAGGATAAGCAGACCAACCATGGATTACATTACGATTAAGGGTGCTAGGGAACACAATTTAAAGAACATCGATATTAAGATACCGCGCGACAAACTCGTTGTGATTACGGGGCTTTCAGGCAGCGGCAAATCGTCGCTCGCTTTCGATACCATATACGCGGAAGGGCAGCGGCGCTATGTTGAATCGCTGTCGGCTTACGCACGTCAGTTTTTGGGCCAGATGGACAAGCCGGATGTGGACTCCATCGAAGGGCTGTCGCCCGCGATTTCAATAGACCAGAAGACGACAAGCCGGAATCCGCGTTCCACCGTGGGCACCGTAACGGAGATACACGACTATCTGCGGTTGTTGTATGCACGCGCAGGCGAGGTGCATTGCACCAAATGCGGCAAAAAAATCGAGCGGCAAACGCCGGATCAGATTGTAGACGACATTATGAGCCGCCCCGAGGGCACAAAGCTTATGATACTCGCACCCGTTGTGTCGGGGCGCAAGGGCCAGCATACCAAGCTGCTCGAGGATCTGTCCCGCAGCGGCTATACGCGTGTGGTGGTGGACGGCGCCACATACACGCTCGACGAAGAGATCGTGCTGGATAAAAACATCAAGCACACCATCGATGTGGTGATTGACCGTATTGTGCTGAATGCGGATACCCGCTCGCGTCTGCAGGATTCTGTGGAGACGGCACTGACACGCGGCGATGGTGTGATTAAAATCGTAGATATGAGTGACAACAGTGAACGGCGTTATTCTCAAAACTATGCGTGTATCGACTGCGGCATCAGTATCGAAGAGATATCGCCGCGTATGTTTTCGTTCAACGCGCCATACGGGGCCTGCCCGCACTGCCACGGCCTTGGCACCATCATGAAGGTGGATGAAGACCTCGTGGTTCCGGACAAAACCAAATCGCTTGCGGAGGGCGCTATACGCGTTTCCGGCTGGAACTCTGCATCGGGCGACAGCTGGGGAACACAGTATTTCAAGGGCATGGCACGCCACTTCGGTTTTGATATGGATACCCCGTTTGAACAGCTCGACAGAAGCGTTCAGGAAAAGCTGCTTTATGGCACAGACAATGAGCGCTTCGAGGTAGACTATTCATCCGACTACGGCAAAGGCACATTCTTAAACCGCTTCGAGGGCATCATACCGAATATCGAGCGACGGTACATGCAGACGGATTCCGACATGATGAAGGCCGAGTATGAAAAATACATGGCGACACTCCTTTGCCCCGAGTGCGGCGGAACAAGGTATAAGGCTGAGCCGCTGGCGGTAAAAATCGGCGGCAAAAACATTGCCGAGGTATCGGATATGCCGATTAATGCGGCGCGCAGCTTTTTTGATACGCTCGTTCTCACCGAAAAGCAGAGGATGATCGCCGACAGGGTACTCAAGGAGTTGCATGCGCGGCTGAACTTTTTGATTAACGTGGGGCTTTCGTATCTTACAC
>JAEZIW010000084.1 GCA_023436525.1 Bacillota bacterium | reverse complement strand
CAAGACCGTAGGCCTTCGCGGCTTCGCTGCTGGCTTTGTAGATGCCGATCATGATATTCTTGAGCTTCGCATCCACTTCTTCAAATGTCCAGGAATAGCGCATGCTGTTCTGGCACATTTCCAGCGCTGACGTGGCAACGCCGCCCGCATTTGCGGCTTTGCCGGGAGCAAAGAGCACACCGTTATCCTGGAAAACCTTGATGGCTTCGGGGGTGCTGGGCATATTGGCGCCTTCGCCCACCGCATAGCAGCCATTGGCCACCAGCGTCTTGGCTGCCTTTTCGTCCACCTCATTCTGAGTGGCGCAGGGCAGGAATATATCGCACTTGATGCTGGCAATACCGTCGCCTTCCGTATATATGGAATCGACATGATATGTCGTGTATTCCTTGATACGCTTTCTGTCAACTTCTTTAATCTGTTTAACCGCTTTCAGATCGATACCGCAGGCATGATGAATGTAGCCGTTGGAATCGCTTAAAGCCACAACCTTGCCGCCCAGTTCCGTAACCTTTTCGGCCGCATAAATGGCCACATTGCCCGAGCCCGTAATCACAACGGTCGCGCCCTTAAACGACTTCCCTTTGGCTTTGATCATCTCGTCGACAAAGTAGCAAAGACCGTAACCGGTTGCTTCCTTTCTCGCAAGGCTTCCGCCCCAGTTCAGTCCTTTACCTGTTAAAACACCCGTAAAGTTATTTTTTAAGCGCTTATATTGCCCGTACATATAGCCGATTTCACGTCCGCCGACGCCAATATCGCCTGCCGGAACGTCAGTATCTTCTCCGATATGTTTGGAAAGCTCTGTCATAAAGCTCTGGCAGAATGCCATGATCTCTCTGTCTGATTTGCCTTTGGGATCAAAATCGCTGCCGCCTTTGCCGCCGCCGATGGGTAAGCCTGTTAATGAATTTTTGAAAATTTGTTCGAATCCCAAGAATTTGATGATTCCCAGATAAACCGACGGATGGAAGCGCAAGCCGCCTTTGTATGGCCCTATGGCGCTGTTGAATTGAACTCTGAATCCTCTGTTGACTTGTACGTTTCCGTTATCGTCTACCCACGGAACCCGGAACATAATCTGTCTTTCGGGCTCAACGATTCTCTCAAAGATGCCGGCTTCAACATACTCAGGATGTCTTTCTGCAACCATTTCCAGCGACTCAAGCACTTCTTTAACAGCTTGGTGGAATTCCGGTTCGGACGGATTGCGTTTAATGACATTTTGCATCGTCTTCTCTAAAATTTTCATAAGCACTCCTATTCAATTATTTATTATATTTGTCTGCATTGACAAAACTGTATTCATAAAAAATGTAATTTCGCAGATGTATTCTATCAAAAAAACAAAGAGGAAGCAATTCGTTTTTTGTGGTGCCGCAGATAATTTGCAATTTGACTCAGTACAGCTTGCATAATTTGGGCTTCATTGTTTAGCATCGGCCGGCGGCTGACAGCATCATGCTGGAGGCGCAAAGCGCCCCCGCACCGATCACCGCCTACAGCTTCTTCTTTGACGGAAGCTTCGTAACCAATGAAATTTTCTCTGAAAAGAAATTCGAAAAGTTTCTGGACGAGAATGAAAATTAGCGACTGAAAACAACAATGAGTTATGATCTTCCAGTTGTCGATCAAAGCCAATTCATATTCATTTTTCTGATACTACATTTCTGCCTTTATTTGAAGCAGCGCAAAAACAGGCAGTAAATCCCGTTCCGACTTGACATCCACATCAAACAAGGTTCCCTCAACGTAAGAGGCAGCCGCACGAATCGTCTTCAGCACTTCTTTAGGCAAAGCGCTGTTTTTGGCAGTGGCAACGGCCTTTTCACTCAGCACGAACCAGGCTTTAAAATAACCGTCAAAAGGGATGATGTAAAGCAGCGTCCGCCTTTTATCCTTGAACAATAATGACCATCCGCTTTTTTTACTGTAGAACTTCCATTCCTTTTTAATATATTTATAGTTACTAATAATGTGAGACTCTAATAGATCCCAAACCTCTTTTTTATCGTTTAGCACCGCTGCCACCATGCTGTCGTTTGGCATAATCGCCTTTTCATGAAACAAACTTGCCGCCATTTTGATGAGCCTCCCAACCTTCATTGAATGCGCTGTCTCTTTCACTGTTGTCTCAAAGCTACAATATCACAGCAAACATGACAACAGTGCTTCATGTTTTCGAAAAAAACTGTTCGAAGGCTGATGCATATCCGTTCGTATAAGAAAACACCACCGACTTAAAGCCGATGGTGTTGTTGCATTAGTCCTTATTTCTTATACAGCGGCCGTTTGGCGCACAGCGCGCGCACCTTCGCAAGCACGTCGTCTACCGCCGCTTCACGCCGTTTCACCACATCGGCAATCCACTCACCGATCTGCTTCATGTCGGCTTCATCCATGCCGCGCGATGTGACAGCCGGTGTGCCGATTCTCACGCCGCTCGTGATGAACGGGCTGCGTGTGTCAAACGGAATCGCGTTTTTGTTGACCGTGATGCCAGCAAGGCCGAGCATCGCTTCGAGTTCCTTGCCCGTGATGTCCTGCGCGGTCAGATCAAGCAGCATCAAATGGTTATCCGTGCCGCCCGATACGAGCCGGATGCCGTTGGCTGAAAGGCTCTCGGCAAGTGCTTTGGCATTCAGCACAATCTGGTGCTGATAGATTTTAAACGTATCCGAAAACGCTTCCTGAAAGCACACGGCTTTGGCAGCAATCACGTGCATCAGCGGCCCGCCCTGTGTGCCCGGGAACACCGCTTTGTTGATTGCCGGGCCATATTGCTCCTTGCAAAGTATCAAACCGCCGCGCGGCCCGCGCAGCGTTTTGTGCGTTGTCGTCGTCACAAAATCGGCATACGGCACCGGGCTTTCATGCTCGCCCGCCGCAACAAGACCCGCGATATGCGCCATATCCACCATCAGCAGCGCGCCCACTTCATCCGCAATCTCGCGGAACCGCTTGAAATCGAGCTTGCGCGGATACGCGCTTGCGCCCGCAACAATCATTTTGGGCTTATGCTGCATCGCAAGCTCTCTCAGCGCATCATAGTCGATCATTTCTGTGTCTTGTCTCACACCGTATGGCACAATGTTGAAGTATTTTCCCGAGATATTCACCGGGCTGCCATGAGTCAGATGCCCGCCGTGCGCGAGGTTCATACCGAGTATCGTGTCGCCCGGTTCGAGCATCGCAAAATACACCGCGGTGTTCGCTTGTGCGCCCGAGTGCGGTTGTACGTTCGCAAACTCAGCGCCAAAAAGCTTTTTCGCGCGCTCAATCGCAAGCGTCTCGGCCACATCCACAAACTCGCAGCCGCCGTAGTAGCGCTTACCCGGATACCCTTCCGCGTATTTGTTGGTCAGGTGCGATCCCATCGCGTTCATCACAGCCTCCGAAACGAAATTCTCGGAAGCGATGAGCTCAATGTTGTTCTCCTGACGGTCAAGCTCATCCATCATGGCTTTGTAGACTTCTTCGTCTGCCGCTTTCACCTTTGAATAATCGAGCATTTAAAACCACCCCTATTTTACTGCGTCCAGAAAAGCGGCTTTGGCCGCCTTCTGCTCCGCAAATTTTTTAGACCTTCCCTGTCCCTGCGCGACCTCTGTACCGCTTACAACAAGCTTCACATAAAACACCCGGTCGTGAGGAGGCCCCTCTTCTTTATAGACGATATAACGGATATCGCTGATTCCCTGTTTATGATAGTGCTCCTGCAAACGCGTTTTAAAATCGCGAAAACCGCCGCCCGACAGCACCGTTTCAAAGCTCTTCTCGAGCAGTGTATTCACCAGCCATTTGGCCTTTTCAAAACCGCCGTCCACATAAACCGCGCCTATCAGCGCCTCCACCACATCAGCCTGTATCGACGGCTTATCCATGCCGCCCGAATTGCGTTCGCCGCGTCCGAGCGTGAAATATTCTTTAATGTTCAGGCTGCGCGCCACTTCAGCCAGCGCCGTCTCGTTAACCAGCGCCGCCCGGCATTTGGTCAGCTCTCCTTCAGAATCTGAGGGTCTCTCAAAAAAAAGATACTCACTCACCGCAAGAGCCAGCACGGCGTCACCCAAAAATTCAAGCCTCTCGTAGCTTTCTCCCATATCTGCCGAAGCATGAATAAAAGCTCTTTGTAAAAGCTTTTTATCCCGAAAGGTATAGCCTATGCTTTTTTCCAGCTCGGAAAAATCGATTTCTGTCATTATATTAACACCGCTTTTTTCGCGGCGGCGGCAGAGCGCAAAAGCAATACCCGGAGGCTAAATTTGCGCTCCGGGCATTTGTCCGCTTTAGAAACCGCCGACGTTCTTCTCAATATAAGTTACAACGTCCTTCACTGTTCCAACTTTGGGCAATTCATCATCCGGAATATCAAGATCGAATTCCTGTTCCAGATCCATGATGAGCTCAACGATAGCCAGCGAATCCGCTTTCAGATCCTCGACGAGGTCGGAATCCATCGTGATGCTGTCTTCGTCAATCTCAAGCTGATCGGACAAGATTTTTCTAACCTTTTCAAATACCATTGCGAGCCTCCTGAATTCGTTTATTTAGTCGCTGAGTGCTACTTTTGATACTTCTTCTTTTATTACATTAACGACATCGCCGTTGATAAACCCGGCTGCCTGCCGCAAAGTGCTCAATATCGCCTTGGCGTTGGACGAACCGTGGGCTTTCACAACACCGCCGTTCACACCCAGCAGCAGCGCGCCGCCGTACTCGGTGTAGTCCATACGCTTTTTAAACCGCTTGAACGCGGGCATTGCCAGCCCCGCGCCGATCTTGGTGCGCGTCGAGCTTTTCAGCTCTTTTGAGAGCATGCTCATCAGCACACCCGCAGCGCCTTCCAAGAATTTAAGTATCACATTGCCTGTAAAACCGTCGCAGACGATTACATCATAGTCGCCGGATAACAGATCGCGTCCCTCGGCATTTCCCGCGAAATGAATGGGCATCTCCTCGAGCAGCTTATAGGCCGCTTTGGTCAGCTCATTGCCCTTTTCAGCCTCCGCACCGTTGTTCACAAGGCCCACCCGCGGCGAATCGATCCCTTCCACCCGGCTCATGTAAGCGCTGCCCATCAGCGCAAACTGAGCAAGAAACGACGGCCGACATTCAGAATTCGCCCCGCAGTCAATCAGCAGCACTTTGCCGGTTTTGCTCGGCAACAGCGGTGCCAGCGCGGGGCGCTTCACACCCGGCAGCCGTTTCACCAGCAGAGTGGCCCCGGCAATGGTTGCGCCTGTGCTGCCTGCCGTAATGAAAACACTGCCCTCACCGTCTTTCAGCAGCCGCAGCCCTTTTACCAGCGAAGAATCGCTCTTCTGGCGAATTGCTTCCACCGGCGGCTCCGCCATATCTATAACTTGAGTCGCATGAACAATATTTATGCGCGATGCATCAAACTCATATTTCGCAAGCTCTTTTTCAATAACATCAGACGGTCCCGTCAGCGTGATATGAAGGCCGCTCATTTCTTTAAGCCCAAGCACACATCCTTCAACGATGGCCTGCGGCGCGTTGTCTCCTCCCATGGCGTCAACAATGACTTTCAAGCGAGCACCTCACATCTTCATTTTATATGGGTAGTATATAAAAAATACAAAGTCATTGCAACATATTTTCTTTTTCAAAAAACACACATCATTGCGGTGCAATATCATCAAAAAAACAAAAAGCACGACAAAAAACGGGGCCCGTAAAGCACCCGTTTTTAATGCTTATCATGTGTCCGCGCTGGTAACGCAGCAGGCGTATTACTGCGCCTTTTCCTTTTTCTCGGTATCCATGACATGCCGTCCGTTGTAGTATCCGCATGTCGGGCATACCCTGTGGGTCAGCTTCATTGCGTGGCACTGCGGGCAAGCCGCGATGCCGGGTGCCGTCAGCTTATAGTTAGCCGACTTTCTTGTGTGTTTGCGCTGTTTGGATGTTCTTCTTTTTGGTACCGCCATTTATCTACACCTCCTCGTCATCGTACAGTTTTGAAAGACCGGCAAACGGACTCTGCGGGTCCACATCTGGCCGACAACCGCATTCGCCTTCGTTTAAGTCTTTCCCGCAGTGGCTGCAAAGCCCTTTGCAGTCTTCCCGGCATAAGAACCGTGTGGGAAGATTGACCACAACATTGTCTTCGAGCATCCGGTCAAGCTCTATGGATTCACCCTGGAACTCATACTCGCCTTCTTCCGGCTGCTTTTTATAATACTCGGCAAATTGAAAACCGATCGTATACAAAAACGGTTGCAGGCATCTCGCGCAGTTCACGGTGGCCTTCGCATCGAAGCGTCCGGTCACTATCACGCCTTCTCCGTCGTAGCGGTAATCCGCCGCAACGTTAATGCCTTGAGGAAAATCATAGCGTTCTCCGAGGAAATCAATTCCGTCAAACGCGCCGTGATATTCCGATGAATAAAGCTCGCCCTCGTTGAGCATCGCTTCTCTTAAATCAATATTCATACCTTTACCTGCCCCTAGGCAATCGTCAACGAGTAAAATTATATTTGACGGCGGCCTTTATGTCAACTTGTTTTTTTCGCATTCAAACAATAGTCTCTTGGCATCCGCCATTTCGGTGTGCCGCTCAATATACCCCTTTAAATCCTTCACATTCGCGGCGCGTTCTATACGCGCACCGCCGTTAAACAGCCGCTTGGAAATGGCACCCGCACCAAAGGCCAGCACGTCGCAAAGCTCTTCCATATTGTCGATGTTATAGAGGCACGCGTGCCCTGGCCGCGTGTAGCCCGCGTTTTCGAGGCTGCCCTTCATATACTTCTGGCGGTACATATAATACGGGTAATAGCCCGCCGCTTCCAGCATCGCATGCGCCGTTTCGAGCGTCTGCGCGGTCTGTGCGTCCGTCGGGAAAGCACCCATGTTGGCCTCCGCGAACTTGGAGGCGCGTTTAACGGCCAGCGTATGCACGGTCACGTTCTGCGGCTTGAGCGCCATCACCTGCCGCAGCGACTGCTCGGTGTGTGCCTCCGTTTCGCCCGGCAGCCCCGCAATTAAATCTACATTGATGGCATCAAAGCCTGCCTGTGCGGCCAGCTCATACGCGGCCAGAAACTCGGCCGCCGTGTGCCGCCGCCCGATGCGCTGCAGCGTTTCGTCAAACATCGTCTGTGCGTTCACGCTGAGACGCCGCGCGCCCGATGCTTTGATCAGCGCCAGCTTTTCTGCCGTAATGGTGTCGGGCCGGCCGGCCTCTACGGTGAATTCATCCGCACCGCGCGCCAGCTGTGACGCTCGAACCAGCACCTTTTCAAGGCTATGCTGCGACAACGCGGTGGGTGTGCCGCCGCCCACGTACAGCGCGCGCACGCGCCTGCCGCTTATGATTTCCTCCGCGCATGAAAGCTCGTGAAGCAGTGCGCACACATACTGTTCTTCCGCGTCTTTAAACACATCCGGCGTGTACGACGCGAACGAGCAGTAAGCGCAGCGCGTCACGCAAAACGGAATGCCGATGTAAACATCAAGGTCGTCGTCTTTGGGGTAAAGCCCGCTTTGTGCGTCCAAAATGGCCTTGGCGAGCGCGTATTTTTGCGGTGAAACATCAAAGGTATTCAGGAAAAGCGATTTCGCCGTGTCCGTTCCCAGCAGTGCTTCGCTGTCGCGCAGCAGCTTGGTGGGCCGAATGCCCGTGAGCGACCCCCACGGCAGCGTTGTGCGAAAATGCTTCAGCAGCGCCCGGTACACGCTGATTTTCGATGCGCGCTTGGCCTCACGCTTCGTCTCAAGGCTGCCGGAAGGTTCCGTTACGGAAAACTCACTCTGTGATACGAACACACCGTCTGTAAAAAAACGCGCCGTGCTTGTCATCATGCCGCCGCTCAGTTCGAGCGTATGCAGCACCACGCTGTCCTCGGCTTTGGCCTCGGGCGATTCGAGCAGCTCAATGCGCCGTGTGTCGATAAAAAGCCGCACGGCTTCGCAAATATCGTTGAAATATTCGGGGTGTGTGGTGTAAAGTGCCGTCATTTTTTCAGATACGGATTATTAATAAACTCCGCAAAAAGCGTGGTTTTGATGCCGTGACCCGTATACACGGTGTAGTCTTGCTTAAGCTGCCCCAGCACGTCGTGCAGAGAATGTATATACTCATCATGGTCGCTGCTCGGAAAATCCGTGCGCCCGCAGTACATGTAAAACAGCGTATCGCCTGAGAACATCGCATCGTCCGCAAGGTAGCAAACGCTGCCGCCCGAATGGCCGGGCGTATGCAGCACCTTCACCTCAATATCCGCCGCGGTGATGCTTTCACCGCCCTCAAATATCACATCCGGCTCCACCGGCTCCACCGAAAAACCCGCCATTACGGCAAGGCTGTCGATATTGCTTTGCAGCATCGACGCATCTCGTCTGTGAACGCACACCCTCGCACCTGTTTGCTTTTTCAGTTCAGCCGCCGCGCCGATGTGATCGAAATGACCGTGTGTCAATAAAATGTGCGTCACCTCGGTGATTCCAAGATCATCAAGACGTTTCTTGATGAGCGGATAATCCGCCCCCGGGTCTACCACAAACGCTTTGCTTGAGCCTTCCATGTATACCACAAACGCGTTGGCCATCAGTTCGCCAACCGCGATTTGAACCACTTTCATCCGTTCCTCCCTAGTAAACAATGATTAATTGAGAAATGATGGATTGGTGAGCGGATTTCGTGTTCTGCAAGGAGCGAAATCGAGGAATAGCAGCGCTATTTCAAGATTTCAGCAACACAGCAGAGCGCGTAATCAGCCGTCAAGACGGCGTTTCGAATTAATCAGCGTTTACCCTAAAACAATCTTTTGCTGTTTAGCAATATCGTCACCGGCCCGTCGCCTGTGGACTCCACCTTCATGTCTGCGCCGAACTCTCCCGATGCCGTTTGCAGCCCCTCCGCTTTGAACGCTTCAATGCACGCCTCATATAAACGCTGAGCATACGCCGCCTGCGCAGCCCCGCCAAAATCAGGCCGGTTTCCTTTGCGCGCGTCGCCCAGCAGTGTGAACTGCGACACGACCAGCACGCCGGCATTGATGTCTTTAACGCTCAGCGACATTTTGCCGTTATCGGGAAAGATTCGAAGATTCGCCGTTTTGCGCACGATGTACTCAAGGTCGCTCACGTCGTCATCCTGCGAAACGCCGAGCAGCACCAGCAGCCCCTTGCCAACCTCGCCGACGATTCTATTATCAACCCGAACACGTGCGCCCGATACACGCTCCACCACCGCGATCATTTATTTATGAATGCGGTAAACATCCCGCACGCCCGAAATACTTTTTAACGATTTGATGATCGCATCGAGCTGTGATATTTCGGAAATCTCGAACCCGAAAACCATATTCGCAACACGGTTTTTGCCCATGCGCGCGTTGACAGCCGTGATGGAAAAGCCCATGCTGAACAGCTTGTTGCTGACCTCCGCAATCAGGCCCGTACGATCCTCCGCCGTCACCTGTATTTCCACGTTATAGCTCGATTTTTCGCTGGTTGACCACTTTACCTCTATCATGCGTCCCGATTCAAAATCCTCCGAGGACACATTGGAGCAGTCATTGCGATGCACCGACACGCCACGCCCGCGCGTGATGTATCCCACGATGCCATCACCCGGCACCGGGTTGCAGCACTTGGCAAACCGCACAACCATATCGTCATAGCCCGTTACGATGATACCGCTTGTAATGCCAAGCCGTGCACTGCGCGTTTGCATCACCGGCTTTTCAAACGCCGGTTTGTTTTCCTTACGATATTCCTCAATCAGCTTATGGAGTATCTGCCCCGTCGTAATGCCGCCGTACCCCACTGCCGAATAAATATCCTCAGGGTTTTGCAGCGTATACTTCTTGTAGATATCCTTGAGCCATTCGGCCTTGAAAAGCGATTTTAAATCGTAACCGCGCCGCCTCGCTTCCTTTTCCAGCATATCGCGGCCCTTAACGATGTTTTCTTCCTTGTATTCTTTCCTCAGCCAGTTTTTAATTTTGCTCTTGGCCTGAGATGTTTTGACGATTTTGAGCCAGTCACGAGACGGCCCTTTTGACGCTGACGACGTGATAATCTCGACGATATCGCCCGACTGCATTTGGTAAGACAACGGCACGATTTTGCCGTTAATTTTGGCACCCGTGCATTTGTTGCCGATTTCGCTGTGAATGCCATACGCAAAATCGAGCGGGGTTGAGCCTTGGGTGAATTCCTTGACATCGCCCTTGGGCGTAAACACATACACCTTATCGGAAAAGAAATCGATCTTCAGCGTTTCCATGAACTCACGTGAGTCCTTGGTGTCCGTCTGCCATTCGAGCAGTTCTCGCAGCCACACGAGCTTTTTGTCCATCTCACTATGTGCCGTGCCTTCTTTATACTGCCAGTGCGCGGCTATGCCGTATTCGGCTGTGGAATGCATCTCCTTGGTGCGAATCTGTACCTCAAAGGGCCGCCCGTCGCGCCCGAGCACGGTGGTATGTATCGACTGGTACATGTTCTGCTTGGGCACCGCAATATAATCTTTAAACCGCCCGGGTATCGGCTTCCAAACGGTATGAACCGTACCAAGCACCGCGTAGCAGTCGCGCACGGTTTCCACCACAATGCGCACGGCAATCAGATCATACACTTCCTCAAAAGCCTTGTGCTTTTTGTGAATCTTCGTGTAGATGCTGTATATATGCTTGGGACGCCCCTCAATTTCAGCGTTCACCTTGATTTTCTTCAAATGCGCCTTAATCTCTTCAACCACGGCGTTGATGTACTCACGCCGTTCCGCACGCGTATCCGTAAGCTTGGCTGCAATTTCATAATACGCCTTCTCATCCAGATACTTTAAAGACAGATCCTCAAGCTCCCACTTGATCGCGTTGATACCAAGACGGTGAGCGAGCGGCGCGAATATCTCCAGTGTCTCCTTCGATTTCTCAATGCGCTTTTCTTCGCTTTGGTATTTGAGCGTTCGCATGTTGTGCAGCCTGTCAGCGAGCTTCACGAGAATCACGCGGATATCACTCGCCATGGCGAGAAACATTTTCCTTAAATACTCCGCCTGATGCTCTTCCTTCGAGGAGAAATTAACCTTGCCAACCTTGGTCACGCCGTCCACAATCTGTGCCGTTTCGCTGCCAAACTTCTCGCTGATGACCTCAAGTGTCACATCGGTATCTTCCACGATGTCGTGAAACAGCCCTGCCACCACGGTCGACATATCAAGCCCCAAATCGACCAGTATTCCGGCGACCTCATAGGGATGCATAAAAAAAGGCTCGCCCGACAGACGCATCTGCCCTTCGTGCGCTTTTTCGGCATACGCAAAGGCTCTCTCAAAAAAAGCTTGATCTTCTTTGGAGTAATTTTCTTTGACTTTTTCGATCAGCGGTTTGTGGCCTCTGCTTTTATCATCCATTCAATAAATCCTCAAAGTTTGCATAACAGCGGCTCTGTCTTAATTCTTTACGCGGCTGTCCTACATTTAATGCCAGTATTCTACCACTTTTGTCGAGAGTGAGCAAGCCAAGCTCGTCAAGCACGCGTACCGCAAAAGCGGCCTGCTCATAAGACAGCAGCAGCTTGCGGGCAATTTCATTAACCGTATGCGGGCGTTTGAGCATGCCCTCGAGCGAGCGGTAAACGCCAAGCAGCTTATCGCGCCCGAGAAAAACGTCTGCCGCGTGGCTGCGATAGGCTTTACGCATATCAGCGTCGAAAAGGAAGGTTTGTGAATGCACGCCGGCATGCAGCAGCCTTGTATGCCCCGCTGCGGGGCCGCAGGCAATGCAGTTATCCGGCGCAAACGATTGATGATCCCACAGTATCAGCCGCCCCTGCGCCATCGCTGCCTTAACGGCGGGTATCCCAGCAATGCGCTTCAGTGCGGGGACCGTACGGACACACACGCACAGCCCGAAAAGGCTTTGCGCTTGCAGCGCCGAGAATTGCGCCGTGAACACAGCTTCATCCTGCATGATGCCGTTTAGCTCGCCGATTGCCGATACCTCATCTAAAAAACCGTTGGACAGGCTCTGCGCGTTGGCAGTGAGAAAGCTTTTCATCAGCGCATCGTCCTGATGAAAGACAATATCGCGTACAATGAGCTGCGGACGGTTTGTCATGCCGTCGATTCCGGGTTCACACAGAAAATCAGCGTGTCCGGGTATCAGCGCATGCGCATCCTTATAGTAAAACGCGACAGCATCAATGGGTTTACCGCCCTGTTCAATCACCATCTTCAAATGCGGCTGTTCGTTCTTGCCAACAAAGCGCGATGATTTTAAAGCGCCGTTTATGATCGCAACGGCAGGCTTATCATTGCTCTGCCCGAACGGCTCCAGCCTCTTTATGTCATCCGCAAGCTCACGCGTGATGTCTTTGGTTTTAAGCGCCATATCATACGGCTTTTGCCGCACAAAAGCGCTGTCGTCATAGTGCTTTACGATGTGTGCGCACACATCGCGCCGCAGATCATCTAAAATTTCCGGCGCTATGGTAAGACCCGCCGCCTGCGAATGGCCTCCGAACTTATCGTATCGGTCGGTATAAACGCTGAGCACCTCGTAGATGTTGATGCCTTCAATGCTGCGTGCCGACCCGATCAAGCGATCGTCACCGCCGAACAGCACACAGGGGCGCGTATACTTCTCCGCAATCTTGGCGGCAGCAATGCCGATTACGCCCGCGTTCCAGGCGCTGTGGGCGAGCAGTATCGCGGGATCGCTGTGATAGCCGAAGCTGTCAATCATCGTCTCTGCGTCGGCCAGAATATCCTCCACGTCCTTTTTTCGTGCGTCGTTAAGCGCACAGAGCCGCTGTGCCTTAAGGCTCAGCTCGGTGCCGGGTTGTGTGCTTTTGAGAATGTCGATCGCGGCCTCGGCGGTATCCATGCGCCCTGCCGCGTTGATACGCGGCCCAAGGCCGAAGCTGATGTTGTAAGACGAGACATCCGCAAGCGTGATACCCGAAGCCTCCGCCAGTGCCTGGATGCCAGCCGACGGATTTTTGCGCATTTTATCCAGCCCCATGTGCGCAATCACGCGGTTTTCGCCGAGCAGCGGCACAATATCGGTAATGGTGCCGATGGCAATCAGGTCGATATAGCGCATGGCTTCAGCCAGCGACGACAATGCGTGGATCAGCTTAAACGCCACACCGCAGCCTGCGAGGTTGGCATCCGGATAAATGCTTCCGCTCCGCTTTGCGTTGATGATATACGGCGTATCCGGCAGCTCAGGGCCGCATTCGTGGTGATCGGTGATGATCACATCCATCTCAAGGCTTCGGGCCAGCTGTGTTTCTTCTCTATTCGTGATGCCGCAATCCACCGTGATGATCAGCGTGCTGCCCGTTTCGGCCATCTGCTTAACCGCTGCCTCATTGAGGCCGTAGCCTTCTTTATGGCGGTTCGGCGTTTGGATCGTGACATCGGCGCCTACGCTCTTCAGATGAAGGTACAGCGCACTGCCGCCCGTGGTGCCGTCCGCATCGTAATCACAATACACCGTTATTTTCTCGGAGGCTTCAACGGCTGTTTTAATTCGCTGAACCGCTTCGCCCATGTCGGGCAGCAGCAGCGGGTCGTGAAACTGTTCCGGCCCGGGGTGTAAGAAACGCTTGGCAAGCTCCGGCGTATCAATGCCCCGACGGCACAACAAAGCCGCCACCGGCTCACATAAGCCGGTCGCCGCCTGAACAGCCGCTGTTTTCTCACGTGTACATTCGGCAAGCGCCAAACGCTCAATATAGCTTTGCACCGCGTCTCACTTTCTGTTAATACCGAAAAGCCTCTCCCGTTTGAGGAAAGGCTTTTTTGTGTGTTTGCAGTTCTATTTCGTTTTCTTCTTCACCGGCTTTTTCCCGGCTGTTATCTTCTTGCTGTGATGGCGGTCTCTGGCCTCCAGCAGCCATGTCCATGTCGGGCTCGCGATGAATATCGACGAGTAGGTACCCGATATCAAGCCGACAATGATGGGCAGCGAGAATTCCTTGATAGACGGCACACCAAACAGGTAAACCGCGAGTATCGTGATCAACGTTGTTAAAGAGGTGTTGATCGTTCTCGGCAACGTCTCCGTGATACTTAAATCTACCACCTGGTGGCGTGGTTTGGTTTTGCCGAATTTCTTATTGTTCTCTCTGATTCTGTCGAACACCACGATGGTATCGTTGATGGAGTAACCCACAATGGTGAGACACGCCGCGATAAACGAGCTGTTGATCTGCATCCGTGTGATGCACACAAACGCCGTCATGATCAGCACGTCGTGAACGAGCGCAAGCACCGCCGCGATACCCGACAACAGATTAAACCGTACCCAGATGTAAAGGAGCATAAGTCCCGATGCGATAAGCACCGACAGAAACGCGTTTTGTATGATGTCGTTTGTGGTCGCGCCGCCAACATGTTCAATCTGGCCGCTGTCCGCATTCGGATATGTTTCCTTTAATGTTTTAACGATGGCTTCACGTACCGCCGCGTCGTCTGTGTCTTCCGACATTTCCTGCATGCGGATGACCGCCTGAGTATCGCCGCTGCGCAGCACCTGTGCCGTCTTGGGGTCGATATTGTTGGCCTGCAGTGCCGCATTCACGGTTTGCGTATCAAACGTCTCACCGAGCTCCACAGTTAATATGCTGCCGCCCGTAAAGTCGATACCGAGGTTAAGACCGCCGGAAAACAACCCGACGATGATCGCGATCACGATGACCGCGCACGAAATGAGTATGCATACCTTCGCTTTATTCATAAACTGCATGCCTACTCACCTCCTTTCGCAGCTGTTTCAGCCGCGCTTTTTCTTATGGTATAAAGCTTTATGTTTTTTACGTTAAGCGAAATCGCCAGCTTGAGCAGCGCTCTTGTGATGACCAGTGCCGTGAACATTGACGTTAAAATACTGATAATCAGCGTATAACCAAAGCCCATCACCGTGCCCACGC
>JAEZIW010000208.1 GCA_023436525.1 Bacillota bacterium | reverse complement strand
CGAAGGGCATGGCGTGGATATCGATGAAGGAAGACGGCATGCAGTCGCCTATCACAAAGTTCTTCACCGACGACGAGATGAGCACGCTGTTAAAGCGCCTCGATGCGCAAACGGGCGACATCATCTTCTTTGTGGGTGATAAAGACAAGGTTGTGTACGATTCGCTCGGCAACCTGCGCTTGAAGCTCGCCGAGAAGCTGGAGTTGATCGATCATAGCCAATTTGATCTGCTCTGGGTGGTGGATTTCCCGCAGTTTGAATACAGCGAGGAAGAAAAGCGTTATATGGCGATGCATCATCCGTTCACCTGCCCGAAGGATGAGGATGTGGACAAGCTTGAGAGCGACCCGGGACAAGTTTATGCGAAAGCCTACGATATCGTGCTGAACGGCAATGAGATCGGCGGCGGCAGCATTCGTATTCATACCACGGAGCTGCAGGAGAGAATGCTTAAAGCGCTGGGGCACTCCAAGGAGGATGCCTGGGAAAACTTCGGGTTCCTGCTCGAAGCGCTCAAGTTCGGCGCGCCGCCGCACGGCGGGCTCGCATTCGGGCTCGATCGTTTGGCGATGCTGCTGCTTGGCTGCACGTCCATCCGCGACGTTATCGCTTTCCCGAAGGTGCAAAACGCATCCTGCCTGATGACGAATGCGCCGGCTCGCGTAGAAATGAAGCAATTAAGAGAGCTCAACATTAAAATAACGGAATAAGACAATGGATGATTCGAACGAATACGGTCAGGTCGTGGATGTTCAGGGCGATGTTGCGCATGTAAAATTTATACGCACATCGGCCTGCGGCAAGTGTCAGGCGTGCGGTATGCTGTCCACACAGAATGAAATTGTGGTGCAGATGCAAAACGAGTGCGACGCGTCGGTGGGTGATCTGGTGGCGGTGAGCATCCGCATGAAAAAGGCCATGCGCGCCTCTGTGCTTGCGTACGTGTTTCCGCTCATCATGCTTGTTTTGGGCGTGTTTGTCGGGTGGCTGCTATCGGAAAAGTGGCATGTGTTCCAAAATACCGATACCACCATGGCACTTTGTGCGATTGTTTTCGCTGTGCTGTCGTTTTTTCTGTTAAAATTGGCCGCGCCGTTATATAATAAGTCGGTGGGCAACGTTTACCGTATGGTGGGCAAAAAGTAGAAGTGAACAAAAGAAAGAGGGAGATAGATTATGTCTGATAAAGCAATCACGATTACCCATTCGGAATTTGAACAGCGGGTTATCGCGGCATCGCGCCCCGTGCTGGTGGATTTTTGGGCAGAATGGTGCAATCCGTGCCGTATGCTCGGCCCCACGGTTGATCAGATCGCCGACGATTATAAGGACCGCGCCATTGTGGGCAAGGTGAACATTGATGAAGAGCCGGAGCTTGCGCACCGTTTTGGTGTGATGAGCATTCCCACATTAATCGTGTTTAAGGACGGCAGCGTGGCGGCCAAATCCGTCGGCGTTGTGACAAAAGAAAAAATTGCGGCCATGCTGAATGAGGCATTAGAAGAGAAATAGCCGCGCTGCAGATGCCATGCGCAATGCTTATTTATACCAGAAAAATATAGCCAATCATTACGTGTTCTGATATAATGAATTGTTTAATTATTGGGGGAGAGTATGGAACCTTTAAGAGTTTCTACGAAGTCTCAGCCAAAGTCGGTTGCGGGTGCCATTGCGGCAATGGTTAACGAGCACCAGCGCGCGGAAATTATCGCGGTTGGTGCGGGTGCCGTCAACCAGGCTATAAAAGCCATTGCAATCACACGCGGCTTTTTGGCACCGAGAGGCATCGAAATCGTCGTGGTTCCCGCATTTGCCAACATCGAAATAGACGGCATATTAAGGACATCCATCAAGCTGATCGTCGAGGTTCGCTAGACGGGGAGCGGGATCGGCAGGAATGCCGATTTTTTTTTGCAGGACATGAAACAGCCGTTTGTTTCGGTTCGTTTTGGCGCGCGTGAGAATGAAGTCTTCTCAGGAGAAGCGTTTCGAAGCGCTTAGATGAGGTGTTGCGTTTGCACTGCAGAATTGACACCTCCTCAGTCACCTCCGGTGACAGCTCCCCCTCAAGGGGAAGCCTCAATATAAGAATAAACATTTTTATTGCCATTAAGAGTTTCTCAACAAGGGAAGCCAACAGACAAACATTATTTATGCGAGGTTAACCATTTGTTTTTAAAATGCATTGAAATGACGGGATTCAAATCGTTCCCGGAAAAAACACAAATGCATATGAGCGGGTCAATCATCGGCGTTGTGGGGCCAAACGGCAGCGGCAAGAGCAACATCTCCGACGCAGTCAGATGGGTGCTTGGTGAGCAGAGCCCGCGCATGCTGCGCGGCGGCATGATGCAGGACGTTATATTTTCGGGCACACAAACACGCAAACAGCGTTCTCATTGCGAAGTCACGCTCATTTTCGACAACACGGACGGGCGCATGGGCACCGATTATACCGAGATCGAAGTGACGCGTAAACTGTATCGCAGCGGCGAGAGCGAATTCTCCATTAACAACACCAAGTGCCGTTTGAAGGACATATTGGAGCTGTTCCGCGACACGGGCATCGGCAAGGAAGGCTATTCGATTATCGGCCAGGGGCGAATCGACGAAATCTTAAGCGAAAAATCCACCGACCGCCGCCGAGTTTTTGAAGAAGCCGCGGGCATTATGAAATACCGCGTGCGCAAGGAAGAAGCGGAGCGCAAGCTGGAAAGAACGCGCGCGAATTTAATTCGCGTGGAAGATATTTTGCGTGAGCAGGCGTTTATGATTGAGCCGCTGAAAAAGCAGGCTGACGACGCAACCGTATACCTCGCACTCGGCAAGCGTTTGCGTACGCTTGATGTGAATCTGTTTTTGAAAAACCATGACAAGCAGCTGGAAAAGATAGCGCGGCTGGAATCAACGAAAAAAGAGCTGGAAGAGGAACGAGCCGAAAAGGAAGCGCATCTGCTGAAGCTGAACTTAAAGCTCAATAAGCTGCAGGAGCAGGCGCGCGAATCTGAGCTGGAGGGCAGCGAGCTGGCGGGCCAAATCAGCGTCAGCATGGCGGAGCTTGAACGCGTGGAAGGTGAAATCAGGCTCTGCGACGAGCGCATCGCGAACATCGGCAAAGACAGCGAACGCGTGCGTGACGAAATCGCGGTGGTGCAGAAAAAGCTCAGCGACCTCACGCTGAACGAGCAGACGAATTTGAGCCGCTTGCAGCAGATTGAGCAAGAGCTTGAGCGGCAGCAGCAGATTTCCAGTGAAACGAAGAAGGAACTTGACGCGCTGAGCAGCACCGTGGAAGACCGTGTGCGTGTGATTGAAACGGTGCAGAGCGAAAAGGTTCAGAGCATCGAAAAGATGGCCGATGTACGAACGGCCGTTTCCGCGCTGGAGGAGAAAGACAGCCATTTTGCACAGCGTTTAGACGAAATTGAGGTTCAGCTGACGGCAGCGGACGAGGAAGGCACAAAGTATGAGGATGCGCTGGCGTCACTGAATAAGAGCATTGATTTTTCAGCCAAGAAATCAGACGATCTGCGCCGCCGGTTCAACGAATCGGTGCAAAAGGAACGCACCGCTTCCGCCTTGTATGCGGAAACACAGCAAACGCTCGAAGCCGCTCGCAGGGAGCATTCATCCAGCGCTGCGACGCTGCGTATGCTGGGTGACATGAAAGCGGCTTTTGAAGGCTACGCCGAGAGCGTGAAAAACTTGATGCTGGCGGGTAAAGCGGATAAAGAACTCGGCAGCCGCATTGTGGGTACCGTGGCCGATGAGATGTCGGTTCCCGCCGATTATGAAACGGCTGTGGAAGCGTGCCTCGGGGCAGCGCTGCAAAACGTGATTGTGGGAGACGAATACGACGCGAAGCAGCTGATTGCTTACTTGCGCCGACAGAATCTCGGACGCGTTACGTTCCTGCCGCTGCAGGCGCTTCGCCCGCGATACCTTTCGGCGGAGGAAAAAAGCAAGATCAAGGGAGACGGTGTTTTGGGCATTGCGAGCGAGCTTGTCGCATGCAAAACTGCACAAAAAGCCGTAGACTTTTTGCTCGGGCGCACCGTGATTGTGCGCGACAGCGATACCGCCATTCGCGTGATGCGTAATTGCGGACAGGCCTTCCGCGTGGTGACGACAGAGGGCGATGTGTTTAACCCGGGCGGTTCTATCACGGGCGGCAGCCTGCGGCGTGAAAAAAGCGGTCTCGTATCCAGAGACCGCCGAGAAGATGAATTGAAACAACGCGAGCAGAAAAACGCTGAGCAGGTCAGGAAGCTCGAAGCAGCGCTGGAGGAAAGAAAGGCTCAGCGTGAAGCGCTGCACAGCGAGATTGAGCAGCTGCGCACAGCCCTGCACGACAACGAAATAGAAACGGCGACCAACCGTGAAAAGCGCGATGCGCTGAGCACCGCATTGGAGGAGACAAAGCGGCGCTGCGATGTGCTGATGACCGAACGGCTGGAGCTGCGCCTTGGCCGCAAGCAGGTCGGCGAAGACATAGCGCGCTATAGCGCACTGCAAAGCGATATCATTCAAACGAGCGAAACACGCAGCGAGGATTATAAACGGCTCGAAGATGAATATAATAAAAACGCCGCGTTGATTGAGCAATTGAAACAGCGGCTGCATGATGCTGAACTCAAAAGCGCGGAGTTGTTCCGTGAGAACACCTCGGTGGTGGGCGACAATCAGCGTATCGGCACGGAACGCATGGATACCGAACGGGCACTGGCTGCCCGTAAAAAGACGCTGGAGCTTAACACCGAAAGCGAAGAGAACCTGATACAGATTAAAGCACAGCTGGCTGAAAAGCAACGCGAGAAGCAAAGCGTGCTCGACGACTTGAAGCGCAAGCAGAGCGATATGTTTCAGGGGCGCAGTGCGTCGCTGCAGGCGCTTACCGATTTGGAAGCGCGCATTAACCGGACGAGGAATGACATTTCGGAGCTTGCCGAAAAGGCAATGCGTGCGGGCTTCAATGTGGAGAAAACGCAGGGTGACATTGAAACCGCGCAGAACCGGCTTTGGGATACGTACCAGCTGACATTCGCCAACGCGGTTGCCGAGCGCGAAGAAATCGACATGACGGGCGCGCAAAGCGAGGCTGACGGCATACGCGAAAAATTAAGAGACATGGGCAATGTGAACCCGGCCGCAATTGACGAATACGCCGCGCTCAAGGAACGCATGACCTCTCTGACAACGCAGAAGGAAGACCTGGAAAAAGCGGAAGCCGATCTGCACAAGCTGATCGCGTCGCTCGTCTCTGAAATGCGCAAGACATTCCGCGAAAGCTTTGAGCTGATCAACAAATACTTCGGGCAGACGTTCAAGGAGCTGTTTGAAGGCGGGCGCGCCGAGCTGATACTTGAAGAAGGCGAAGATATTATGGAATGCGGCATCGAGATCGTCGCGGAGCCGCCGGGCAAGAAGCTGCAGAAGATCACGCTGCTTTCGGGCGGTGAGAAGGCCCTGACAGCCATCAGCCTGTTGTTCGCGCTGCTGAAGATCAATCCGTCACCCGTGTGTATACTCGATGAGATTGACGCGGCGCTGGACGAAGCCAACGTCAGAAGGTTTGCCGAATCCCTTGAGAAGTACACGGATACCATGCAGTTCATTGTGATTTCTCACAGAAAACCCACAATGGCGGTGTGCAACAGTCTCTATGGGCTGGCGATGGAAGAAAAGGGCGTGTCGAAGCTGCTTTCGGTGCGGCTTGACAAGGAGACAATATGAGTATTTTTGATAAAATAAAGGGCGGCCTGCAAAAGACGCGCGACAACATCTCGTCGAAAGTCGGCAGTGTGCTTGCGTCGTTTAAGAAGATCGACGAGGAGTTTTACGACGAACTCGAAGAGACGCTGATACTCTGTGACATCGGTGTGAACGCCGTGCAGGATATCATGGCAGCGCTTAAGAAAAAAGTCAAAGAGAAATCGGTCACCGATACGGCGGCGGTAAAGCCGCTGCTGGTGGACATCATTACCGAGATGCTGACATTTGATGTGCCGGAGATTGAGGGCGCAGGCGCCATTCTCGTGGTGGGTGTGAACGGCGTGGGTAAAACGACGGCAATCGGCAAGATGGCGAATCTTTATATGACGCAGGGCAAAAGCGTGGTGCTCGCGGCGGCGGATACGTTCCGCGCGGCGGCGGCTGAGCAGCTTTCGATGTGGGGAGAGCGCAGCGGAGCGCGCGTGGTGAAGTATGGCGAGGGGGCTGACCCGGCGGCGGTGGTATTCGACGCGATTGATTCGGCACAGCACCGGCATATTGACCTCGTGATTGTGGACACGGCGGGGCGGCTGCACAACAAGAAGAACCTGATGAACGAGCTTAGTAAGATCAACCGCGTGATCGACAAGGCATACGACGCCGATCATAAGCGCACGTATCTTGTGCTTGATGCGACAACGGGGCAGAATGCGATCTCGCAAGCCAAGGAGTTTGCTCAGGTCACCGATCTTTCGGGGATCATACTTACAAAAATCGACGGCACAGCAAAGGGCGGTATCGTCTGCGCGATTTGCAGCGATATGAAGCTGCCGGTGGTGTATCTCGGCGTGGGCGAGGGCATGGACGATTTGGAGCCGTTCGATGCGCGCGCGTTCGCGCAGAGCCTGATCGAATAACGTATTCGGGGGCTCGAAATATTCTCAAAAAGGAGCCCTATTGGCCGCCTTATGCGGCGATAGGATTGCCGATACCGCCCGAATGCAACATTTTTGCATAACCGATTTTATTAAAAACAGAGCCCTTTTAGCCGCCTTAATGCGGCGATAGGCAAAAGCATGGATAATTTAAAGCCGTTTGACGCGCGTTCGCACAGAGCCTGATAGTATAGCGTAGCCGGTTCTTAGAAAAAATCAAAAAAAGAATCCTATTGGCCGCCTTTATGCGGCAATAGGGACTGCCTATAAACCAAAAAAAGGCATCGTTTTTTGCGCAAGCGACTGTATAGTAAAAGAGTTCTTTGTCCGCAACGCGGCGATACGATGCCTTTGAACCACATCATACATCATTTTTTGAATAAGCAACTAGAATCCTTTTGGCCGCCTTAATGCGGCGATATTGACTGCGATAAATTAAATAACGCATCATCCTTTGTCGGATGAGTTTGGATGGCACAATACTATATTGCCATATAGATATAGTTGTGGTAATATTTAATAGAAATCTGCGTGGTGGTGAATCTGCCCATAGGGCATAATCAAGGAGTTGATGATTTGATGAAACGCCGCGTTTTTTTATTTCTTATTGCAATTGTAATCACTTCGATTTCCATGACGGCATGTGCGCCCGAGCCGGTCAGCGAGCACGATTTGGAGATGGTGAATTTCTATGCCCAATCGTCGGGCGCGGAGCCCATATCGCTTGATGCCGCCGAGGATATGAACAAGAGCCTGATGAAGAATACACAGACGGGCGATGTGAAAACATCGTGGCAGCTGCTTGTGGATTATGTGATCAATGCGAACAGCGAGGAGCATGAGCCGCTGGATTATCAGATTGAGTTTGACGGTTCGACATATACCATGAATTCTGAAAACACATGGGAGAAAGTCGGCGAGTGATACAGTCATAATATTGGGGAACTATGAACGAAATAAACTGTTTCGACATTATCAATAAAATGAAGGGTAAAAGCAGATGGTATATTGCTTTTGCTCCAAAAACAACTTTGATTGCTTTATTCGTTTTCTTTCCATATGTTGCTTTCGTTTCTCCGAATAGCGTTCATCCGTTTATGTTTCTGTCGGCTTTGATTATCGTTGTATGGCAAATGGTTTTCTTCAGAATAAGAGTCACGCCTAAGGGGGTTAAGTACAGAAAACGGTTTTTCAAATGGGAAGATATTAAAGCGATTGGAATTGCCGTCACAAAACATGGTATGCCCCATAAGTTTTATTATAAAATGATATATATTTCGAAGCATGAGCATGAGAAGCCGGTTCATTTGTATCATTACAGATCGGCATCGAACAACGACGAATATAAAAAGGTGCAGAGAATTTCGGTTGGAGAAGACATACCAAAGTATTTGATTATTGCGAATTTCAACAGACGATTGATACGTCATTTAATGGCCTATTGGGGTTCAGATATTAAGAATATCGATGATGTTATCGGATGGAAAGGTTATATAAGATTTCTTAATGTTTTTTCGTCAGCGAAGTAAAGCAGGGGATAAACATCATGACGGCCTAAGCAAATCCGGCAAACTAAGGCGTATTCAACAATTCCCGCTTGACATTTTCCAATAAGTCATTATAATACCACTGTAAAGTAATTTAGCTTTACAGTTTTTCTTTTCTCGAAAAAGAAACGGTGGTGCGGCTTTGGAGAAGGATTTTGATACGGTGCTGCTGCTCGATACCTACGCAGCTCTGCTGACCGAAAAGCAGCAGCGGCTCTGCGACATGTACTACAATCAAGACTATTCCCTGGCCGAAATCGCGCAGATAGAAGACACCACGCGCCAAGCCGTGCGAGACGGCATTGCCAAGGCGCGCCAGAAGCTATTAGAGCTGGAGCAGGGCCTCAAGGTGGTCGAACGCCGCAGCAAAACCATGGACGCGCTGCAGCGTGCTAAGGCCGCATACGGCGGCCAAAATGAGTTGACACAACTGATCGACGAGATATCGGATATATGGGAGAACAACGATGGCGTTTGAAGGACTTTCGGAAAAACTTCAGCATGTATTCTCGAAGATAACAAACCGGGGCAAGCTCACCGAGGTGGAGGTGAAGGCGGCACTGCGCGAGGTGAAGCTCGTGCTGCTCGAAGCCGACGTCAACTTCAAGGTGGTCAAGAGCTTCTTAAACCGCGTCACCGAGCGTTCCATTGGCGAGGAAGTGCTCAAAAGCTTAACGCCCGGCCAGCAGGTTATCAAAATTGTGCGCGAGGAGCTTGTTGCCGAGCTTGGCGAAAAGCACGTCGGCGTGAACTTTGCCTCGAACCCGCCCACCATCGTGATGATGTGCGGCCTTCAGGGCGCGGGCAAAACCACCATGTGCGGCAAGCTCGCCAAGCTGTGGAAGAAAGACGGGCGTACCGTGATGCTCGCGGCGCTCGATATCTACCGCCCGGCGGCGATTCGCCAGCTGGAGGTGGTGGCCGAAAAAGCGGGCGCGCTGTTCTTCTCGCAGGGCACGCAAGACCCTGTGAAAACCGCTCAGCAGGCCGTGGCCGAAGCCAAGAAAAAGCTGGTGGATGTGCTGATACTCGATACGGCCGGTCGCTTGCACATCGACGAAGAGATGATGGACGAGGTCAAACGCATCGCGGCGGCGGTGAAACCGCACGAAAAACTGCTCGTGGTGGATGCGATGACAGGGCAGGACGCGGTCAACGCGGCCTCGGCCTTTAATGAAAGCCTGGAGCTTAATGGCGTGGTGATAACCAAGCTCGACGGCGATACGCGCGGCGGTGCGGCAATATCCGTTAAATCCGTCACGGGCAAACCCATCAAGTTTGCGGGCGTCGGCGAAAAGTTGGAGGACGTGGAAGCGTTTCATCCGGATCGCATGGCGGGCAGAATCCTCGGCATGGGCGATGTGCTGACGCTGATTGAAAAGGCGGAGCAGAATTTCGATCAGGCTAAGGCGGCGGAGCTTGAAAAGAAGCTCAAGAAAGCCGAGTTCACGCTGGAAGACTTTTTGGAGCAAATGGGGCAGATTAAGAACATGGGCAACCTTGGCGATATGCTCTCAATGTTGCCGGGCGGCAGCAAGCTTGGCAACGTTCAGCTGGACGACAAGCAGATGGCGCATACCGAGGCCATCATCAAATCGATGACGCCCGATGAAAGACGCAAGCCGCATATTATCGGCGGCAGCCGTAAAAAGCGCATTGCGGCGGGCAGCGGCACCAAGGTGCAGGATGTAAACCGGCTGCTCACGCAGTTCGAACAGATGACAAAGCTTATGAAGAGCATGTCGGGTAAACGCGGAAGAAAGGGCATACCGGGTATGCCGTTCTGATACATACATTACATTATTGGAGGAAATTATGGCGGTAAAAATCAGACTGAAGAGAATCGGTGCGAAAAAGAATCCTTTTTACAGAATCGTTGTGGCAGATGCGCGCTCCCCGCGTGACGGTCGTTTTGTCGAAGAAATCGGCAACTACGATCCGATGAGCAAGAAGCTCGTGGTTGATGGCGACAAGGCTCTGGAATGGATCAAAAACGGCGCACAGCCCACCGAAACGGTTAGATCGCTGCTGAAGAAAAACGGCGTACTGAAATAGGTGATGAATATGCTTGAGCTGGTTAAATACGTGGCCGAGTCATTGGTTGACAATCCGTCTGAGGTGAAGGTCAAGCAAGTCGAGGGCGACAAAACCATTGTGCTCGAACTCAGTGTGGCGCGTGAGGATATGGGTAAGGTGATCGGCAAACAGGGCCGTATAGCCAAAGCCATTCGCGCCGTGGTTAAAGCGGCGTCCACTAAGTCACGCAAAAAATATGTCGTTGAGATCGTGGAGCATGATTGAAATTGCGCGTATATTGAAGCCGCACGGCATACGGGGCGATTTGAAGGTTCGATTGTTTTCGGATAATTTAGATGCCTTTGCCGAGCGCGGCTTTGCCTACTTGAAAAAGGACAGCGACTTTAAGCGCACCGCCTACACAGCGGTGCGTATTGACGCGCCGTTCATTTATGTGCATTTCGACGGGGTGGACTCGCGCAACGCTGCTGAAATGCTTACTAACGAGACGCTTTACCTGAACCGAGACGAGCTTGAAGAACTGGACGACGGTGAGAATTACGTTATCGATTTGGTGGGGCTTAAGGTGCTCGACGAAACAGGCAGTGAGCTTGGTATACTTAAGGACGTATTGCAGCACGGCGCGGCGGATGTTTATGTGGTGAAGGGCCAAAGAGGCTTCATGTTTCCCGCCGTGAAACGCGTGATACAAAGCGTTGATGTGAGCGCAGGCGTGATGCGCGTGGATGCGGCGGCGCTCAGTGAGGTGGCCGTATATGACGACCTATAATGTGCTGACGCTGTTTCCCGAGATGTTTGATTCCATTTGCGGAGCCAGCATCTGGGCGCGTGCCATCAAAGCGGGGCATATTGCCATCAACACCGTCAACATACGCGACTGGGCGACCGACAAACACCGCCGCGCGGACGACTACCCGCTGGGCGGCGGCGTGGGCATGGTGTTAAAGCCGGAGCCCGCGGATGCCTGCTTTAACCACATCAAAAGCGGCTGCGAGGCTCCTGCCATCAATATCTACTTGTCGCCGTGCGGCAAAACGCTGTCGCACACATTGGTGACAGCGCTCTCAGAGTACCGCACGGTCAACTTATTGTGCGGCCATTATGAGGGCGTGGACGCGCGAATTATCAAGAGGCATATTGATCTTGAGGTGTCCATCGGCGATTATGTGCTCACCGGCGGTGAGCTTGCCGCGATGGTGCTGATTGATGCGTGCATCCGTCATGTGGATGGCGTGCTCGGCAACGGCGAATCGGCAGCGGGCGAATCGTTTAGTGAATCGCTGCTTGAGTTTCCGCAGTACACGCGCCCGGCGCAATATGACGGCGACGCGGTGCCGGAGGTGCTGCTGTCGGGTCATCACGCGAACGTCGAAAAATACAGACGACGAATGTCTCTGAAAGAGACGGCATTCCGGCGGCCTGATTTGCTATCAAAAGCGCGGCTGACAAAAAAGGATATCGATATTTTGACAAGCGATGATGAATAAGTTTGAGTAAACCTTTGTGAGGGCGGCGTTTATGATCATGAACAGATATTTAAATTTGGCAGCGATCATATTCAGCGCTTTTTTCTTATCATCGCACTGCCTCGGTGGTCAAGAATCGAAACAATAGATCGTGCGTTTGACGGACTTGCCGTAGTTGGTCTTTTGGTTATCGGCATTGCATCGCTGTTAGCAAAGAAGAAAATGAACGATCAGTGAACAAATAGCTGCCCAATTGAAAAAGAAGACAAAATATGCTAAAATGCGATTGTTTCTTAAGACGAAATACATATGTGATCATGATTGCTGATCGTATTCAGAATACAGCACAGAAAAATCTAATGTGAATCGGGTAGGGGACTATGCAATACGATAACAGAGGGAATCGGAACAATTTCTTTGATGAGCCTTATGAAAGGCCGCGCAGTGCAGCGGGCCGAACGAGGCAGCCCGCAGGCAAGAAAAGAAAAAAGAACGGCATATCGCTGGCAATGGTTTTTGTGATTGATATCGCTGTTGCGGCACTGGCGCTGCTCATTTTCTCGCTGTATTATTTCATTATTCCGAGAGATCTGGGGCAAAACGCAGTTGTATTGCCCGGAGCCATTCCCTCTGAAACAGCCGCTGTATCCGCTTCCGCACCAGCGACCGACAACCCCGAACAGGCAGCTGCGCAAACGCCCGGCGCACCGAACCCTGAGACATCTGCGGCTGCCGTGGATCCCAATTCGTGGCGTGCCAAGTTTGCCGACAAGTTTACCGCCGGAGACGTTCAAAAAACCGATAATTCATACAAAAATGCCAACATCAGCATCTCTGTTGAAAAGGTAACCAAGGACAGTGTGGTTTACTTTGTGGCGGATGTCTATCTCGCTGATATCAAGTATTTTAAAACAGCCTTTGCCAACGATAAGTTTGCCTCAGGCAACGCTGAATCCACCTTGGATATCGCGGCTGCCAATAATGCGGTTTTTGCTGTTAATGGCGATTATTGCACCAATAACAAAGGGCCTGTAGTGCGAAACGGCGTGCTCTATCGTGACGAAACATACAAATCTGACGTGCTTGTGATGAACAACGATGGGTCGATGCAGACGTTTTCGCCTGAGGAATTTGATATTGATGCCATTAAAACAAACGGTGCGTACCAAGTTTGGACGTTTGGCCCCATGCTGCTTAAAGACGGGCAGCCGATGGAAACGTTCAACAGCACGGTGAATCCAAAGAACCCAAGAACAGCCATAGGCTATTATGAGCCGGGGCATTACTGTTTTGTGGTGGTGGACGGGCGGCAGCCCGGTTACTCCGACGGGTACACGACAGCGGAAATGTCGCAGCTGATGGCCAGCCTTGGGTGCACAGTGGCTTATAATCTTGACGGCGGACGCTCCAGCGAGATGGCATTTAACGGCGCATTTATGAATCAGCCATATGATGGCGGCAGAGGAACAAGTGATATCCTCTATATCGCCGGTGAATAAAGGAGAGAACGATGTTTAAAAGACTGCTTCCGCATTTATGCCTGATACTCTCGTTGATGATGCTGACGTTTTTTGTGGTGGATATATTCAACCCCGGTATGGACTTTGTCGGCAATGATATTTTTAAAATTCTTCTGCTGATTTACGGAATTGCAACGGCCATTCTCTCAAGCGTGCTGATTGTTTACTACCACAGAAAATCGTAAATACTTTACATGGATAACTCGGCTTCGAAAAGTGAAGTCGACTGATTCAACAGATATCGTTATCGCCCCGTTGGCGCTGGCAGGCATGGCGGGGTCTTCGTTTGTAAAATGCAGATTGGCGCAAGGAGAACATGTTGAGAAAAAAGATTTCGATCTTGCTGATTGTGCTGGCGTTAATGCTGCTGGTGGCTTGTACAAATGACGGGTCCAACACCACGCAGACAGCACCAGCAACGGTGCAGCCGGGTGATTTACAAGTTTATTTCATAGATGTGGGCAAGGGCGACGCTGTGCTGATCGGTCTGCCCGGCAGTCACTGGGTGATGGTTGATACCGGCCCCAAGGAAGGGTTCCCGGAAATCGGCCGGACATTAATCAAACACGGCGTGACGCATCTCGACGCGATATTCGTGACGCATGGTCATAAAGACCATATCGGCGGCCTTAACAGCGTGCTGAAACTTGCCAAGAGCAACTGTATCTACACGATACCGGACTGTCTGGACGACAAAGAAATTTCGGATGCCAAAGAGGAGTTTGGCATCGAAATCAAAACAACGGCAGCAGGCCAAAGCATACAAATTGCAGATGCTGTTTTTGATGTGCTCGGGCCGCTTGAAAATTACAAAGATGAAAACGAAAACAGCATGGTGCTGAAGTTTGTGTATAAGGATAAGCGCATTATGTTTACGGCAGATCAGCTTGCCAAGGCGGAAAAGGGCCTTCTTGACAGCGGCAAGGATTTAGCGGCTGATGTTCTTAAAGTGGCCTATCACGGCGGTGCCGAGTCCAGCTCGGCGGAGTTTGTGAAGGCTGTCAGCCCTGCGTTTGCCGTGATACCGACAGACGAGACGAGGCCTGCAGCGCAGCAAACACTGTCCGTTTTAGCACAGGCCGGCGCGCAAACAAGCATTCTGGGAGACACAGGCACGCTTTATTACGACGGTTCGGGCATTATTAAGGTTCCTGCGCCAGAAGGTGAAGTGCCGGATGTGTCTGTCAGCGATAAAGATACAAAAGCAGAATTCGTTACAATTACAAACAATACGCAGCAGACGGTTGATTTAACAGGGTGGTGTCTGTACTCAGAAAAAGGTGCCGACGTTTACTTCTTCCCTTCAGAGACTGTTTTGCCTGCCAACGGCAGCCTGACTGTTTATTCCGGAAAAATGGCAGATACCAATCAAGGTGGTTTGGTCTGGACATCGAAAAACATCTGGAGCAA
>JAEZIW010000132.1 GCA_023436525.1 Bacillota bacterium | reverse complement strand
TCAACAGGGTGTTGATAAGGAGGGCTCATGAAAAAATTCACTTTGATGCTGCTCATCGCCGCGCTGGTGCTGGTCTGCGTACCGGGGGCGGCGCTGGCTGATGACGCTTATGACATCACCGGTTATGATGTTTATGTGAAGGTATCGGAAAGCAATGTGCTCGATGTGGTGGAACGGATTACCGTCGATTTCAAAGAAAACCGCCACGGAATATTCCACGAGGTGCAGGTTGCGGGCGACTATGAAGGCGCAAGATACACCACAAGGGTTTACGATTATAACGTAGACGGCGTGCCGTTTGAGCTGTCTCGCAGCGGCGATTATCTCAGCGCAAAAATAGGCGATCCGGATGAATATGTGTATGGAGAGCAGCAGTATCTGATCACATACAAATGCGTCGTTTCCGACCCGAGCCATGATGCCTTCGACAAGTTTTACAGGAATATTATCAACTGCGCTTATGGTGACACCATTCAGAACGCGGTCTTTGTCATCGAGCTGCCCAAAGACTTTGATGAGTCGGAGGTCAATGTGACGCTGGGGTCGTACGGGTCAACAGACAATTCGTCCGTGGCGTGGGAGAAGGACGGTAAACTGCTCAAAGGGCATGCGCTGCGGCCAATTGACGGCGGCGAAATTATGACGGTTCGCATGAAGTTTCCCGAAGGGTATTTTGTGAACGAAACGACGGGTGACCCATGGGACATCTTGCTGTATGTGCTGAGCGGTGCGTTGGTGCTGCTCTCACTGATACTTTGGTTTGTTTTCGGGCGAGACGATAGGATATTCCCCACCGTGGAATTCTACGCGCCGGACGGTATGACATCAGCCGAGGCCGGATATGTGATAGACGGCTGTGTGGATGACAAGGATGTGGTGTCGCTGATTTTGTACTGGGCAGATAAAGGGTATCTGCGTATTGACGAGAAAGAGAAAAACGAGTTTGAATTGGTGCAGCTCAAGTATCTTGACGAAGATGCGAAGCCTTATGAAAAGACGATGTTCAGCAAGCTGTTTCGCGAAGGCAACGCTGTGGCACTCTCGAGCTTGAAATACAGCTTTTATACCACGATGGCCGCCACGAAGACAGGTGTCAGCAGTTATTTTGAAAGCGTAAAAGAAAAGCAGCTTTTCACCAAGCAATCCAAACGCGCGCGCGCGTTTATGGGGCTTGCGACGATGCTGCCGATTGCGCTCGCGCTGTTCCATTACATTTTCAGTGATACATATGAAGTGATGGCGGGTGTGGTTGGTGCCGTCATTATCAGCGTGATTATCAGTGTACCGGTGTTTATTCTGGTGCGTGTGGCTGAGAAATGGCGTTCGACGAAGCATGGCAGCCGTATAGCGGGGCTTGTTGTTTCTGTGGTGCTGCTTTCGCTCGCCATACTTGGTTATATCGTTATTACACCTTTCGCCTTCAGCATGGCGTCGTGGGGTGTGGTTTTGGCGACGGCGGGAGCGACCTTGGCCATGGTGCCGCTCACCATTATCATGAAAAAGCGCACAAGGCTGGGCGGCGAATGGCTTGCCAAGCTGATCGGGTTTAAGAACTTTATTGAAAAAGCCGAAAAGGACAGGATTCTCATGCTTGTCGAACAGAATCCGTCGTACTTTTATAATATTCTGCCGTACGCCTATGTGCTCGGCGTGACGGACAAATGGGCAAAGAACTTTGAAGGCATCGGCCTTGAGCCGCCCGGCTGGTACAGGGGTTACTACGGTTCGCCGGTGTTTAATGCCTGGATGTTCACCAGTATGATGACGCACAATATGTCTCATTTTCAGTCGACGATGGTTTCAAAACCCGCGTCGTCGGGCGGCGGCTACGGCGGGGGCGGAGGTGGCGGTTTCTCGGGCGGCGGCTTTTCCGGCGGCGGTTTCGGCGGCGGCGGCGTGGGCGGCAGCTGGTAAACGCTCAGACAATCACACGGGCTCCTGTTGCTGCGGGAGCCCTTTTGTGTGGGCTGATTAATCAACAAAAAGCAGGCGGCACCGTATCAAAAGGCTTGTTATGATACGATATATATGATAGTATAAATTTGTAACGCAGCTATTCCATAACAAAGCAACAACATAGTAAGCTACCGGTCTCTTCATTGCTTTTTCTTTCTTAACAGAAGTCAAAAATAAAACTTATTCGAGATTGGTATGAAACACTTTAAACATTTAGCCGACAAAAAAATAGATCTGTATTGTGCAATTATGAGTAATGAGTACATGCACGTGTATTTCAAAGACACAGAGTCGCGGTTTATTGACGCGAGCCTTGCGCAAATACGCGGCCTTGGATGCAGTTCGGTTGACGAAATCATCGGCAAAACGGATATTGATTTCTTTTCCAAGGAATTTGCGTTGGAAGCCAGGCGGGATGAAATGCAGGTTATGGAAACAGGTGTGCCGATGCTGAATAAAGTCGAGCGGCTATTTTGGCTGACCGGAGAAACATCGTGGATGCAGGTAAACAAGTATCCGCTTTATGATGCTGACGGCAAAATTGTGGGTACCTGGGGAACATCGTTTAACGTGACGGCAATAACCGATGAGAAACGCCGTCTCGAAGAAGCGAACACAGAACTCGAATACGTCGGGAATTTTTATAAGCGGCAATGCGTCATCGACGATATGACGGAATTGTACAATCGCCGCAAGTTCTTTGAAGAAGTAAAAAATGAATTCGATATGATGAAAACAAACGCTGAAAGCAGAGAGTTTTGCATCGCCTTTTTGGATATTGATAATTTTAAATCGATCAATGACCATTTCGGGCATCAGTTCGGTGATTTTATTATCAGTGAAACAGCGGCGATCATACGCGCCAATATTCGTCCCGAAGACATCGGTTTTCGGTTCGGCGGAGACGAATTCTTAATTATACTGAAAAAGACGAACAAAGAAGAATCGCTGCTTATTCTTGAGAGAATCAGCAAAGCTTTGAGGTCAACGAGCTTTACCATGCAGGGAGTCAGCACCAAGATCACCATCAGCGGCGGAATCGCCTCTTGTTTGGAGGCGAATGGGATTGACGACTTGATTCATTCTGCCGATTTGCGCATGTACAAGGCCAAGGAAAAGGGCAAAAACAGAATCGTAATTTAAGCGGACACCGCCCTCAGGCGGTGTTTTTTTGATATATGAAAGGCTTAGTTGACTCCGTTTTGCACGTAGTCAAGATCGCCTTGCTTCTCAAAGCGAAGTGGACCGGATAATCGTACTGAGTAACGTCCCACATTAATTGCAATAGTACCTTTTTAACACATTTACTATTGCTCGAGAAGAAGCCTTAAGCAATGCGAATTGCAGCAAATCAGTTGCTTTTGGCGACTATATTAATATCGTGATTGACTTATCATTGTTTTCCAAACTTGGCTTGCGGTGCAAATAAAACAATTGTATAATTCTATCGGGGTTGTCCCCCAAAGGCGGGGGCAATAGGCAGGCACGTTCCCGAGCAACGTTGAAAAGGAACCGATAATGGAAAAACGAACAGCTTTGTACGACAGACATTTAGCGGCAGGGGGAAAAATGGTGCCTTTCGCGGGGTATCTGCTGCCGGTGCAGTATCAGAGCGGTATACGGGCCGAGCACGAAAATGTGCGCACACGCGCGGGGTTGTTTGACGTATCGCATATGGGGGAATTCATTCTTCAAGGCATAGACGCACTGGCAAATCTGAATTATCTGCTGACCAACGATTATACGGATCTGAAAACGGGATACGCGCGGTACAGCCCGATGTGCGATGAAAACGGCGGTACGGTGGATGATATCATCGTCTATAAATTTGCTGACGATGAGTATTTAGCTGTGGTTAACGCGGCAAACAAGGATAAAGATTTTGAATGGATGACATCACATATAACGGGAGATGCGAAGCTCAGCGATATATCGGAGGATATGTCTCAAATCGCATTGCAGGGGCCGGATGCCGCTGCCATTATGGCGAAGCTGGCAAACCCTGAGTCCATTCCGCAAAAGTACTATACATTTGTGAAAAACGCGGCTGTCGGCGGTGTGACGTGCCTCGTTTCCAAAACCGGCTATACGGGCGAGGCGGGCTACGAGATATACTGCCAAAACAACGATGCCCCGGTGCTGTGGGACATGATCTTGCAGGCGGGCCAGGCGTTCTGCGTGATGCCCTGCGGCCTTGGCGCGCGCGATACGCTGCGCCTGGAAGCCGCCATGCCGCTATACGGCCATGAGCTGAGCGCGGATATCTCACCGGCTGAGGCGGGGCTGATTTCGTTCATCAAGCAAGACAAACCGGATTTTATCGGCAAACAGGCGCTGATCAAGCCGCGTTTAAGAAAGCGAATCGGCCTTAGGCTGACCGGGCGCGGCATCGCGCGCGAAGGCGCGACGATTTTGCTGAACGATGAAGAGATTGGTTTTGTCACATCGGGCACGCTCTCACCCACACTGGGAGAAGCGATTGCGATGGCGCTCGTTCCTGCCGATTTTGAGGAGCAAAGCCTCACCGTGGCAGTGCGCGCGAATCGGATCGGCGCAGAGGTGACCGCGCTTCCTTTCTATAAAAAGAAATAAATTTTTCAGGAGGAAAGATATGAATATACCGAATGAGCTGCAGTATACGAAGACACATGAATGGGTGAAGGTGCAGGATGACGGCACACTGCGAATCGGCGTCACGGATCATGCGCAGGAGCAAATGGGTGATATCGTTTTTGTGGATTTGCCGATCGAGGGTGACACATTTGCCCAGGGTGAGGAGATGGCCGTTCTGGAAACGCAAAAAGCGGCTTCGGAGGTTTACGCGCCGGTGTCCGGTGAAGTGACCGCGGTTAATGAGGAGGCTGCCGAGAAGCCCGAGATGATCAACGAAGATTGCTATAACGCCTGGCTGGTGGAGCTGCAGGGAGAGGCCAAGGGGTTGATGTCTGCCGCGCAGTACAAAGAATTCTTAAAGAGCGAGGAACACTGAGCATGGACTACGTCCCCGCCACATCGGGTGAAACCTTAAGCCTGCTCCATGCTGTGGGGCTTCAATCAACGCGTGAGCTGTACAAGGATATACCGGATGAACTGCTGCTGCGTGAGCCGCCGGGCATCGGCCCGACGCTGAGCGAGCCGGAACTGACGCGCGAAATGCGGCGCATCGCGGGCAAAAACAAGGTTTATGACGATGTGTATACAGGCGCAGGTGCTTACCGGCATTTTATTCCCGCCGCAGTTGATGCGCTTGCGGGGCGAGAGGAATTTGTAACGGCTTATACGCCTTATCAGGCCGAGATGAGCCAGGGCATATTGCAAAGCATATTCGAATTTCAGACGATGATCTGCGAGCTGACGGGCATGGACGCGGCGAATGCATCGGTTTACGATGGCGCGACGGCGGCGGCCGAAGGCTGCCTGATGACGAGAGAGAGAAACCGCAGCAAGGTGCTTGTTTGCGGCAGCATCGCGCCGCAGGTAAAGCAGACGGTGCAAACGTACCTGATACCGATGGGAATGGAGATTGAAACCGTCGGCACGAGCGACGGGGCGGTGGATTTGGCCGAGCTTGAGGCCAAGCTGGATGACCGCACAGCGGCCGTTCTGGCGGCGTCGCCTAATTATTTTGGAACTATTGAAGATTTAAAAGCCATAGCGGATAAGGCGCATGCGGCGGGCGCAAAGCTGGTGGCATCGGTGAACCCGATTGCCTGCGGGCTGCTGAAGAGCGCCGGGAGTCTCGGCGCGGACATCGCGGTGGGCGAAGGGCAGCCGCTCGGCATACCGCTCGCTTTTGGCGGGCCGTATTTGGGGTTTATGGCGTGTACGGAAAAGCTGCTGCGAAAGCTGCCGGGCCGTATTGTCGGGCAGACGCAGGATGCTGCCGGACGGCGCGCGTTTGTGCTGACATTGCAGGCGCGCGAGCAGCATATCCGCCGCGAAAAGGCAGGCAGCAACATATGCTCGAATCAGGCGTGGTGCGCTTTGCGCAGCGCGATTTATATGAGCCTGATGGGGCCGCAGGGCCTTAAAGGAGTGGCAGAGCAGTGCTTTGCGAACGCCCACTATTTATGTGAATCTCTTGAAAGAATCGGGTATAAGCGTGCCCATAACAAAGAGTTTTTCCACGAGTTTGTAACCAATTGTCCGGAGGACTTTTCTCAAATACAATCTCGGCTTGACCGCGAAGGCATACTTGGCGGGCTACCGCTGGGTGACGGCACGGTGCTGTGGTGCGCAACAGAGCTGACCGGCAAAACGCAGATCGACAGATTGATCGGTGTGATGGGGGAGGCTGGCGCATGACGCAGGTAATGCAGCTGTTGTTTGAGAAAAGCAAAGAAGGACGGCGAGCGGTGCGTTTGCCCCAAAATGAGCTGACCGACCGGTATGCGCCGAAGCCGGATATGCAACGGGACCAGCTCCCGCGTTTGCCCGAGCTTAGCGAAGTGGATGTGGTACGCCATTACACGGCGCTTTCCAAGCGCGCCTACGGTGTGGACGACGGCTTCTATCCACTCGGCTCCTGCACGATGAAGTACAACCCCAAAGTGAACGAAGCGGTGGCGGCGTGGCGTGAGTTTACGGATATTCACCCGCTTCAGCCAAGCGAAACCACACAAGGGTGCCTCGAAGTGCTGCACCGGATGCAGGCGATGTTGAGCGAAATTGCGGGGATGGACGCGACAACGATGCAGCCTGCGGCGGGGGCACACGGCGAATGGACGGGGCTGCTGCTGATTCGCGCCTATCATTTGGATCGCGGCGACAGCCGGCGCACCAAGGTGATTGTGCCCGATTCGGCGCACGGCACGAACCCGGCCAGTGCGGCGCTCTGTGGCTTTGATGTAATCAGCGTGGCGTCTGACCCCGAAGGGTACCTTGATGTTGCGGCGCTGGAAGACGTGATGGATGAGACGGTGGCGGCGCTGATGCTGACCAACCCGAACACGCTTGGCAAGTTTGAGAAGAACATTTCTGCAATATCTAAGATTGTACACGGCAAGGGCGGGCTGCTGTATTACGACGGCGCGAACATGAACGCCATTATCGGCACAGCAAGGCCGGGAGACATGGGCTTTGATGTGGTGCATTGGAATTTGCACAAAACGCTGAGCACACCGCACGGCGGCGGCGGCCCGGGCAGCGGCCCTGTCGGGTGCAAAGCTCATTTAAAAAAATACTTGCCGGTTCCCGTTGTTGAAGAGGAGAACGGCAGATACAGACTGACCGAGGACAGGCCGGACAGCATTGGCCGCGTGAAATCGTTTTATGGCAATTTCCTGGTGGCCGTTAAAGCCATGTGTTATCTGCTGGCGCTCGGCAGCAAGGGCATTCGCAAGGTCAGCGAGCACGCAGTGCTGAACGCGAATTATATGCTTCAAGGTTTGCAAAAGTATTCGTCGCTTCGCTATGGCTCGCCCTGCATGCATGAGTTTGTGATGGATTTAAGCGAATTGAAGCAGCGCACGGGCGTTTCGGCGCTGGATGTGGCCAAGGCGCTGATTGACAAGGGGATTCACCCGCCGACGATGTATTTCCCGCTGATTGTGCACGAGGCGTTGATGATAGAACCGACCGAGACCGAATCGATTGAGACGCTGGACGCGGCGATTGCGATGATTGAGGACGTGATTGCGCAAGCGCAAACCGAGCCGGAGGCTCTAAAAAACGCCCCGGTGACGACGCCTGTGGGGCGTCCGGACGAGGTGGCGGCGGCGCGCAGGCCGGTATTAAGGTATTTGTTTGACAGCGAAGAATAAGAATGTTTAATACACAAACCAAAAGAGCTCTGATCGGGGCTCTTTTTCAGTGGCCCAAAACAGTACCCGTAACGCTTACTCCTGTATATGTAAATATATAAAAATTATAATAAGCATTGAACATTAAAGATAAATATGGTAGAAAGAGAAAGGCGATACATACTGCGAATAGACTATTTATGATTTTGAATAATTTCCACCATAGCTATTTCTCAAAAATATCAAAATACATGAACAAGATATGAGGGCATATGATGTATCAAACTTCGGAGACAGAAACATCTGATAGAGAAGGTAATATCGTCTCAAACAAACTCCAGGTAATGATTGAAGAATACAAAAGTATACAAGACGAGATAAGATTAGCTGATAGTCTATATATGCAATCGTTCGCTTTTGGGTTTACTGGAATAGCTGCTGTTATTGGCGTATTTATAGGAACTAGCAATTTTATTATGCAAATTTTCAGTGTAAGTTTCTTAATACCCATAATCTGTACCATATTGAGTTTTTTCCTTTTTCTTCACCAAGAACATGTGAGATATGCTATATTCAATTTATATATCTCCGAGTATATGATAGATTCAATCTTAAAGAATAGCTGTACAATCTTTGCAAGAACCATAATTCGAACAAGCCGAATAATAAAATCAATTAATTCTAGAAAGTTTTTAAGTATATCTCCGATTATTATCATG
>JAEZIW010000126.1 GCA_023436525.1 Bacillota bacterium | reverse complement strand
TAGTCGACAAGCTCGGAATGACAAAAATCACCCCCCGCGCCCTTCGCTCACACTATTCTCACCCCCAGCAGCCGCGCCAACTCCGCTGCCTGCGCCATGCTCACCTTCACCCCGCGCAGCTCCGCATACGTCTCCGATAGCAATATCCCCTCTATCGAACAATCCGACAAATCCATATCCTTCAGCGGCGTCTTCACAAAATCCACACGGGTCAGGTTCACCTGCCTCAGCCGCACCTGCTTCATTTTCACTTCCGACAGAAACGCTTCCTTAAAATCAGAATCCTCCACCGCGCAGTTCATCCACACGGACTTCACGCAGTTCGCGTAATGAAACACGCTGCCCTCTATCCGCGTGCTGTTAAAATGCGCCTGATGGAAATTGGTGCCCACCGCCTTGCACCCAATGAGCTTGCAATCCTTCCAGTAGCTGCGTTCAAACACGCAGTTCGACAAATCGCAGCTGTCAAACAGCGTGCTGTAAAAATTCGTCCGCGTAAAATCACACGCGACAAACCGGCACTTGATAAAATGAACCGACTCAAAATCGATCCTTGATATATCCGTATCGCTGATCGTCTCGTTTTCAAAACGCAGCTGCATAATCGGCGTATCGTCTGTTTTGGCATCAGTAATAAAATCGATGAGCATAATTTCCTCGGTTATTGCGCCGTCGCGCTTTTCGACCGTCTTTTAAGCAACGACAACACGAGCAGCACAAAGATGGTAACCATGCTGCAAAGCGTAAACGTAAACTTGATCATTCCCGCTGTGCTGGCAAGCGCCACGGCACCGTCAGATATGCCGGTGTACTGCGTCAATATGAATATGATGCCGATATTCTCAAGCCAATCAAACAGCATCGCCAGCAGCGGAAGAATCAAAAGACGTTTTGCACGTCTCAACGGCAAAACATTCTTCGCCAGCCGCGCGATCCACCCGGCATAACACAGCATATACGTGGCCGGAAACACAAAATCTATCGGTATGATTTTCGTCAGATAGAACAGCCGCCCCTGCTCACCCAATGCTGTCACAATGCTGTTCGCCTGCGCCGATGAATACCCGAATTCAAAATCAAGGATATTCGCCCCGTTTGTTATTTTCAGCAGACCCGCCACACCAACCCCTGAGTAATTTATCAGAAAAAATGCGGCTGCAAATAAAGCCGTAATCACCAGAGCTTTTTTTGTCGTTATCTTTTCTATGAACCTTTCCAAATCTTCGCTCCTTCTCATGTGGTTTAACAAAAATACTCTTGCATATTGTAACAGATATTCTCATTCACCACAAACACATAAGCACAGCGCCATTCCGCCTCGCTTGCGAATGATTCGCCCTATTTCCGATCAAACTAAACCCGACTAATTGATTGAAGGAAGCGCCTATGCCCACGTTTTTCTGGATTCTTTATACAGCCTTTCTGCTGTCTCAGGTGTTCATCGCCATTCGCTACTTAACCACCGGCAACAAGATGTATTTTCAATCCTTGCTGGTCACCAACATACTCTTCGGCCTCTACGTCGCAGCGGATGCCGTCTTTACTATCGGCGTTCCTTTCTTCATCCGCTGTCTTGTCATCGTTGCCCTCTTTATCCACACGTTCTTTGGCTACTTCAAAGACTTCTACACCCGCTCGCAGACCTTCGACCGCTATCTGCACGCTTTTGGCAGCTTCGCCTTTGCGTTGTTTTTCTACTCGCTATTTCTTAAGCTGATGGCCGCCGCTGTCACGCCCCCGCTGTTTGCCGCCGTCATGGTGACGTTTACCGGCATCGCAGTCGGGGCCATCTTCGAAATTATTGAATTTGCCATTGATACGAAAATGCCCGTAAAAACGCAGCGCGATCTTAAAGACACCGATATGGATTTGGTATTCGATGTGATCGGCTCCGTCGCCGCCGGTGCGGCGGCATACTTTTTTCTGTAGAAAAACACTCTGTTACTCCGATTATCTCAAAATTAATATAATCCATGATATATATCAACAATCACCCGCCCGGCATATGATATTGTAAAGGATTCACCGCAGCAGCGGCTTTTGCGCGCGGCTTTTCGAATAGGAGGAAACAACATGACAGCGGTCATACTATGCGGCGGAAAAGGCATGAGAATGGGCAAGGATGAGGGCATCGTTCCCAAAACCCTACTAGACATCAACGGACATCCAATTATTTGGCATATCATGAATCACTTCAGCCAATACGGCGTACGGGATTTTATACTGCCGCTCGGTTATAAAGGAGAGGAGATCAAAAAATACTTCAACGACTATTATACCAATCACTTAAACTATAAACTCAGCCTGAGCGACAACCATATTGAGTTTCTCGATGAATTTGCTCAAAATTGGAACATCACGTTTGCAGACACCGGCATAGAGACTCATACCGCCGCTCGTTTGAAAATGGTTGAAAAGTACGTAACCGATGATACGTTTTTCTTAACGTACGGCGACGGTCTTGGCGATGTTCATATTGGCAAGCTGCTTGAATACCATAAGCAAATGGATAGACTGGGCACAGTGACCGGTGTTGACTACAGGAGCCAATATGGGATCCTGACGGTTAAAAACGGTGTTGCGACGGCCTTCAAGGAAAAACCGCTCCTCAACCTGATTGTGAACGCAGGTTTTTTCGTGCTCAGCAAGTCTGTCTTCCAGTACCTCACCGATGATGCGAAAGCGTCTCTTGAAACCACATTGCTGAAAAAGCTGACAGCCATTGACGAGCTGTCAGTTTATAAACATGACGGCTATTGGATCAGCATAGATACCTACAAGGATCTCTTGAACGCTCAGCACAATATGTTTCGATTCATTCAGAACCAATGATCAGCGGCGGCTGTTTGATGAAAGCCGCTCCATACATATATACGGGTTCCGCAGTTACATAAAATAATTGAAAGGCATTGTTTGTGACAAAATATGAATATTAAAATGTTGCCTGCGGAACTATTTATACAGAAAAAAACAGATCAAATGCCTCAAGCCCAACAACCGACCGGTTCTGAAAGCATCGTGAGCGAGCCGGCTGCGGCTCAGCCGCAAAATGACGTGTTTAGTCAAGTCAACACGCCAGCACCGGCTGCACCGGCTCAGACTCAGACTATGCCCTCTCATACCCGGCCCACGCCAAATTCTGTGGCTGCACAACCTCAACCGGCCAAATCGAAGATTCACGAGGCCGTGGTTAGCAAAGCGGCTGCCAAAAGCAGCATTGCGCCGAGCAATGCCCCTTCTGTGCCAGCGCCGAATGCACGGTATTATTTATGTACAGTTACCGATTACTCGTACCTCATCAGGGTGGTTGCTCAATACCGTTCACTGGAAAGAACCCAATCAGATTTCCATATGTATATTTGCTGCACAGACGGCGATTCTTTCAGCGTACTGTCGGCGCTGAAGCTGCCTCGCTGCACGCCCGTTTCACTGGCACAGCTTGGCGACCGTGAGCTGTTCACCCTTCAGCGTGAACGCAAAGCCAACGAGTTCTGCTGGACGCTTAAAAGCTATGTAATGATGTATCTGCTTCAAGACTGCGGCTTGCCGCATGTGCTCTACTGCGACGGCGATATCGGTTTCTTCAGCAATCTTGCGCCGATATTCGATGATTGGGGCAGCAGAGCCATTTATCTTTGCACGCAACGCGATGTGGATTGGGTGGAAAGAAAATACGGCAGGTATCAGGCGGGCATTGTCGGCGTTAATAATAGCGAAACCGGCCTTGACATGCTTCACTGGTGGAAAAACAAATGCCGCGAGTGGTGTTTTGCCTATGAAGACTCAGAGCGGCTCGGAGACCAGAAATACCTCGACGACGTTCCGGCTTTATTCAAAGATGTGAAGATATCATCGAACAGAGGCATTAATGCGGCTCCCTGGAACCTGATATACAACAACAACTACAATATCGCCGCAGCAGGCGACATCGTCACAATAGACGGCGACACGCTTGTTGCCTACCACTTCGCTTGTCTTGATATTTACGATGAGCAGCACTTCGATTTGTGGAGTCTCGGCAACATAACGGTTCAGCCCATAGTGCGAAAGACTGTTTATCTGCCCTATCTTTCGCTGCTTCGCGAAGCCATCGCTGCTTTAAAAAGCTTGGTGCCGTCGATCAATACAATGTTTAAATCCAAAAATTTCGAAGAGGCTAAAACACCATTTCTATACTCAAACAGAAATTTGGAGCTGATCAATTGGAACGGCGAATATGCTTTTTGCACCATTTCGAGCCAAACTTATGTGGCAAGAACGCTCGCATTGTTCAGCTCAATACGGCGCCATCTAAGCAATTTTCATCTGTGGATTTGCTGTGCGGATGATACAGCTTACACCGTACTGTCTCACTTCGCGCCGGAAAACACCACACTGTTGCGTGTCAGCGATGTGGAAACACCGCAAATACTCGCCACACGAAACAGCAAAACCGTCGCCGAATACTGCTGGACACTGAAACCGGCGCTCTGCACATATGTTCTCCAGCACTACAATGTGAACCGTCTGTTGTACTGTGATTCGGATATTTACTTTTTCTCACATCCGAGCCCCATTCACGAGCTTTGGAACAACTATGCCACACTGCTCAATCGGCAGCTGGGTACGCCCGCGCTTGAAAATAAGCACGGTATGTATCAGGCGGGTATGATCGGCTTCTCTAAGTCGGTTGAATCGCTTGATGTTCTGCGCTGGTGGCTGAACCGGTGCACCGAATGGTGTTATGACGACCACAGCGACCACCGTCGGTGGGGCGACCAGAAATACTTGCAAAGCATACCCGATTTGTTCCGCTCCATTCGTGTTAACGACAGATATGAGCTGGTAGCCGCGCCATGGAACATCGTGATGAACAATACACAGAAGCTTCAGGTCAGCCGCGCGGGTCATGATGTTTATGTCGGCAGTGAAAAACTGGTCTCGTATCATTTCGGCAGCATCAACATGCTAAGCCCCACCACCTTTGATCTGTGGAAGCACGAGCCGCTGAAGTTTGACAAGCGCATCTTAGACTATATCTATACGCCGTATCTTAAGCATTTGAGCGCGATAAGCGAGGCCATTTCGGCCAAGGGCCTCGGCACAGCCATGCTGTATGAGGGGGCTAAAAACGTATACAATCCGTTCTCGATCAGCACATCTGGAGAAAGCAAAAATGACAAGCTTCTGTTCGATTTCAGGTAAGCGCCTGCTCGTTACCGGCGGCGCAGGCTTCATCGGCTCGCACCTGGTTCGCCGTCTTATCGATGCGCAGGCAGATGTTACCGTGCTGACGCTGAACGGAACCCCGCTGTGGCGGCTGGCTGCGGCGAATGTCTGCTGCCGCGTTGTATCAGCCGACATCGTTGACGAAGAGGCGGTGATGCGCGTGTTCGGCGAATCTACGCCTGACGGTGTGTTTCACCTTGCGGCTTATGGCGTAGACAGTGCGGATTTCGATATTTCCCGTGCCGTGGATGTTAACATCATCGGCACGGTGAATGTATTGAAGGCCATGGCAAGCTGCGGATGCCCGCGCATGGTTATGCTGGGCAGCGGTGCCGAATACGGCAACCACGAAGGTCTGGCCGATGAAACGACACCGCTGCACCCCGAAGATGCGTATGCAAGTACCAAAGCCGGTGCCTCGTTGATCGCCCATCAGTATGCGGCACAGCATGGTATCGGTATTGTCACACTGCGTCCGTTTGGCGTGTATGGTGAAGCAGAGCCGCGCCATAAGATATTCTGCCATGCGATACTTTCCATGCTGCGTGCAGAACCGCTAAACTTAACACCGTGCACACAGCACCGCGATTACTGCTACGTGGGCGACATTGCACAGGCTGCGGTCATCGCGTTCCAAAATGAATCGCTGAGTAATAACGTGTTCAATCTTGGCGCCGGACAGTCGCGGCCTTTGCGTGAATATATTGAAGCAATTCAAAAGATTATTGACCCGGGGAGCGCTGTCAACTTCGGCGCGCTGCCTTTCCGCACACATGAGCTTTGGGCTCCCGTGCCGGATGTGCGTTTGGCAGCTCGGATGCTGCCCTGGCAAGCCGGGCACAGCCTTGAGAAAGGGCTTAAAAAAACTGTTGATTGGTTCCGTGAACACAGCCGCTATTATGAATAAGCTTAAAAGGATGGCAATATGGAGCGACACATTTACAACAAGAATATTCTGGTGACGGGACACACAGGCTTCAAGGGATCTTGGCTTTGCCTGTGGCTTTACATGCTCGGTGCCAATGTGACGGGCTACAGCCTGGAAAACGACGACCCGGCAAGCAATTTTGTGTTATCCGACGTCAAGCGGCACATTTGTCATCTCACCGGGGATATCCGTGATGTGGACAGCCTGAAAAAAGCGTTTCGCACGGCAAAACCGGATGCTGTGATGCATCTTGCCGCGCAGCCCATTGTGAAGCATGCTCTTACCGACCCGCGCTATACCTACGACGTGAACGTGATGGGAACCTTGAACGTGCTAGAAGAAATCAAAGCATGTGACAGCTGCCTCGGCGGCGTTATGATTACGAGCGATAAATGCTACGAGAACAAAGAATGGGTATGGGGATACCGTGAGACCGACCGCATCGGGGGCCATGATATTTATTCGTCGAGTAAAGGGTGCGATGAGCTGCTGATTGATGCCTACCGTCGTTCGTATCCGTCTGTTTTCGGGCCGGGTGGTAAGCTGCTGGTTTCTGCACGGTCTGGAAATGTGGTGGGCGGCGGAGATTGGGGTGATTATCGTTTGATACCCGACTGCATCCGTGCGCTGACCGCAGGGGAAACCATTGTGCTGCGCAGCCCGCAGTCGGTAAGGCCCTGGCAGCATGTGCTTGAGTCGCTATCCGGTTATTTAATGCTGCTCGAAAAGGTGCTGACGCAGAATTTTCAGTTTGGCGGCGGCTGGAATTTCGGCCCTGATTACAAAAGTACCGTTACGGTTGAGCATATGGTGCGCATGGTCATCGCCGCATGGGGCGGCGGCAGGTTCGTTTGCGACGAATCCGCGCGTATACCCGAAGCCAACCTTTTAATACTCGACACCAGCAAAGCGCGCAATGCGCTTCATTGGCTGCCCGTGTGGGATATTGATCAAACGGTTAACAAAACCGTTGGCTGGTATAAAAAAAGCGCGGAAGGCGATACAGCCGAATTTTGCCGGAATCAGATATGTGAATACAGCGCCGCGTTGAACAATTTAAAATCTGAATAAAAGTTGCTCTCATTGATCCGATTTTTTGTTTCTTTCATCCGTTATACCTTATCCGGCCGGTGTTAATGATTGATCCAGTCGCTTGCCAAGCGACGGCAGCCCTTCTTCGAAGTTGACGCCGAAGCGCACATCCGTACCCGCTTTTTGCGTGCGGCGTATGCTCTGCGTCGTAAAATCCACGGCAATCTGAGCCGACTCGGCAAGCGTGAACCCTCTCAGCACAGCCGAGAGCAGCACACTTGCAAACACATCGCCGGTGCCATGGTACAAGCCTTGAATACGCTGCGCAAACGCATAGTCCACGGTGCCGGTTTGCGCGTCGTAGGCCGCTGTGCCCAAAGAGTGCGCATCGAAATACACACCGGTGAGCACCACGCGCTGCGGGCCGAGCGCCGCAAGCTCTTTGAGCATGTCTTCGATGTATTCGCGTGTATATGGGCCTTCGCGGTAATTCTGCCGGGTGAGCAGCGCCGCTTCGGTCATATTCGGCACAATGATGTCGGCATGGGCGCACAGCTTTCTCATGCCATCAGGAAAGTTATCGGGAAACACCTTATAGAGCGCGCCGTTGTCTGCCATCACCGGATCAACCATGATAAACGTTTCGTCGCTTCGCAGACGATCAAAGACTTTTTCCATAATATCAATCTGCTCAAACGAACCCAAGAAGCCCGAATAAAGGGCATCGAACTTAAGGCCAAGCGTGCACCAATGGTTCGCAATCGGCAGGATATCGTCGGTTAAATCGCGATAGGTGAAGCCCGTGAAGCCGCCCGTATGCGTAGACAGCACGGCGGTGGGAATCACGCTGACCTCTATGCCCGCCGCTGAAATGACGGGCAGCGCAACCGTCAGCGAGCATTTTCCGAAGCCAGAAATATCATGAATGGCGGCAACTCTTTTTTGCATTTGTTTATTTTCTCCTCAGATGATATTTCATTATATCCCCGGTATGGCTTACGCACAAGCCAAAAATACCCTGAAGGAACAGTTGACAGACAGATTCCTAAACGCTATAATTCTAACGAACGTTAAGTTAAAAAGAGGTTATGATGAACGAAGCCGAGCTCAGCGAAAAGATTAAACAAACAGCCGTTGAACACTTCAACCGAGACGGTTATCATGGAACCACAATACGCCATATCGCAAATGAAGTGGGCTGCAGCCTGCCGATGGTGTATTACTACTACAAAAGCAAGAAGGATCTGTTTCACGAGATCATTAAGAACGACTATTTTGCTCTGCTACAAAAGCAATCGCAGCAGCTGAAAATGACAAACGTGATTGATTTTTATACCGCTTTTGTGTTTGGAATCAACCATTTGAGCGCGTATGACAAAATGGTATACCGTCTTGGCATCAAGGTGTACCTTGGGTTTGATGGCGACGATGAATTAGCCGATATCATGAATGAGTGGGAGAAAAATATACTTCCCCGTCATCACGCGCTGATAATGCCGCACCTTAAAAGTGCGGCAAACAGTGCCGCCGTGGTGCGCACGCTGATGCATCTTCTCGAAAACCTGATCGAGAGTATCGTGGTGAAAAACCGTTTTTTATCCGAGCAGGAAATTCGCGAAGAACTGTCGGTTGTCCTCGCGGGAACCGTTTAATTTTTTTGCCTCATGCTTAACGAACGTTAGGTATAAAAATATCAGAAAGGAAAACAATATGATGAACACAGAACAAAAGCTTGCCATCATGCAAAATACCTATGCGGCGGCATTGGCCGAGACCATCAATACGTATGAAAAGCTCAATGTGCTGGAACGCATAGTGGCACAGAAGAAGGAGCGGCAGACCCAAACGGCACCTCTTATCAACAAGCAGCTTGGCATTGAAAGCATTGACGATGTGTTTACGCTGCTCTCGGATACCTTCGGCTGCGCCAATTGGACTGTGGAAAAAACACCGGACGGATATGCCGCGAGAGCCACAGCCTGCAAACTCTGTGCGCTTTCCAAGAAGATGGGCGGCGCAAGCCCCTGCCGCGGATGGTGCCTCGACCCGATGGCGGCGATGATCGGTGCCATTTCTGAGGGACACATTGGGGATGATCAATTCAATGTTGAAAGCACGCTGATGGAAGGCGACTGCTGCAAGGTTTTGATTAAGGCTGTATAAGGACGATTCCAATGGGCTCGTATGACAGGGAACTGCTTTGCAGCGACGGTCTCTCGTTTGGGAATATCATGTTTATCGGGATATAAAAAAGTCAGCCGGAACGCATATTCTTTCGACTGACTTTTCAAGTACCGCACGCCATGGCATTGCGGAGTGCCGTCAGCCCACCGGATGGATCTCAAACATCCTGACATCATAGGTGGGATACCCGACTTGTACCAGGTAGCAATCCCCCTTGCCCAGCCCCACCTTACAATCTGCGAGCAGTTCTACGCCCGGGAAAACGGAATTCCCCTGAATACCGTCCACAATGATCATCTCAATAGTCCTGCCATCTGCAAACTCTTCATTGATCAGCTTTCTGGCCACGTCGGGGATTTTCTCATCCTCATATAAACTGAGCATACGATCTTCTAAGCTTTCTTTAGAAACCTTACTTTTGTCGTTAGCCGCCGGGGTATGATTCTCAATATGCAGGTTTCTACCGCTGACCGCATCCATCCAGCCGGTGAAGCTCGCTTTTGAGTACTGATCACTCCCCGTATAAAACTCATACTGATTTTCGAACATGCCTTCATTGCTTCTGTATTGCACATATATGTCGGCGTTGCCGGATGTAAAAGCATCTTTGAACACCTTTGTGAAGGCATCTGCGGCGATAGCCCCCGCTTCATTATAGCTCAGCTCATCCGCACCCGGTGTGTCCCCGGTTTCATTTAATACAGGCGTTACCGTGTAACCTTCAGGCAATGCGGGGATTTGGGGCTTGATCGAGGTGTATTGCGCCGATAGAGCAGCTTCTATACCCGGCTTATCAGTCTCGCCGGGGGCAGAAGCTGAAGATGTCTGTTCCGGTGCCGCGTTCGTCTCAGCAGACTTGAAGACGGCTTGGCTCGATTCATAGGCCTGCCCGACCCGCAACGCACCTGTCAGCACGAGCACACCCACACCGATCATCAGCATCGTCACCACGGGCAGCCATATCCTTTTCCACATTTTTTTCATAATAAAGACTCCTTTCAAAAGTATCTATCCTTATTATGCAGCCGTCTTATCAGAGATTTATTTCCGCAATATTATCGATTTGTAAAACGGTGACTTTGGTTCCTTTCCCATCTTCAGACTCGATTTTCATAGAATAACCCAAGCATTGGCAGATGCTCTCGCAGATTGAAAGCCCGAGGCCTGCACCGCCGCCCCGGCGGGAACGAGACGCGTCTGCCCGATAAAACGGCTCGGTCAGATGAATCAGCGATTCTTCACTGATGCCGCAGCCGTTGTCCTGCACAACAATGCGACGATCTTGTGCCGTTACGCTGACTGTACAGCCTTTTTGGCATGCGTGAGTTGCGTTATTCACAAGGTTAATTAGCAGCATCGATAAAAGCGTGCTGTCCGTTTGCCAGACAACGCGCCCTGCGCGAAAGCGCAACAATGCCCGGCATGACGGAAACGTTTTTTTCACGTCGTCAAACAGCTTTTTTAAGCTGACCATTTCTATAACGGGAGCGGCCGTTCGCAGCTTTGTAAGCATCAGCAGCTTTTCGGACAAATCCGCCAAACACGCGCTCTGACGCGATATGTAGGCACAAGCCGAGAGTCTATCCTCTTCATTGACGGCGGCATCACAAAGATACTGCGCATAACCGCCGATTGCAGCGAGCGGTGTACGCATTTCGTGGGCAAGCCCGTCGATGAAACGCTGCTTATTTTCCGCTTCGCATTTCAGTTCTGTGATCTGGGCTTCGATTGTTTGCGCCATGTTAAAAAAACGCGCCGCGAGTTCCGCAATCTCGTCCCGGCCGCGAATAGCAGCGCGAACGCCGTAATCCCCGGCAGCCATGGCCGTCGCCGCTTCAGCCAGCTTTTTAATGGGGTGTGTGAGGCTTTTGAGTATCATATATAAAGCAAGCGCGAGCACAGCCGCCATCAGCGCGCTGCCAATACAGAGCGTGCGCGTCAGGTCATCCGCTCTTAGCTGCATATCGGCCGCACTGCGCGCCGTTATCAAGCTGTAGCCCGAGCTGCCGATACCGCCGTTTACAAATAGAGTCGGACTGCCGTTCAATTCTGCGATGGCCGATGTTTTGGCACCGTCATCGGACAAATCGGGAGCGGTACCGATGGTTGGTATATTGGAATAAAGCTTACCGTTTGGGTCTTTCATGGCCAGCATGATACCCTGCGAAGCGTAATAGCGTGCATAACGCTGAAAGAGGCTTTCCCACACAGCCGAATCCGGTGTCTCCTCTCGCGCCGTAATGGCCTCAATATCATCGTTCATCGCGCCGCTTATAAAACCGTGCTCCGAAAAGCTGCGTTCACGTTCCGACTCGAGCGATGTTTTATACGCCGCCATAGACACAAGATAAGCCCCCACGTTCAGTGCCGTGAGGAACAACAGCAGCGTGGATAAAAAAATCTTCTGCCAATATTTCATATCCTTGTCTCCAGCCGGTAGCCGAGCTTATAGATTGTTTTAAGCCGCTCTGACAGCCCGAGCTTTTTGCGCAGCTTTTGAATGTGCACATCCACCGTGCGCGTATCGCCGAGATAATCAAACCCCCACGCGAGCTTTAGAAGCTTGTCTCGCGAGAGAGCAAGATTGCGGTTAATAATCAGAGCCTCGAGCAGCGCGTATTCCTGCGGCGTTAAATCCACCGGTTCCTTGCGGAATAACACCTCTCTGCAATCGAAATTGACGGTGAGCTCGTCGATTTGAAACACTTTGTCATGCCGCCGGGTTCGGCGCAGCACCGCCTCAATGCGTGCGATCACCTCTTGCGTTTCAAAAGGCTTAATGATATAGTCGTCTGCCCCCAGCCCCAGCCCTTTTACCTTATCGCTCAGGCTGTTGAGTGCCGTGATCATAATCACGGGTGTGTCGGGGTCGGGGCGCTGTTCCATGAGCTTAAGGCCGCTGATACCCGGCAGCAGGATATCGAGCAGCACGATATCATATGGCTTATTCTCCAGACAAACAAGTGCCTCGTTGCCGTCATATGCGCACGCACATGTGTGCCCCACCAGCGTAAGATTGCGGCTGAGCAGCTCGTTTAGAGATGGATCGTCTTCAACAATTAAAATGTTTGCCATCAGTGAACCTCCGCTCACATATTATCACATTGATGTTATAGAGTTGTAAACATAAAAAAAGAAGGCAGAATGACACTGCCCTCCTTGAAATGACCTTGAATATTATGTTGCAGGCGGAGCCGTCACCGGTATATCGGCAGGCGGCCCGGAGGCCGGCCAGTAGTAGTACGTCACGCCGTTAACCGGCTTATAGTCGGCATTCTCAAACAGCTTTTCGGAAAGCTGTGTTCCGTCGGCCGCCAGCACATACTTATAAACGTCTATCTTCGTTCCGGCGCGTGGCGTGGAGAACACGTAAACCGGGCTTTCGGGCGACAGCGCCGTACCGTCCGGCGCCACTTTGGTGTTGTATACCGATTTCGCGGTGCCCGAGCCGTAGCGGCTGCCCTTGTTGTTTGAACGAAAATCATAGATCACATTCGCGCCGAATTCAGGGTCAACCGGCAACTGCCCATACACCTCCACCGTCACCGTCTTCTTCGCAGGGTCTACATAAGACACGAGATAGACCGGCATTGTATTGTCGTTTTTAAACCTTAAATCCTGCGCGCCCGTATTCAGCGTTGCATCTAGACCCTTGCTTATATAATCGGACGGCGTGGAATGATGCCACATCTCCACGATGGTCAGATTCGCACGGATGGCCGCATTGTACGTTGTGCTCCCCAGCTGACACACGCCGCCGCCCACCTGCTGCGTCGTGCCGCCGTTTTCAAGACCGGCTGCCTTTTTCCATCCGATTGTTTTTGCCGTTTTATCGGTTCGCGGCCCGGCTGTATCGTTGGCCGACCACACATCGCCCGGGTTCAGCACCGACGCGTTGATGAAGCTCGACATGCGCGATACATTCCATACCCGGCTGTTCCCCGCGTGTTCTCTGTAGCTGGAGGTCCAAGACGTTATCAGCTGGGTGGCTGCTTGGATATCGGCCAACTTTACCTGAGCCTCTGTCACTTCGGTGGGAATCTCTATTGTGCTGAAATCGCCGCTGCTGACGGCATTTTTCACTGCATCAAAAACAGCTTCCGTG
>JAEZIW010000066.1 GCA_023436525.1 Bacillota bacterium | reverse complement strand
ATATAGACCCGGAAAGTCCGAAGAATTCGGGCTTTTTTCTTTAAGGCGATTATCTCAAAGCGTTTACTGCGTCTGAATTTGAGTTTCAACGATAAACATGTTATTGTTATTCCATAAACACGAAATTATTGGGGGATATATGTACAACAATCTGTTTTCAATCGGGAGCCTGACCATACATTCCTACGGCGTTATGATTGCCGTCGGCTTTGCGGCTGCCATCGTGATGAGCTATATTCGAGCAAAAGCTTACGGGTTAAAAAAAGAAGCGATCATCGATATTGCGCTGCTGGCCATGATATTCGGATTCCTTGGCGCAAAGCTGCTGTATGTGATCGTTGAATACAAGGCGTTTTTTGCCGATCCGCTGCGGGTGCTCGGGTCGGAAGGGTTTGTTGTGTACGGCGGCATCATCGGCGGCGTGGCGGCGGCCATGGTGTATTGCAAGAAAAAGAAGCTGAGCTTCATGAGCTATTTCGACCTTGCCATACCGGCTGTGGCGGCGGCCCAAGGCCTCGGGCGCATCGGCTGCTTTCTAGCGGGCTGCTGTTACGGCTGTGAGAGCCATGTGCTCGGCGTGATTTTCCCAGCGGGCAGCATCGCCCCGGCGGGCATTCCGCTGCTGCCGACACAGCTGATATCGTCCGCAGGCGATTTTCTGATCGCGCTGGTGCTGGTGCTGTATGCGAGAAAAAGCAAGATCAAGGGTAATGTGGGCGCGCTTTATCTGCTGCTGTACGGTATCGGGCGCTTTGGTATCGAGTTTTTCCGCAACGATATGCGCGGCAGTGTCGGGTTTTTATCCACGTCGCAGCTGATATCGATTCTCTTTGTGATCGGCGCGGTGGTGTTGTTTGTTTTGAACAAGAAACGCGGGGTTCCGGCAGACAGGCTGTTAACCAAAGCTGAGCGCGATATTGAAGCGAAAAAAGACGAAACGCAGCAAACAGACGCTGAAGAATAGACAACCCCATATACGAAGCCGCGACCCTCTCAGGATGAAATTGAACTGAATCCGGAAAGGGTGCGGCTTTTTTGATTGAACCGATTATGGTATGATCAGTATAAAGATTGCTTATTGAGGGAGGCTGAACATATGAAGCGTATGCCTGTATTGTTTGTCGGGCATGGGTCTCCGATGAACGCCATTGAAGACAATCGATTTACCTCTGAATGGGCATTGCTCAAAAATCGCCTGCCAAAGCCGGATGTCATCGTCAGTATCTCGGCACACTGGTTTACACACGGCACAAGGGTTTTGGATGCGGCGGCACCGAGAATGATTTACGATATGTACGGCTTTCCGGAGGCGCTTTATAAGGTTGTTTACAACGCGCCGGGGTCGCCTCACTTTGCCGGGCTGGCCAAGGGTTTGCTGGGTGACAAAGCCATAACGGATAACAGCTGGGGGATTGATCATGGCACTTGGTCTGTGCTGTGCCGCATGTATCCAAAGGCTGATATCCCCGTTTTTCAGATCAGTGTAGACAGGGACGCTGATGCAGACGCGCATTTTCATACAGGCCGTCAGCTTCGCGCGCTGCGGGAGCAAGGCGCATTGATTTTGGGCAGCGGCAATGTTGTGCACAATCTCGCGCGCGTCAACTGGGAGATGGACGGCGGCTATGATTGGGCCGAAACGTTTGACAGCTATATTAAAACACAGATACAAAACCGGAATCCCGGCGGCGTAATTCATTATGAGCAGGCCGGTGAGTGCGCATCGCTTGCCTTTACCTCAGCAGATCATTTTGCGCCGTTGCTTTGTGTATTGGGTGCCTCAGACGGTTCAGACCGGGTTTCAGTGTTCAATGACGCTTGTGTGCTGGGGTCGCTGTCGATGACGGGATACTTGTTTGAATAGCGGGCGATAAGGCCGCAGAAAGGACAATAATATGAAACAACGCGAAGTATTGAAAACCGTACAGGGGCACCGCACAACGGATGGTGCCGGGGTCAGGCTGGTGAGGGTACTTTCTCATGCGGATACGCGCGATTTTGATCCTTTTCTGATGCTGGATTTCTTTGATTCCACGAACCCGTCTGATTACACGGCAGGGTTCCCGATGCACCCGCATCGGGGCATCGAAACAATCACGTATCTGATTTCGGGCAGAATCGAGCATGAAGACAGCCTTGGGAACAAAGACACCATCCATGCGGGGGAAAGCCAGTGGATGACAGCCGGAAGCGGCATTTTGCATCAGGAGATGCCCATGGCATCTGACAGGATGCTCGGCGTTCAGCTATGGCTGAACCTGCCGCGTGACGAGAAGATGGCCGACCCTGCCTATTTAAGCATCACGGGTGACATGATTGCAACGGTCAAAAAGGACAATGCGACAATCCGCGTGCTCTCCGGGCAATTCGATGGCGCTGCGGGCGTCACACCGCGCCATATTCCGGCCAGTATTTACGACATTGAGCTGCCATCAGGCGGCGAGATCAGCATCCCCGCCAAGCCGGACGAAACCGTATTTGTGTTTCTGATTGATAACGACGCATATGTTAACGGAAAGCAAATCCCTTCAAATTCAGCGGTGTTGTTTGGGGAAGGCGACTTCATTCGCGTATCCGCCATGAGTGCGTCGGGCTTGAGGTTCCTTTTCTTTTCGGGCAAGGCGCTGCATGAGCCCATCGCGTGGGGCGGGCCGATTGTGATGAACACGAACGAGGAGCTGGCGCTGGCGTTCGACGAGCTGCGCCGGGGCGTTTTCATCAAACACGCATGATTTATTTCATCAAAGTGAGGTGCGGAATATGAGCAAAAGCTATCGGGAAGAACTGGTGGGTGTGTTCGGGTGCCCTGTGGATGAAAACCCGACTGTGGTGATACAGCAGGCGGCATTTCAGGCATTGGGACTGCCGTATCGCTATCTCACCATCAAGGTGAAGCCGGAGGATTTGCATGATGCGATCAAGGGCCTTAAGGCGATGAATTTTAAGGGTATCAACTTGACGATTCCGCATAAGGTTGCTGTGCTGCAATACCTCGACGTGGTCGCGCAGGACGCAGCGCTGATGGGGGCCGTGAACACGGTGTACGTGAAGGACGGGCTGCTGTACGGCGAAAACACGGACGGCAAAGGGTTTATGAAGGCGCTGAAAGACGGCGGCGTGAAAACGCAGGGCGAAAACGCCGTGCTGCTCGGCGCGGGCGGAGCCGCGCGCGCGATTGCGGTGGAGCTGGCGATGGCGGGCATCAAGCATATCACCATTGTGAACCGCAGCAAGGAGCGCGGCGACGCGCTGGCAGCGCTGATTAACGAAAAAACACAGGCCAGGGCCGATATGATACTGTGGGATCACGCATACGCTGTGCCGCAGGACACAGCGATACTCGTAAACTGCACCTCGATCGGGCTGTATCCGGATACCGACCAAAAGCCGGATATCGATTACAGCACACTTCATAAGGGCATGACGGTTTGCGACGTGATACCGAACCACCCGAACACACTGTTTTTGCAGGAAGCGAAGAAAATCGGTGCGCGGACGTTTGACGGCCTGACGATGCTGGTGAATCAGGGCACTCTCGGGTTTGCCATGTGGACGGGTGTGGAAGCCACCGCCAAGGTGATGGAGGACGCGCTCAAGAAGGAATTTGGCATCGACTGATCGATTTATTCAACTGCGAGGCCGCTTTTGAGCATATCCACAAGGTTGTCCGCAAGGCGGTTGAGCTCCTCGCGGCTCATGCCGGGCGCAATCAGCGCATCCAGATGGCTTACCAGCAGGTTAACCACGCCGGAAACGAAAGGCGCGGGAAAACGGAAATTCCCGCTTTCTAGCAGTGCATCAAAACTGCCGGTACCCCGATTGGGGAAAGCGCGGCTGACAGCCTCTTTCACATCCGGCCCCTCGGCGAGATACCGCCGCCAGAACGCGTCAAACCGCGGCTCTTGGAGCGCGAAGTCCAGCGAATGGCGAAGAATATGTCGGAGCTGTTCAAAAAAATCATCGGAAGACGGCGGCATGTCCATGGCGTATACCGCCTTTTTTTGTGAGATGACATCCATCATGCAAAGATACAAATCCATTTTGTCCGCGAATCGGTGATAAAAGCTGCCCTTGCTGAGCCCGCTGGCCTTGATAATATCGTTGAGCGACGCGCCGGAAAATGAGTGCTGAGAAAACTCGGTTAAAGCGGCTTCAAACAACGCGGGCACACTGCCGAGCGGGTTGCCCTGCGGCTTGTCCTTTTGCGGGCGGATAAACGTTTTTTCCATTATAACACCTGCTGTTTATTTGATGTATTGATTGGTCAGCATCATCACGGCCTCAATGTTTTTGGGGTTGGTGGAATAATCGTTCATAGCAACCGTCTGATTTTTTTCATCAAAGCATTTGCCGCTGATGCCTTTCACCGCATCCGACAGCGCCAAGTACGTATACGTTTGGGCCATCTGTTTCGGGGAGATAGATGCTTTGCTTTCAGCGCATACATCATGCGGGCGATGCGTGACAGATTCGGGTAGCGGCTGATGTCAATCTTGACCGCGGTCACACGTATGCAGTTGGCGGTGACGGAGGTGCCCGCCAGCTGACCGGCCAAATGCAGCGTATACATCTCTTGCGCGCGCTTGCTCTGGTAATATGCGTCGGTCACGCTGTATTTTCGACTCTTGAATTCCGGGTCGATCAGATCCACCTTGGTGCCCGGCTTCACAAGCAGCCCTTTGGAGGAGATGGTAATCACACGTCCGTTATCGCTTGATTTGAGCTTTTCCATCAGCAGCTCGGTGAGCAGCACGGGGCCCACATGATTGGCCGCCCACACGGTTTCAATACCCTCAGGCGAAAACTCCGGCTGCTTGCGGGCGATATCAAAATCGGCGGCGTTGTGAATCAGCACATCCACCTTGGGATAAGAGCGGTTGATATCGTCTGCGAAGCTTCTGATTGAAGATTGCGATGCCATGTCGAGAATCTTCAGCTCGGCGGAGCCGCCGCTGATAGACGCCTGAATATCGGCCAACGCTGCGCGCCCGCGCGCCTCATTTCGGCACGCGATGATTACATGTGCGCCCGCATTTGCGATTTGTATGGCCGCCTGCCTGCCGATGCCCGAATTGGCCCCGGTGATGATGCACAGCTTTTGCAACATGATATAACCCTCCTCGTTAGACTAAACGGACTAGACTAGATGGTCTAATATGATTGTATGGTATACTGGTTGTTATGTCAAGAGTTCGTGCAGTTTCGGTATCAGCTCAGATGCAGTTAAAGATATACGGTCACTTGTTGATAACACGTATAAGAGGTATAATAAAACCAGATTTATAAGAATAGAGGAAACACATGGAGAACGACAAACGAATCGCGGTGCTGATAGACGCCGATAACGTTTCGGACAAATACATAAAAGCCATACTTGATGAAATCAGCAACCACGGCACGCCGACCTATAAGCGCATCTACGGCGACTGGACCAAGCCGCAGCTCGCCTCGTGGAAAAACGTGCTGCTCGCAAACTCCATCACGCCGATACAGCAGTACAGCTACACCACAGGCAAAAACGCGACGGATGCCGCGCTGATTATCGACGCGATGGACATATTATACTCAGGAAATGTGGAGGCGTTTTGCATCGTTTCAAGCGACAGTGATTTTACGCGCCTCGCCGCGCGTCTGCGCGAATCCGGCATGTTTGTGATTGGCATGGGCGAAAAGAAAACGCCCACGGCGTTTATTTCCGCATGCGAGATATTTAAATATCTTGAGGTGCTGAGCACGCCCGCGCCCGCCGAAAAGCAGGAACCGCAGACCAACGGCAAAGCGCCCGCCAAGGAAGGCATGGCCAGCCGGGAAGAGATCATCGAAGCGCTTAAGGTCATCATCACCGAAAGCTCCGATGAAGACGGCTGGGCGTACCTCGGGCAGGTGGGCAAGCTGCTGAACAAACGCTACCCCGATTTTGATACGAGAAACTACGGCTTTGCCAAGCTGACGCCGTTTGTGTCGTCGCTCAAGCAGTTTGAAATACAGTCGCGCAAAACAAGCAGCCCGAACAATGTGCACAAATACGTGCGCATCAAGGAAACGAAGAAATAAGCAGTAGGATTCAAAAACAACAACGCCCCGATCGGTGCTCGCGCATAGACAACGGGGCGTTTGTGTTCCGTTAACCGTCCATTTGCCAAAAGCCGGAACAAACGGGGGGAGTCAGCTTGTTATTCTTTTATCGGTATTGTGTATCAGCATCGCCCACAGGGGCCGCAGTTGTTCCAGCCAAAGCCGCCGCCAAACCCGCTGCACGGGCCGCCGCCGCGGTTAAAGCCGAGAAAACCAAAACTATTGCATGGGCCGCCGCAGCACCGACAGGTGCCGCATCCACCGCCGCATGGGCCGCCGCAGCACCGGCAAGAGCCGCCACACGGGCCGCAAGAGCCACCGCCGCAGCACCGGCAAGAGCCGCCACATGAGCCGCAAGAGCCACCGCCGCAGCACCGGCAGGAGCCGCCGCACGGGCCGCAGGCACCGCATCCACATCCGCAGTTTTCAAAACCGCCGTTGAGGCAGCTTAAAAGCAGCAGGAGCTTAAAACAATTATCGTTCATGTGTCTATTCACCACCTTAAAGCATAAAGGCTTAATTTAAACTATTCATATACCTAAGTATTTGTGAAAACGAGACTGTGAGGAGAAAGCGTGAAAACGATAGTGATTACCGGCGCGACATCCGGCATCGGCTATGCGGCGGCCAAAGCGCTGGCAGCCTCCGGCGCGCGCATCATCGGCGTCGGGCGGACGGAGCAAACCTGCGCAGACGCAAAAAATAAGCTGCTGATCGACGTGTCAGAGGCACACATCGACTTTGTGAGCGGTGATTTATCGTCGCTGGCCGACGTGAACAATGCGGCGGATAGGATACTGTCGCTGACGGCGGCGGAAGGAAAACTGGATGTGTTGATTAACAACGCGGGCGGCGTGCGCAGCGGTTATACCACCACGGCGGATGGGTATGAGCTGCAGTTTGCGCTGAATCACCTCGCGGGGTTTTTGCTCACTTACCGGCTTTGGGAGCCGCTTAAGGCGGCGAAAGGGCGCGTGATATTCACGGGCAGCAATTCGCACAAGCACGCGCGCATTCATTGGAAGGATGTGATGCTTGCAAAGCATTACAACACGCTGACGGCGTATAAGCAAAGCAAAATGTGCAATATGCTGTGTGCGGCAGAGATCAACCGGCGGTTTGCGGGCAGCGGTGTGAACGCGTACGTGGTAGACCCGGGGCTGGTGAAAACCAACATCGGCAATAAGCAAACAGGCGGCATTGTAAGCGCATTTTGGTCACTGCGCAAAAAATACGGCGATGAGCCCGATTATGTGGCGCAGACGTATGTGTATTTGTGCAGCCAGGTGCCAAGGCCGCTTCAGCTGTATTACCACGCGAGCAAGCCGGCGGCTTACGATAAGCGCGCAGACAGTGAACAGGACGCAAAACGGCTGTTTGAGCTCAGCGAACAGCTTTGCGGCGTGCGGTTTGACGGAGGTGAACCCATATAACGGTGCTGATTGTGATGTATAAAGTTCTGTCGATAAATTAACAATGCCCCGGGTTCGGGGCATTGTTGCTTGTCATGCGTTGTACATACCGTGCGCTGCCATATAGGCATAAAGCTGCTGGCCGTGTTCCTGCTCGTCCTTTTGAATGTGGTTGAGAACATTGCGCACGGCGGGATCTTTGAATTCAAATATCGCCGTGTTGTACGTGGAAGAGACATATTTTTCTGTAGAGAGCAGGTCTTCGCACATTATCTGATCGGCCTGAGCGCCGCCGCCCTGTTGAATGGCAGGAAAATTCGTTTGAGCGCTTTGCTGCTGGTATTGCTGTTGGCTCTGCTGCTGCCCGCCTTGCATATTCGGCAGCTGTCCGCCGAGCATTTGGTTCAAAGTATTAAGGTGCTGCTGCTCCTCGTGGCCATGGCTGTTGAACAACGCTTTAAGCTGCGGATCCTGCGTTTGGTTCGCGTAGCTTGAGTATTTTTTAATGCAGAGCTCCTCGTGCTTTTTCTGATCGTTTAACAGCGAGGTTTCTTTTTGATCAAAGCTTAACATGGGTTCCTTCTTTCAGCGAACGAGACGATTCATCGCCCGCTTTTTTTATGATACTGGTATTGTTTGCTTACGTCGGCACGGATATTCGTTAAAGGCAAAATCCCCATGAAAAAGGTGAATCCGCAATTATTTGTACTTGAATTACGTGGATAAATAATTTATAATGAACATTCGAACGGCTGACGTACTGTCGGCAATTATATGGAGAAGTATCGAAGAGGTCATAACGGGGCGCACTCGAAATGCGTTTGTCGGGGAACCGGCACGTGGGTTCGAATCCCACCTTCTCCGCCACTGCAGTGAGGAACACTTTTTCCTCACTGTTTTAATTTTGTCTTCGAATTAATCTACCCGACGAAATTGTAGTTATTTATAGCATGTTAATTGTATACTTATATACCAATATTAGATTGAAGCTTATATCATACGATAAAATGGAATATGCATATATATAATAAACGTTCATATTATAAAACCCGTACGGGATGGTGATTTAATGAATTGTTCAAATTGCGGAACAAAGAACCCAGACGAAAATTCTTTTTGTGAGGCATGTGGTACACGTCTATTTGTACCACCATCCAATCTTACATCATATCCGTTGGCAATGAAAACAAAGGTAGAGCACGGTAAAAAGTCGAAAAAGCAGACCGCAAGGCGCTGCGTTATTGCCACCGTTGCCATTGCACTTGTCGTTACGGTTGTGCTGATACTGACCGCCAATCCATACGAGAAAACGAAATTGAGTGATGCCCGCTGTGATTATATCAATGTGGCAGACGACTGCATTTATTATGCCAATGATCGTGATAGCGGGATCTACAGAATGCGTTTGGATGGTTCGGAAAATATTAAAATAAGCGATTACGGACATATTGATTTTACTGCAAATATCTATATTATTGACGACTGGATTTATTATATTAATGATAGCGGTATTTATAAAATGCATACAGACGGTTCAGAGGATACATTGTTGATAGAAAGTCAATCGGTCAATAAAATAACCGTGGCGGATGGGTGGATTTACTATGATATTTTATGGACACTTTTCGATGACGGGCAATATAGGATGCGTGTGGACGGCTCAGAAAACGTCAAACTGGAGGATGTAGCATACAATAGTATGTGCATAGAAAATAGTTGGATTTATTATGCTTCTGATGGTATTTACAAAGTGCGTACAAATGGCTCGGGAAGAACGAAGCTGAGCGATGAATTCGCCGATAAAATCTGCGTTGTAGACGAATGGGTTTATTATATGAACGTTGAAGGCGTTTATAAGATACGCACCGACGGTTCGGAGAAAGCAATGCTTTGCGACGTTTATGCCAGCGATTTTAGCGTGGTGGATAGTTGGGTATATTATTCTTCCCATGAGGATGGTATTTTTAAGACGCGCAAAGATGGCTCGGAGAGAGTTATACTTTGCAATGATGATCCATATGATATCATTGTGAGAGATGGCTGGATTTACTATTATCTTGATGATTACAATGATAACAGGGATGGAATATACAAAATACGCACAGGCACGGATACAACTGACGGCAATGATATGGAGAATGCCAAGGAAAACTATACACAGGTAAACACATATGAAACGCCGGTTCCAGACGAAAGTACTGAAAATAATTCATACCTCAACATGATTCCAGATGAATTAATTGGAAAGCGTGGAAATACTGCGAGCAACATCGCAAACGCCGGAATGGTGGCTGCGGATAATGAATGGATATATTATATGGATTCATCGCCCGATAATGATAATGAAGGTTCGCTGTATAAAATGAACGCCGCAACTTTAGAAAAAACAGTTTTGGGCAATGGTGGCGGTTTCATCAATTTATTGGGCGATTGGATTGTTTATTACGACATATATCAGGAAGGAATCTGCCGGATGCGCACCGATGGTTCCGGTAATAGATTGCTATGCAATGAGCGCTGTGCTTATGTTAGTGTCGTGGACGGCTGGGTCTATTATACTCTTCTGGAAACCGATTATGGAGACAGGCGCGGGATATACAGGATGCGCCTTGATGGCTCTGAAGTGACCCGGCTTGCCAGCGGTATCTGTCAGTACGTGAACGTGGAAGACGGATGGATTGCCTATCTCAAATTAACAGAGGATAGTTCGGTCGGTGGTTATGTATATCGTGTTCGAGTTGACGGAACGGATGAATTGCAGCTGACGAATAACGATTATTACACACAGCTTGTTATCGATGACGGCTGGATTTACTATCTGTTACATGTTGAACAAGGCGAAGATACTCTGTACCGTGCTAATATAAAAGGGCGAGATACGCAACAGATCGCCTTCGACAATACCGGCAATATTTACAACATGCGACTCAACAGCATCAATGCAGCAGATGGATGGGTTTACTATTATAAAATATATAATGGTATAAACAAAACCAACGTCGAGACAGGAGAGGAAATTAAGCTCACCGATGAAGACGTGTCGATGTTTTATGTGGTAGACGACTGGATATACTATTTTACCGAAATGGGGCTTAACAGAATGCGCACTGATGGTTCAGACATCCAACCATTATATGAAATACCAGCCTTCAATATCGATGATTATAATATAATCCCGGCGGATTAATATGAAAGTGACTATTTAACTTATAGAGTTACGCTAAACACACGCATTATTCATACTTAAACTTGTGTTCTTCACTGTCAGTACGGAGTTCTCCGCCATAACAAAAGCTCACCGCAGGTGGGCTTTTTGTTTTGGCATAGTGGGGATTCGAACGTGAGCCTGCCGCCGCCAGTGGCGGATAAAGGCAGGTGAACATGGCGTGAAAGCGAACGCAGTGAGCGGAGCGAATCCCACCTTCCAGTGCATGTCTTAGAGAAAAAAGCAATTTCCCTGCTAGTCCATTCGGTCTGCATCCGGAATAATATACGCATCCTCATCAATCTTAAAACGATAAATATTGTAGCTCCCCCATTCAGTCAAAGCCTCTTGCGGCGGAGTGAACCCGTGTGGACGGTATGGCACAGGTACAACTGATTCGTTAATCCCCATCGACTGTGCAAACACATAAGCGATCGTTCCAGTCTCTTCATCAAGCAAGGCGTATTCATATGAGTTTTGATCATTAAAAATAGTAACAATCGCATGATAATAAAAACCGGTATCGGTGATTGTCGGTTTGTGAACTTCATCGTTAAATGCCAATTCCATAGATTCCAATCTTTCTTTTTCGCGGTTGTAG
>JAEZIW010000005.1 GCA_023436525.1 Bacillota bacterium | reverse complement strand
CTCTATGATGGATATGTCGCTTCAAACATTATCGGGCATTGAGTCGCTGCCTGATCTGGAAAAACTCAGGCTTTCTGTTGTGGCAGACGGCGATTTGCGTCCGCTGCTGGCTTTGCCGCAGCTGAAGGAGCTGCAGCTTGACGAGACGCTGAGACAAACGGCACAAGAGCAGCTGAAGGGAGCGGCGTTTTCCGTTAACTATTCTTAACACCAAAACAAAGAGTAATTACTCACATTTTATTCACCTATACAATTGTGAAAAAACTCAAGCAATTAACGTAAATGAAAAACGCGTAATCGGGCGGCTGGCTATGAGCGACCATGCGATGTGCACAAAGGATGAGCTGCGTCGGCTATACGATGATTTTGTGTATTTAAGAAGAAGCCGGGCCGTGCATAGCAACTTAGACCTGCTTGTTTTTGATGTGTTCTCCGATTTTATCGAAGGTTTCTTGGCTGATGACATGCTCCATTCGGCATGCGTCCTGGCTCGCGGTATCCGGGTCGACACCAAGTGCGGTGAGCCATGCTGTCAGCATTGTGTGGCGGCGGTATATTTTTGTTGCGATTTGATCCCCTTTGTCGTTCAATTCAATGTAACCATCGGCGCTGATTGTTATATAGCCGCCTTGCTTAAGCAGTGCCATGGCGCGGCTGACGCTTGGCTTTGAGAAGGCGAGTGTACGGGCGATGTCAATTGAGCGAACGTACCCGTTTTTGTTTTTCAGAACAAGTATAGTTTCTAAGTAGTTTTCACCTGACTCGTAAAGTTCCATTAAGTCACCCCGCTTTGAAATCGGTTATATGAATATATTAGCATTTACAAAAATAACGTGCAATATGAAAACAACCTTTGAGTTACCTATTGACAACCGAAGTTAGCCGATGTAAACTGTATAAAAAGGTAGCGGAAGCTAACTTGGGCTTGAAAGCGAGGAAGAACATATGCCGCTGACATTGGCAAGACCGGGCGAGTGCGTAACGATTAAAAAAATAACAGGCAAAGACGAAACTGTTAAGTTTCTGAATCGTCTGGGGTTTATTGAAGGGCATCCCGTTACGGTGATATCCAGCATTGCAGGCAACTTGATATTGAATGTTAAAGATACACGCGTTGCGCTGGACAGACAGTTGTCCAACCGTATCGTGGTATAAGATAAAAGGAGGCATTATACATGACGTTAAAAGAGGTGCCCTGCGGCAGTACAGTAACCGTTAAAAAGCTGGAGGGTGAGGGCGCGATAAAGCGCAGGATTATGGATATGGGCATTACCAAGGGAACGACGGTGCTTGTGAGGAAGATGGCACCGCTTGGAGATCCGATTGAGGTGACGGTTAGAGGCTATGAGCTATCGGTTCGCAAGGCAGATGCCGATAATATTGTTGTTCAATAATATTTTTTTGGTTTTGAGGTTAGCTGAAGCTAACACTTTTCGGGAGGAGTTAACATGAGTATTCGTATGGCGCTGGTGGGCAACCCCAACAGCGGAAAAACCACACTGTTCAATGCGCTCACGGGCAGCACGCAATATGTGGGCAATTGGCCGGGCGTGACGGTGGAAAAGAAGGAAGGTAAGCTTAAGAAAAACAAGGATGTTACGGTGGTGGATCTGCCGGGCATCTATTCGCTTTCACCCTATACACTGGAAGAGGTGATTGCGCGAAATTTTATATTAAACGAAAAGCCCGATGTTATTGTGAACATTATCGACGCATCCAATCTGGAACGCAATCTGTACCTGACCACACAGGTTGTTGAACTGGGGGTTCCGATGGTGGCCGCGCTCAACATGATGGACGTTGTTGAGAAGCGCGGCGACACTATTGATATGAAGTGTTTGGAGGAACGCTTCGGATGTTCGGTGGTGCCAATCTCCGCCGTTAAAAATGCGGGCATACAGACACTTATTGATAAAGCGCTGTCCGCAAAGACGGCTCCGCAGCCGCAGAAATTTTCCGGCGAGGTTGAAGATGCGCTGGCTCAGATACAGAACAGTGTTCGTAATATGCCGGGAATCAACGCGTTTCAGCCTCGCTGGGCAGCGATTAAGCTGCTGGAGCGCGACGAAAACCTGCTGGGCAAGGTGAAGCTCCCCATCGAAGTGCGGGATGGGCTTGAAGGTTTGCGCGCTGCACTGGAGAACGCATTGGATGACGATGCGGAAAGCATCATCACCAACGAACGCTATGCATGTATTGCGTCGCTGCTTATGACGACATTCAAAAAGAAAGCACGGCCAAAGCTATCGGTATCAGATAAGATCGACAGGGTGTTGACCAACCGGATTTTGGCGCTGCCCATATTTTTTCTGATTATGTGGGGCGTTTATTTTGTCTCGATACAAACGGTGGGAGACTGGACAATCGGTTGGGTGGAAGAACTGATCGGCTGGATTTCCGGCGGCGTTGAATCGCTGCTGGCGATGTGGAACGCGTCAGACTGGCTCATCAGTCTTGTGATCGACGGTATTTTTGGCGGTGTGGGTTCAGTGTTGGTGTTTGTACCACAGCTCATGATACTCTACTTCTTTATTTCCATATTGGAGGATTGTGGCTACATGGCGCGTGTCGCTTTCATCATGGACCGTATTTTCCGGCGCTTTGGGCTTTCGGGCAAGTCATTCATCCCCATGCTGATCGGAACGGGCTGCTCGGTGCCCGCCATTATGGCTTCCCGTACCATTGAGAACGAGAACGACCGCAAGATGACAATCATGCTGACGCCTTTTATTCCGTGCGGCGCCAAGCTGCCAGTGTTTGCGATGTTCGTAGCCATGGTGTTCCCCGAAGCATCATGGGTTGGCCCGTCGATGTATATCGTCGGTATCATCATGGTTATTGTCTCGGGTATTGTATTAAAGCGTACGAAACTTTTTACGGGTAAGCCTGCGCCGTTCGTGATGGAGCTGCCCGAATATAAGCTGCCAAGAATCAAGGGTGTGGGCATTCACATGTGGGAAAAGGGAAAGGCCTTCATCATTAAAGCAGGTACGGTTATCTTTGTGGCCTGTGCGGCTATCTGGTTCCTGCAGTCTTTCAGCTTCTCGTTCCAATACCTAGCCCCCGAACAGATCAATGAAAGCATGCTGGCCGGCATCGGCGCATTCCTCGCGCCAATATTCGCGCCATTGGGCTTTGGTAACTGGGCTTCCAGCGTCGCCGCGGTAACCGGGCTTGTGGCCAAGGAGGTGGTTGTTTCCACCTTTGCCCTGGTCGGTACAAATTCGATTATTACATTCACCGGAGTAACGGCTTACGCGTTTATGATCTTTACGCTTCTTGCGGCTCCTTGCTTTGCGGCTATCGGAGCCATCAAGCGTGAGATGGATGGCTGGAAATGGACGTGGATTACGATTCTCTATCAAACAGGGCTTGCTTATGTGCTTGCGATGCTCGTTAATCTGTTTGGGGGTCTGATCTTTCCAAATGCGCAGGCCATACAGCTGAGCGGCGAGATTGAAGCGGCGGGTGAAGGCGCGATAACCAGCATTGCGATACTGGAAAATCCGATGATTTACATACTGGGTGTGCTGGTGCTTGCCATTGTCGTCATTGGCGTCGTGAGCCTGTTTAAAAAAGGCAGCAGAAAGAAAACAGCGGGCAGCACCTATCAGGCGTAGCCCGGGAAGGAGGCGGCTATGGCAGCGGATATCATTATTGGCGGCATCATACTGACTGCGCTTGTGTATAC
>JAEZIW010000205.1 GCA_023436525.1 Bacillota bacterium | reverse complement strand
ATTTTATATACCGGTCACCGCGAACACCTGTGATATGCAGCCCCTTTGCTGCCGCTTCCTCAGCCTTCTCCTTGTATTTCACAACGAGCTCCACATCGCAGCCCGCTTCGCTCAAATATGCCGCTGTAATGCCGCCTATCGCGCCGCCGCCGATCACGGCTATCGTTCTATCCTTCATAGCCCCTCCTCATGTCACACTGCTGCCATACTGATTGTACACGGCATACATTATACCACGAACCTGTCGCTCAGCCACCATATTTTTTCCAAAGTCTACACAGTTCGCAGAATTTATACACTGTCAGGCCATTGCCCCGAAATGTCATAGCCTTTTGCCAGCCGCTGCGCGTCTTGCGTGAGCCTTGCATCAAAGCCCATCACCTCCAGCAGCTTTATCGCGTTGCATGTCCGCGTCGGTCCCGGCTTAATTTTGTAATCAAACGTGATCCCTTCATCCGTCACCGCTTCTTCAAAATGATAGTTGTCATAACTGCCTTTCAGCATACGTGTCAGCTCAATGTCATGTGTCGCCGCCACGCACAGGCAATCCAGCCCTGCAAAAAACGTCAGCGTTGCCGCAGAAGCCGCGATACGTTCCGCCGTGTTGGTGCCTTTGAGTATTTCATCTATGAAGCAGACGAAGAATACTTTCTTATCGATTATGCGCCGAAGCGATTTAATTTCCGTCACGAAATAGCTCTCGCCCGCTGTCACGTTGTCTCGCACCGCCATCGAAGTGATCACGAGCGCAGGCCGCATCGCAAACCGCCGCGCAAGGCACGTATTCACCGTCTGCGCGAGTATCGCACTGATGGCCGCCGCCTTGATGAACGTCGATTTACCCGACGCATTCGAGCCGGATATCAGGCAGCCACGCGTCAGTGTCAGCGAATTGTCCACGGGTTTGTTGATCAGCGGATGATACACACCGTCCATGTCAACCCGGCTGTCTTCGGTAAATTCCGGCATACAGAAATACAAAAGACTGTTCCGATACGACAGCACCGCGATCATTGCGTCCAGCTCACCCACGCTTCTATAAAAGCTGCGGAACATTTCGATGTTTTCATCGAGCGCTTTAATAATGCGATTGTAGTTTCGTATATTGCTCAGCGTGATAATACGCGTATATTCCGCGAGGAAATCAAAATCAGACACCTTCTCCTTTGCCAGGCCGGACAGCTTTCCGCCCAGATGCTTAAAAGCCGCATATCCGCTTTTTATACTGTCAACAACCGGATGCCCGTTTGGCACATTCAATGCCAATAGCTTTCCTGCGCACCACAGCATCGAAGAAAACTGTTTAACACCCATCAGCTCCGTCTCAATACGTTTGGTGGTGCGGTAATAGATCACGCCGTTCGCAATAAGCGACAGCGCAATAAGCACCGCGCCCACGCAAATATTTAAAAACAGTATGCCGACAAAAAGCAGCGGCAGCATTGTCATCACTCTGAAAACCCAGGCATTCTTAATGCGTTTTTCGGAAATGCCATAACAGAATGAATAAAGTGCGTTATGGGAAGGTCGGCCCATTTTCGCCAGCAGCACCTGTATATTCAGCCGCAGTGCTGGGTCGGCATCCAGCAGTTCCATAAGCCTTTCGCGCTCTGCAAGCTTTTCACCGTCAAAGCAGGGTTCGTGAAGCAGTGCATAGAGCTGAGACGCGCCCACGGCAGACTGGCAGTTATCCATCGTTTGAAACACCTTGTCCATATCAAGGTCGTCCCAAGTCATGTTGTCAATATAGTGCTCCGGCGCGTCGCCTTTGCGCCGCTCTTCCCAGTAACCTGCGATTTTTGATATCTCATCAACCGGTTCAGGCCTTTTGCCGAACTGTTCCTCTATCCTCTGTTTGAACTTCTTATCGCCGCTCACTGACGACACGATGAGCCCAATCAGCAGCGCCACCGCGAGAAATACAGCAAGCCATCCTTGTCCCATATCGGTCCCTTTTAAATCCATTATTTCCTACATTATACCGTTGCTGTTCATTCTGTGCAAATTAAAAACCGCCAAATAAATAAGGCGGTACGCACAGCGCGGCAGAGGAATTGTTTAACATTATCGACACATTTCGCATAGCAACCTAATTGACACGGAAAAGCCTCCTTTTGAAAGGAGGTGAAAACTGTCGATCAATCCTGTTTTGTCATTCCGAGCCTGTCGACTACGAAGTGGATTGGAATCCCATGAAAAACGCTTTCTAGAAGGGGGTTCTATCCTATTTCGCAGTCGATCGCTTACGCACCAACAGGTTACCGTAAAGCACCTCTTTTCCACACAATCAGCCTCCTTTTGAAAGGAGGTGGCACGCGCCAGCGTGACGGAGGATTGTCGTGTTGCCTGCGAGTCAGCACGACAGAGGATTACCTGAACAACTATTTCATTGCTTTTCGATACCCATGGCTCCCTCTGGAGGGAGCTGTCGCCGACAGGCGACTGAGGGAGGCTTATATCTGCTGAGGATTGTCATGTTACCTTGCTGATGGTATCACGCATTTGCGTGACGCAGAATCCTTATATCGTATTGTCGGCACGTTACGCATAGCCGTTATAAATATGATAAAACCTCCTTTTGAAAGGCGATAGCACGCGTCAGCGTGACGGAGGATTGTAAGTCTCAGCCGCTTACTATCGCCACACCCGCGCTTGTCCCCAGCCGCGTCGCGCCCGCCTCTATCATCGCCACGGCATCCTCATAGCTGCGCACACCGCCCGACGCTTTCACACCCATGCCCTGGCCGACGGTCTGCCGCATCAGCCGTACATCAGCCGCCGTCGCGCCGCCCGTCGAAAACCCGGTGGATGTCTTCACATAACCCGCCCCGGCCTCCTTCGCGATAACACAAGCCTTTACCTTCTCTTCATCCGTCAGCAGACACGCTTCTATAATCACCTTCACCAGCGCACGGCCCGCGGAGGCTTTCACCACCGCTTCAATATCCTCTTTCACGAGCGCCCAGCAGCCGGATTTTACAGCGCCGATGTTAATCACCATATCCACTTCCCATGCCCCAAGCGCTGTCACCGCCTCGGTTTCCGCCGCTTTCATCGCGGGTGTCACCGCCCCCAGCGGGAAGCCGACCACCGCGCACGGCGCGACGCCGCTGCCGCTCAGCGCATCGGCCACCAACTCTATGTAACTGGGGTTCACACAGACGCTCGCAAACCGGTATGTCTTCGCCTCATCGCAAATTCTTTTCACTTCGTCTTCAGTCGCATCCGGCTTTAAAATTGTATGGTCTATGTATTTGCCGATGGATGCACGTGTTAATCCTTGCTCGTTGCTTGTCATGTTTTTCTCCTGTTGTCACATATATTTTTAAATAATTGACTCTTTACTTCTTTTCCTTCGGCATCCGTTTCCTGCGGTCGAATATGAACAGCATCATCATGCCCACCGCAATCATCAGCACCAGCACAATCAAAATGCCGTCCTGACCGTCGTCTGTCAGCCCCGAAACCGGTGCCGACGTATTGCTGTAGTTAATCGGTATCGGCTTTGGCTTTGCTTTATCTTCCTTCGTCTGCACGGCGCTGTCTTCGGTGCTTGCATCCGCATCGCCTCCAAAGCTTCCGAGCATGTCCGCCTCATCATACAGCACGTATTCACCCGATGCCATATCATACACCGCAATGTAGCGCTGATCCTCTTGCTTCTCAAGGCCCTGTCCCGCTTCACCGGTTTGCTGGCTCTGCGCTTGCCCGGCACCGTCGGCTGTTCCCCCTGCGGCATTGCCTTGCGTCTCGCCGCCCTTACCGTTTTGTGCCTGCGTCCCGTTCGCGTCCGCACCGGAATCTACCGGATCGCCACTATCTGCGTCCACGCCGTATGCGCCGCTATTTTGCGCCTCGGTGCCCGCTTTGGCGTTCGCGGCAGATTGAATTATCAGTTGATCCTCGAGTTCGGCAAACTGAATGTAGCCATCTGATACGCTTTTCTCCGGCAGTTCGGTCTTTGTATCAAAATAGTCCGTAGCGTATTCAATGAGCGACATATCGCTCTTGACCGTCTGTGTCATCTGCAGCTCGCCCGTCAGATAATTAAACGCCACCACGCTGCCGTCCCTATAACGCACCACCACATACGGCACGTCTGCGCCCAGGTTGTTCGACATTTGCACGATATCGCTGTTATTAAAATCAACCGGCGTTTTGATGGGGTATTTCAAATCCAGCAGCGTGCCGCCGGTGCCAAGCACCGTCATATAAGCTTCACTGCCCGCCGCATCAACAATCAGCCCGTCAAACACCGTCGGCACCGTCGCGTCTATTATCGCCAGCTCACCGTTTTTCACATACATACGAAAATCTCTGATCGCCATTGTATCACCCTGACGGCTGGTTGAGAAGTTTTTATACGTATTTATTGTGTATCCGTCGTAGCTGAACTCACAAAGCGATGCAGAACGCGCATCAAGCGCCATGGCCCCCGCAGCCCCCGCAGCCCCCGCGTTTTCCAGATTGTATATCGTACCGTCCGCGCTCAGCGCCTTTCCATGCGAAAGGTTCACAAAGCTTCCCGCCAGCAATCCGCTATGGCCAGACTGAACCCCGTTGCCGCTGATATAATAATAGTCATTCCCCCATGTCATCACCGTCATAGCCACGGCATCAGGCTCCACCTGATAGTTGACCTCCTGGCCGGTACCGTCCGCCATCTTCACCGTCAGCGGTGTCTTAAAGTCATAACTGAGCGTAAACACACGGCTGTCAGCTATATGCTGAGCAATCAGCCCGTTGCTGCCCGTCACTTCAAAATAGGTGTTCTCATTCACGTTATCGAACTCAATATTGAGCTTATCGGCATCAGCCGCGTAAAACTCGGGTACCGGCAGCACCTGCGGTGCTTGCGCTTTCGCCGGAAGTCCGTCCGCAAAGGCCATCGACTTTACCACCGTCCCAGTCGGTATCGGAATCTGTATCTGGTTCGGAACAGGGTTGTTAACCTCTGGAGTCTGAGCGTTAAGGGTAACGCTATATAATCTGACTTGGGGCATATACTTTGGCGTACTGTCAAGGCTGGCTGTCACCCTAAAGTATGTATTCGTTATTGTATTGGCAAGCCTGTTGTTATATAGCCTCACATCGCCCGCGCTGCCCATTTGCACGGAATCCACATACCGCAGTGCATTCAGCGTGGGTGTCGTCGTATCCGAGAAATTATCCGCCGTATAAAGCTGGCTGCCATATTGCGTTGCGCTTCCCGAAATGCTCAGCATGCTGTAAGCGCTTACGCGGCTGCGCTGCACCGAGGTGCCGTCGCCAATCACCGCAAAGAAATCGCCGTGTGTGCCGATTGTCGTTTTCACCTCGGCTGGTGCCGATAGCAGCGATTTATTCTGGTATGTCATCACGTCATGCTGACCCGTCACATAGCCGATAATCCCGCCTGCGTAATCCGCCGCCGTAATCGTATTGCCCGCCGTATAGCAGCCGTCCACATAGCCAAGGCTGGTGCCATACAGTATTCTGTTGCCGATCACATAGCCCGCAATGCCGCCCGCGTAATTCCCGCTCGCCGTTACATTCGAATTCGTACAGCACGAATAAATCCTGTTGTATCGCTGCTGCCCCACAATGCCGCCGATTTTGTCTTTTCCGAACACGGTGCTGTTTGTCGCATGGCTGAAACAAATGTTGGCTTCATAAGCGTCGCCCACAACCCCGCCCACGTTGACGGCTTCTCTGCCGCCGACCGTGCAGTTGTAAACCGAGCACCCTTGCGCCGCGCGGTATCCGCTGATACCGCCGATTGCCATGTTCCGGTCAATCGGAATCGTTGACAGCGGCAGCCCTGTTTCGGCACCTGCGCTTAAGCTGTCATATACCGTAGATACTGTTGTCCCTGTTACGTTCATATAAACAGCCTGTGGCACATACCCGAATGCACCGCCGATGTTGTTCGTGCCAAAAACCTTGCAGTTCACCACATCGCAGCCTCGGTTATACCATGAATACGCCTGACCGGAAATACCGCCCACGTTGGCTACGCCGATCACCGTGTTGTTTTCCGAACGGCTGATGATGCCATGCTCGTAATCGTTTCGTGAGCTGCCGTATCCGAAGATTCCGCCGGTTCCCGATCCACTTGTATAGGTGTCATTGCCGCCGCGCACAAACGAGTTGGTTACGCTCATTCGGCTGTTTACCACAGTTTCAGCGCCGTTTGGCGACGACGAATAACCGATCAATCCGCCCACATAGCTGCCTGTTCCCCTCACCTTCACATAATCCGCGTTGCAGCTGTCGCATGTGGTGTTAATCATCGCGCCGACCATACCACCCACATACGACACGCCGTAAATATTCGTCACATTGCCGGATTGCCCCGCCACCGTCACGTTTTTCACGCTGCCGTCCTGCACGCAGCCTGCTAACGCACCGATATAGTTGCCGTTTGCCAGCGTTCTTTGGAAGTTTTGCACCGTCACATCTTGAACGGCCCCTCTGATGAACCCAAAGCAGCCGATGTAGTTGCGGCCTCCCGTCAGCGTCACGTTTTTAAATTCCATATCGCTGACCGTGCCAAACTGCCGCCCGATAATCCCGCAGTAATCAGCCGTCGAGTACAGTGTCAGGTTCACGTTCTCAAAGCTCACGCCGCTGATATCCGTATTGAGCGTATTAACAAAACTCTTTCCTCGATTGCTCGCTCCCGTGAGGTCAAGCGTCAAATTGCGAATGGTCCGTTGCACACCCCCGCCGCCAATTAAACGGTTCACCTTTACGTCGTAATATTCTGTGTTGGCCGCTGTCACACCCGTGAAGTCAACGTCGCCCATCAGCATAAAGTTTTCATAGGTCTGGGCGCGGCCTTCTTCCTTCATGGCAAACTTCCAATCGGCAATGTTGTATATCTGCTTGTAAATCGGCGCTCCGAAATCAACCTGCGCAAAAAGTTCCTTGCGCTGCCCTCCGTTGTATTCAACGCCCGTGAGCTTGTAAGCATCCCAATACCGTTCCACCGCGTTCATATCCGCGTAGCCCCGATAGGTGGTTGTATCCGCTGTCTTCTCCGTTATATCCGTTTTTACAAACGTTAAATAATCCCCGAGTATGTTTTCAATATGTACGCCAGCATCATGTTTAAACTCAATTTCAATTTCATACGCGGTGCCCACAAGGTTCGCTTCAAGGCTCACAATCTCAATGTTTGGCGTCTGGGGGTAATGCGACATCTGATACGGCAGCAAGCCTCTGCCATCCGAATAGAGAAGCGCCGGCAGCTGCATATCCGCACAGTGGCTGTATTCGAACGCATCACCCATGCGAATCTGGCGTGAATAGTACCGGTCGTTGCGCATATCCGCTTCTGTCATAATCGTGGTGCCGTCAGCCAACACCGTATTGTCGATGTCTTTTGGAATCTGGCCGTTAATACGTTGTCCGTCCCACGCGAATACGCTGTCGTAATTCAGCGAACTGCCAACTGCCCTGTGAATATACGACGACCCCGTTACCGACGAGCCTAAATCCCCGAGTACCAGCGAGTTTAATGTGGCGGGTTCCGCGCCTTCAGCACCATTGAAGCCTATCAGCCCGCCCATACGGTCCACGGTTGATTTGATTTTGACATCTGCCCATGTGCGCTGCATCTTTGAGGTGGATGAAATATAGCCGATGATGCCGCCCGTATTCTGGTCAACCGTGGTAATCTCTCCGGCTGCATACACGTTGTAAACTTCGCTGCCATTGATGCGGCCGATGATGCCGCCTGTGCCCCTCGCGCCCTGCGCCACAGTCGATTCAATTTTGAGGCCGGACGCATAGCAGTTCTCAATGCGCACATAAAGGCCATCCCCCACGAGACCGCCGATATTGATGTTCGCGTTTGTGCGGTCTATAATCTCACTGTTGTTCACGGAGCAGTTGCGCATTTCACCGATATTCAGATAGCCGCAGAGCATACCGAAGCGATGATCCGATGTGGGGCTGTTCGAGCCCTGAACCACTATCGACCCGTCTTCCATATGAACGTTATCAAGCGTACCGCCCGCACCCGTCTGTACCACAAACCCAATCGTTGTTCCGTTGTTGTATGTTAAATCCATATGCTCAATCCGTAGGTTGCTGATCAATCCGGTCAAGTTGGCAACAACGCCGGACGTACCGCTGGTGCCGCCCAATTTAATGTTGGATATCTTATGGATGCCAGTCAGCTTCAGCCCGCTGTCTGTCACTTCATAGATACCGCCGTCCAGCTTACCTGCAAACGTGCCGGTAATCTGAGCCGTGGCGGCAGCGGCCCCGGTAAAATCAATGTCGTTTTTCAGGCGATAATTTTCAGTCAGGCTGTTTTTAATCGCTTTCCAATCATTCAGCGTCTTCACGGGCTTGTAAAATTCGGCTTCACATTTTGGTGCATCTGTAACCACCTGCGCCACATTCACCGTCGTGTTGAGTTCCTGATAAACAAAGCCCGTCACCGTATACGCAGACAAAAACTGCTGCGGATTATCCAGCCGCACATTCACGCGGGTCATGTCGTTGGCGTCAAACTGGGTACCGCTGATGACGGACGCACTCAGCCCCTGCACCGATATGCTCTTGATAATGTGCGCCTGCGGGTTTTTAAATGTAAACACCGCAATCGCGTAATCCTCAAACTGATTCTGCACGATGATGCTCGCCAGCTGTGTGGAATTGGCCGCGAGCGACGGCAGCGCAATATGATCCTGACGGGGCATGCAATCCGGCAATTTCACAAGCGCAAAAATACCGGCTGTCACCGCATCCGTATCAAATTCTTTTCCAAGCAGCCGGTCGTGCCAGTATTTGTCCCTCAGCGTTTCGCGCGTTGCCTTCTTGTTTATGCTGTTTGTATAGTTGTTCCCGAGTATGCCGTCAGTCTGCGAAAACATCGACACATAGTAAATATTATCCGTTTGCAGCCGTGTGTTCTCCGAGCCGACTGCAGGGCCGAATGCCAGATTCCGATACGGCTCAGCAGCGATGGACTGGTTCTCGAACCGCACCTCACCCACGGAAAACGCATTTTGAGCAATGGCGGCGTTCTCTCCGCATACCACGCCAAATGAGTTCTCTGTTATCGAAGCGCCGGTCGCTCTGTTGTCGTTTATTTTGATGTTGACAAGGCTGTACACGTTCTCAATCCGCCCTTGGTTGCCGTTGTATCCCGTAACACCGCCGATTCTGTTGTTGGTGTGCTCCATATTGGCATCCAGCTTCGGTACGATAATATCGGCATCTTCGGCGATGCCCGAGGCTGCGTAATTGTAGCTGGCACCATACACACAGCCGTTTCGTATAATTCCGTAATTCACATACGCCACACAGCCAAACTCGGCGCGCACATAAACGGGCTTCTCCAGGTTGATCACAAAGTTCTCCACCACGCCTGTCGGGTTGTTAACGCGCGATATCAGCCCTAAGCTGTTGTGCATCATCTGGTTGCAGCCTTTAAGGTTAATCATCACATCCTTAATGGTGCCGTTGTTCACATACGCAATATAGCCGCGGTAGCGTATCGCGTCAGTGCTCGTGATATCGATATCCGCCACCATGTTTTTTACCACACCGTTTCTGCCAAGGTTGTATATCAGGTAGTAGTTGGTGGAGAACGTTCCGGTGTACCCTTGAAAGTCAAGCTCACCGTTAAACGGATTCGCGTCGTTGTTCCAGGGTCCCGCCGTAAAGTTGATATCATTGAGCACGATATACTTGGCCGTGGTATTTGTTCGCAGCTGATTAAAATCGGCGATGGTTGACAGGCCGATAATCGGCTCGTCCGATTCGAATTCCACGCTATCTAAATAAAGATCGTGGTTGTTCATGTGCACCCACAGCTCAATCCGGTAATCGTAATACCGGTCAACAATCATACTGAAGGTTTCGTCCAGCGGGCGCGCTGTAATCGGGCGGGTGACCGGAGCCATCTGCTCGTCGCCCCGGAATACCCGCAGCGTATACGTTGCTTCGCCGGTTGGCGGGTTCAGCTGATTCAGCTTGTCTTGCAGCTCCACGCGCAGCGTTGCCTTCATCGATGTCGTTGACGGCGTGGTCACAGGCTCGTACGCAAGCCCGCGCAGCGATATCTTGCCCGATACGCCGTCGACCGTTTCAATCTGTATCACAGGCTGCAGCTTCACCATTTTCTTGTATGTGCCGAGGGTGTAGCCGTTGTTATACTGAACAGCCGTAAACGTAAATGTATACAGCGTGCTGGGCTCAAGCTTATCAAATTGCAGCGAATCATATGCCATGTTCGGCTTCAGCACGCGGCTGTCCGCAATTCTGCCGATGCTGTCTGTAACGGTCAGCGCCACCTCGTCGTCCATCAATGTGCCGTCCGGGTCGTCTATGCGTACATTGTAAAGCTCAATAAAGTTGGCCGTTGCCGTGAAATCGCTGTATGTTACCACCGGCTCTTGGCGCATCGTCTTAAATGCTTCCAGATCGTTGTACGTTCCCACCGCGTAGACAGTGCCCATGTATGTCGCCTCAGCCGAAATCACCAGCTTATAATCGGTCATGCTCTTAAGCCCTGTCAGCTTCGCTTTAAACGGCGTTTCCGCAAGCAGACTGGTTATTGCGGTATCCCCGCTGATCTCAACCGATGCTTCCGTCACGCCCGTCTGTTCGTTCACGGCCGATACGGCCACCTTGCTCAGCAGCTTTTCCAGCACGTCGTTGGTTCTTTTTGAATCATAGGTGATCGTGAAATCCGCCTCAGTATCCTTCATTCCATCAGTCACCGTGCTGAAAAACACTTTACCGAGCGTGCTTAAATCCGCCGTAATAATGCGCAGGCTGCCGATTTCCATGCTGTTTTGCATGCCGTTGCCATCTGCAATATCATAATCGCAGAGCACCACCAGCTTGAGCGCCGTATTCAGCGGCAGATCGGGCAGCTTCACCGTTACGCCCGCCTTGTCAAAAGCGAATGTGGTCGCCGGCGCGGTCACCGTAATGCCGTCATCCGTGCTGAACGCCACCTGATTGCCTGAAATTTCGTCAAAAACAAGCAGACGGCAGTTTTGCATATCTGCATTATCGGTATTGGTGATCAAAATCTGCGTTTGATTGGTCTGCACCGATCTGTCCACAAGTGTCAACGTTGCTTTCGGCGGCAGCTTGCAGGTTGCCGTCTTTCCGGCCGCGGGCTTAACCAGCGGCAGTTCGTTGCCGTACCTGTCAAGACAGGTCAGCGTGTAATCATACAACGTGGCCGATTTCAGCGCCGTCGGCGAATCGTATGTCACCGGCGCGCCCGATTTCAGCGTTTTGAGCGAGGCACTGTCCAGGGCAAACACGCTGTCTCCGATTTTAGCGTTCAGCTTGCTCACATATGGCACGGTGGCTTTACCGGTCATGTCGGGGGATCCGGCAAACTTCAGATTCTTTATCTGTATTTTATTGTAGAATAGCGCGCCATTTTCAAATGCAAGCTCCATCGGAGCAAGGTCGGAAAGCGGCCGCGTCTTCACCGTCTGCTCACTCACCTTTTCTTCCACCAGCACATTGCGCTCATTGAAATAGCTGAACAGACAAATCACTTTGAACGAGGTATCCGGCGGCAGCGGCGAAATATCCACGTCACCGGTTGCAGATACGGCTTTTCTCCAGAAAAGCTCCGTTCCGTATCGATACAGCTCAAACCGCACACCATTCTTAATCCGGCCTGCCGGGTCCTTCACGGTCACCTTCGTTTGAACACCGTACACATAAGATGAGAACGACCCGCAGGCCACTTCGGGTTTCACGTAGCCCGGCGGAATTGAGTCGCCCACATCGTTATCGGGCGGCATGGGGGCCGCAGGCTGCTCCAACTGCTGCGAAGGCGTGGGTGTCGGCAAAGGCACCGGTTGAGACGAGATAATCACGGGCGTGGGTGTCGGCACCGGCGGCAGCGCATCCTGTATCAAACCAAGGCGCTTTAAAAAATCATAGTATCCTAAAGTCTCGCTGCCGATTGTGATCTGTGCGTTTTCGTCCAGCCCGTTGATGCAGCCGTAAACGAGCGTGTGTCCGTCCGGCTGATAAAAGGCAACCGAATCCGTTTTGAATGCGATCACGCTGTTGAGCCCAATGCTCACCGCACCATCCGGGCCTTGCACCGTCATGCCCGTCACGTTTATGTAAAGGCCGTTCGGCAGGCTTAGCAATATGAAATCATCAAAATCAGCAAGCTGCCCATCCGAATTAAAGGTTGTGCCGCCGCTGATGTAAAGGCCGTAATAGCTGTCCACACTGTTGAACTCGGTGTTGATGAGCTTGGAATCGCTGCCAACTGTTAACACCGCCGATGTATTTTTCACATACAGCGGAAAGCTCTGGTTGATTACCGTCTTGTCGTCGCCGAGAACAAGCTGGCTCGCGTTTTTATAAACCTCATCCAGCGCGCTGAATTTTTTCAGTTCAATCGTGCTTTGAGCCGGGTCAACCGTATCGCTTTTTAAGTTTTTGGTGATCAGATCGTCTGTGATGGCGTAAGCGTCCTCTTCGAGCACGCCGAGGCTTGCCAGTTGGTTGAAGAGGAAAAACGCCAGAACCGCCACGATGACGACAGCGAGTATGATGATTTTTTTCAAATGCCCCTCCTGCCCCGGTTATTTTCACGCTTCGGCTATAATAAACCCCTTTAAGTCAACTAAGGCGCTTTGTAAGGCTTCCCCTTGGAGGGGAAGCTGTCGCCGACAGGCGACTGATGAGGTGTTCGTTTGGCAGGTTCTAAATGACACCTCATCCGATGCTTCGCACTACCTTCTCTTCAAGGAGAAGGCTCAGACTGTCGATAACCCCTTATTATCATTGCAACGGAAAGTAACTCCTCCTGTCATCCTGAGGAGCGAAGCGACGAAGGATCTATTGAGATAGATTCTTTTCCACTTCGTAGTCACTTCGTTGCACTCGTTCAGAATGACCGCTACCGTTGCTTTATGTTTTTTCGTGGTGCATAGCGCATTATGTTTCCGAGCTTATCGACAATGACGTAGACTGAATCCATGAAATACGCTTTATAGAGGGGGTTCCTTTCCGCTTCGTAGTTGATCGCTTACGCTCCAACGGAATGTCAAAAGCACCTTTTTTGACACTGTGGGCTTCTCCTTAAGGAGCAGCTGTCGCCGGCAGGCGACTAGGGGAGAGAATATGACTTGAGATAAGTTACTCTCTTTTCCGCTTGTCAGCCTGTAAACGGCTCCATCAGCGAAGGCTCCGAAATCAGCAGCGATTCAAACCCTTCCGCGTTCGTGAGTATACAAGACCCCAAATCGATCGTATAACCCTTATCCGCGCTTGCTGTGATGCTGATTTGGCCTGTCTGCTCCACCACCGGTTCTCCGCCGTACGGATAGAGTTCTATGCGCTGGTTATAAACCACGATGGCATACGAAAGCGGCGGCATTTTCAGGGCTTTGCCGTTCCAAGATACCGTCATGTCATCCAGAAACACATAGGTGCTCTTTCCGTCGTATAAAAAGCCCTCGTTCAGCTGAAACGCGTCGTTTCCGATCACGGCAGAAACCCGCCCCTGCTTGTCTTCAAACTCGGTGAACTTCGAAATTTTGGATGTCTTGCGCTCAGACGGAAGCGTGATTGTACTGTCAACCGGCAGGAACATCCTTGGCTTGTCAGTGTAATAAAGCGGTACCGAAAGCGTCAGCTTTTCTATTTGGTCTTGGGCGCTCTCCAGAAAAGCACCTTTTTCCTCGTCATTCTTTATGACGGCGCCCTGCTTGTCAAAACGCACACCCGTGTCATAAAAATAAACGTCTTCGTCAATTTTCTTGGTATTCAGCGTCATCAGCAGCACAGCCGCTGCGCCCACTATCACAATACCGGCGGCTACCAGCCACACTGTAAGTGAGTGTTTTCGCTTTTTCTCATTGCTGTCGCGTTTTCTCATTCTGTCTGCAATACTCATCGTCAACCCTCAGCTCGCTTTCTGTCCCGAAGCATCTCAGCCAAATCCTTCAGCAAGAAATACGTGGCGTATACCACCAAAAAAACCGCAAGCAGCAGCGAGATAATCAGCACATACACGTCCGGCCTGCTCGCGTAATAATAACTGTGCAGCATGTTCGTCACCATCAGCGACGCGTACACCACCACACTGTTCACAATATCCAGCGCGGCCCGCTTCGCGCGCGGTATCAGCAGCACGCATCCAACACATAGCGCCGCGTAACAGCAATGGTACGCCAGTGTGAGCTTTATGTTGAAAGCCACAATGGCACAAACGAACACATACCGTACGGCCAGAAACGCCATCCATAGTATTTCGTGAGACCGCAGCCCCGCAAATATCCCGAGGAACTTCCAGCGCTGCCGATCCATCTTGAGCTCGTCCGTCAGCTTTGACGCAATCGCCGCAATAATGATGCCCGCCGCGAGTGCCAGCAGTATGATATATTTAAAGTCCAGCAGCACATGCACAAAGTCACTCCACATTCGAGTTCTCCTTTAAGAGCAGGAAGAACGAATTGTGCTCATGGCAGTAAAAGCCCTTGATGCCGCTCAGTGTCATTTCGTCATCCGCCCACGAGATCACGATGCTGCCATCCACCATGCCGATAATCGGCAGATAATCCTCCATAATCAGCAGGCTGTTCTTCTTGCTTTTCACATGTATCATCAGCGCCTTGTCATACACCTGCAAGCCGTTCTTCAGGCTGAAAACGCGCACCTGAATTTTGCCCTCGGTTTTGCCGTCGGCCGGTTTTGCTGTGTTTTCCTTTGCCGCTGTCGCCTTAATCGTATCCGGCATAGTTACCTCTGCTCGTCGTGCCCGATTGAGCCGATATAAAGAAACTCATCCTCCTGCACGTCGTCATAGTCGCCCGAGAGAATTCCAGCCACATCACGCAGCACATCCTTAATGTCCACAAACACGCCGGCCAGCCCCGTATACTGTTCCGAAACGAACATCGGCTGCGAGAAATAATTGCGCAGCTTTCTTGAGCGGTAGAATATGTTCTGATCCTCTTCCGACAAATCGTCTATACCCAGCACCGCGACGATTTCCTCAAGCTCCTCATACCGCGAGAGATACCTCAGCGATTCGGTCACCAGGCTGTAATGTGTCTCGCCGATATTCTCAATGGAAACCATGCCGCTTGTCGTCTGGAATATGTTGATGGCGGGATAGATGCCCTTTTCCGCCACCTTGCGGTCCAGCACCACCTGCCCGTCCAGATGCGAGACAATCGCGTTCACCGCAGTGTCCGTAAAATCGTCTGCCGGTATGAATATCGCCTGAAACGATGTCATCGAGCCGCCGTCCGTTGAGTTGATGCGCTCCTCCACCTCGCTGATTTCGCTCAGCAGCGTGGTGGAATAACCGCTGTCAATCGGCAGATGCCCCATTTCCGCGGAGATCTCGCTGTTGGCCTGCAGCAGCCTGTAAATGTTGTCGATAAACACAAGCACGTCCTGCTTTTCCTCGTCGCGCAGGTATTCGGCCAGCGTCAGCCCCGCGAACGCCGCTCTGGAGCGCGCCATCGACGTCTCGCCCATCTGTCCGAACACTATCGCAATCTTATCCAGCAGATTGCTCTGCTTCATATCGTCATAAAGCTCTTTGCCCTCGCGCGAGCGCTCACCGATACCGATGAATACCGAGTTCGATTTGAGTCCTTCGTATACATTATTGATCAGTTCCTTGATGAGTATCGTCTTGCCGACGCCCGCACCGCCCAGCAACCCCATCTTATAGCCGCGTTTAATCGGGGCGAAAAAGTCCAGCGCCTTAATGCCTGTCCATATCACGTCGCCCTCAATGTCAATTTCCTTCATCTTCAGGTTCTTTTCATACACGTTCTTTGGCTTTGGCTGCGCAATTGTGCCGCCGTCCAGCAGTTCTCCGAACGAATTGAATACCCGCCCGAAAATCTCACGCGAATACTCTATTTGAATGCCGCCTTCTTTTTTATACAGCTCCAGCCCTTTTTTGAGCCCCGCCACATTGGAAAACGGAATCAGATGGACGATTTTCCCTGCCGTCTGCTGCACCTCAAAGAAATACGTTTTTCCGCCGATTTCCGTATACAGTGTATCTCTGATTTCCAAGGTCTCATCGCTCATCAGCGCCTTTACGCTCATGTCCGAAACCGAAATAATCTTTGCGGCTGTCACAGTTTCTTTCCTCCAAATCCCTGCGTTTTCACGAAGCTCTCCACAACCTTGCGGAACGATTTTTGTTTCTTCTCTTTGCGCTCTTTGAGTTCCAGCTCTTCCATTCTCTCGTCAATCTTTTTAAGCGATTCCGTCGTCGCGTTCTGCCGCGCAATGTTCTCCGACGCAAAGCTGTAAACAAACGCGATCTTCACTTCGTAGGTTACGTATGAGCTAATCAGGCTTTTCAGCAGATCATCCACGTTGCCTTCCACCGTAAAGTCCTCGGTGTAAAGCTCATCCACGTTCTGCACAAGCGATAACGGGAACACCTTCTTTTTCACCATAGAAATGCGGCTCAAGTCGTAATAATGGTTGTAGATGATGTTGATTTCCGAATAAGTCAAGTCCTGTATCGCCCGTTCCAAAAATTCTTCCACCGGCGTTGAGTCCGCTTCAAACCCGTCGCGCGTCATGAAGAGGACGGGCTTCGACTGCTTAAACCGCAGCTTCTTGCCGATCACAATTTTCTGCGCCCTGTCATCGGCCAGCAGCTTTTCGTTCACCTTGGAATTCACCGAGCCGCAAAACCCGAAATCACTGCCGATATAGATATTCAGCACCGGATTTCGCGGGTTCACCTTTAAAATATGCTTGTCGAGTATGAAGTTACGGTTGTTGACGATCAGGTCGATGAGCTTGTTGATCTCATTCTCCAAACGAAAATACTTCTCGGCTGTTTTGCGCGCCGCGTTGATATGCAAAAGAGAATGGAAGTTCATCACCTTCACAACCGCTTTTATCTTCATGCCTCTGCCTCCATGTCGGCAAACATCGTCACAATCTGCTCCGGGCTGCGGCTGTCGAATTTGTATTGGTTCATCAGCTCCAGCACCGCCTTGCCTCGGGCCATCTTGTCCTGAAGTTCCCTTGTCATTTCATCAAGGTTCGCCAGCTCAAACACCGCGCGCGTTTCGAGGTAAGAGAGCAGCTCACGGCGCACCCGCGTGCCCAGATCCCGCAGCTGCTTGGTCTGCACCGCGCCGCCCAAACGCGATACCGACAGGCCGTAATCGATGGCCGGTTTGTTTCCCTTTTCAAACGCTTTTCGCGAGAGCACCAGCTGTCCGTCCGTAATCGAAATCACATTGGTGGAAATGTAGTCGGTGATGTCCGCGCTCTTTGTTTCCACAATGGGCAGCACAGTCACCGAGCCGCCGTCCTTGTGCTGGCAGCCGCGCTCCAGCAGGCTCGCATGCGCGTAAAAAATGTCCGTCGGGTACGCGTCGCGCCCCGGCACCTTGCCGGCCAGCAGGTTGATTTCTCTGTATATGTCCGCGTGCTTTGAGAGGTCATCAATCACCACCAGCACGTCCTTTTGCTGCATCATGTAATACTCCGCGATCGACAGCCCCACCTGCGGCGTTAACAGCAGCTGCGGCGTGCAATCGTCCTGAAACGCTGTCAGTATAATCGTGTTGCGGATGGCCCCGCGCTGAAACAGCTCTTTGTATATCTGCTTAACTTCCTTCTTGGTTTTGCCTATGGCTATATAAATGCAGATCATGTCCGAATCCTTCTGATTCACAATCGCATCCAGCGCCACCTGCGTTTTGCCTGTCTTTTTGCTCCCGAGTATCAGCTGGCGCTGTCCTTTGCCGATCGGGTATAACAGATCAACGCCCGCAATGCCCGTGTACAGGGGCCGGTTCACAGCTGATCTGTCCATAATGGGGGTCGGATTATTGATCACATTGAGCTTGATTCTGTCTTTGAAGATATGGTCGCTCAGGCGGTCGACGCCGAACATATCCACCACATGCCCCACCGAATCGGGCGAAAACAGCGCGGTAAACAGGTCGCCCGACGCCGTCACCTCATCATCCACGTGCACCGGTTCATCCAGTCGAATCAGCGTCACCGTTACCGAGCTTGGCCCAATGAAGCTGATAAACCCCTCGGCCTTGCTGCCCACCGATACGCGTTCGTAAAACGCCGCATTCTCGAGCCCTCTCACCTCAAGAATGTAGTCTTTCACGCTCGAGACCCTGCCGATCTCATACACGTTGCTGCCTCGTCTGATGGCGTCAATTTTCCCGGTAATCATCCCGTCCTTGCTCATTTGTATATCTCCATATCCTGAATAGAATAATCGTACAGTGTGTTCCCAAGCGCCAGCTGAATGCCTTCGCAAATACCGGGGTCCACAACCGTTTTAATCCGGCTGTCCACGCACAAATAGTCATCGTCGCAGCAGCCCGTTCGCACCACAATATCCGTACGGTTCACGGCAGACTTCTCCTCCAGCCAATCAAAAAACCCAAAACCGCTGTAACTGCCGGCTTCCTCAATATAGCTGTCCAGCAGCTTTTGCTGAGCAGGGCTGAATACCTCCCGCAGCAGCTTTTGCTGGTCATCATCCTCCAGCGTCAGCAAGGCATATCGCTGATCGAAGGAGAACAGTCCAAGAATTTTTGCGTATTCCGGGTTTGCGTGCTTGTCGAAATCCTTATGCTCACTCAGCACCGTGCGTATATACGTTTCCTTGTTGACGTCAAAAGCCTTCTTTATTTCGCGGTAATAGTCGAACAGATTGCGGTCGATAAAGTCGCTTTGCAGCACCTGAAAGTAGATGGATTCCTGAGGGCGCTTCGACTGCTCGCGAACAACAAGCTCGCGCGGCTTCACGGATTTCTGGGATGCAAGCCGACTGTTCACGTTCTTCAGCTCGGCTTCCTTCTTTGCGATGAGGTCGTCAAAAAGATCAACCTGTCTGATCGCGTTACTCTGCGCCTCTTTGCCAAGGCGGCGGGTAATCCCTCTCAGCGCCACAAATAAAAAGCCGATCATGAGCACCAATATGACTGCTACCGCAATAAAAACTGCCATCTGCCTTTAACCTGTCACAAGCAATGGATTAAAGAACAGCAGTATGAACGCGAAAACAAACAGCAGCAGCAATATCACCGACATCACCACCGCGACGATCATCGTTGAATGCACCACATCGCTTTTTGTTTCGGGATTGCGTCCCACCGCTTCGGCGGCTTTTGAGCCAAGTATGCCAAGGCCGATGCCCATACCGAGAAAGGCAAGCCCCAGCATCCATCCGATCGCTGTCACTGTTCCGGTCAATACGGATTCCATATGGTTTCACTCCTTATTTAAGTTGTCACTATTGTCATATTGAATCGCAGATGTTCCTGCTTAATAAAACCTATATCATGCCTGAAGCAATTCATTCGGTCATCCTTCCCACTGCGTAGGGGGCGAGGATCAGTCGTGACGGATCTCAGAAAAAAGTCACTTATGTCATTCCGTTGGAGCGTAAGCGATCGACGACATAGTGGATCGGAACCCCATGTTTCAAGCGTTTTGCCATGGGATGCTTACGTCGCTTCGCTCCTCAGCATGACAAAGGCGGGGTTTATCGACGCTCTTGGGTCTCTCTGTCGTAACAGATTCTTTTCCCGCTCATCGTCAAGTCGCTTCCGGTGCCGGTTCGGTTGTCCCCGGGCTGGCAGAAGCCGACGGCGCCGGTTCGTTCTTTGAGGTATCCGCCGTGTATTCGTCCACCACCGAAAGCGGCGATAACGATGCCGACGATGTCGAATTAACAATTTTCACATTGCTGTATGCAAGAGAAATCGGTTTGCCGCTAAATACGGTGTTTTCAAATCTCAGTTCCAGATTCGTACCGCCCTTGTACGTCAGCGATGATGTCCATCCCGCCAGGGAACAGGCTGCCGCTGTGTCAATGGCCACCCGGCTTTGTTCCGTGTTGTCGGCATACAGCACAATCTCACCCGCATCAATTTTAAAGCTTGGATCCATCAGCAGTGTAAACGTCACTTCATCCTTTGAAAGCCTGTTCACAGCCATCTGCGCCGTGATGCTGCGTGTTGCCAGCTTCACGCTGTCGGTAATCCTGTCCGGGTCAGTGTCCGCAGCATTCAGCGGGCGATACCCGATAGAGATGACATACTGTGTCCCGGGGCTGAGTCCCGTCACAATCTGCTTGTTCGCGCTCGCGTTGAGTCCTATTTTTTGGTCAAACGCGTTTCCGAGTCCGTCATCCACAAACGATCTGACACGCAAAAAAGCCATCGCGTATTCGCCTGTCGGGTCGTTAATCATATAACTGATCTCCACGGAATTGGCTGTGGTTTTCACGCCGCGCAGGCTCAGCACGTTGTTCAGCGAAAAGTCATACTCCTCTTCTTTTTCATCCGGCGCCACGCCCGTGCCGCCTTTGCCTCCCGTACCGCCCGTGCCGCCGGTTCCGCCTGAGCCGCCCGCACCGCCGTCGCCGCCGTCGCCGCCGCGCACGATGATTTCGCCGTTTTCGCCGATATTGTTTTCGTTAAGCTGCGCAGCTTCGGGGGAATACTCGTTGCTGGTGCCGAGTATGCGTGTTAAGTCAATCTTATTGTCGGCCAGCGTCAGCTGTTCTTCCGCCACGTTAAAGCTCACGTCACCGCACAGCAGCACCATCGGCTCCACCGTTTTTAAGTTGATCAGGTCATTGAGCAGCTGTGCGTTGCCGTTTTTATCGATCACCACGTAGAGGAAGTTGCTGGCCTGAAAAAGCTGGTCGCTGCTTTGTATCGCCGCGCCGATCAGCACATACTTTCTGTCCGCGAGCTTGTAAAAAGCGGGCGTGGACACATCGTCAATGCGCGTTTCTCCCGAGAGCTTATTCACGCTGCCGTCGCCATACACCCGGTACGCGCTGCCATACAGGCTCACCTGTCCGCTGCTTTGCTGATACGTCACCACCGAGCGCCCAAGGTTGTAGTCGCCTCCGTCATCTGTTAAGCTTAACAGATAGTTGTCGTCAGCCGCCTTTGTCATCCTGCCGTCCACCATCGTTGTAATCGCATAGTCAGATTTGTCGAATACCGTGCTGCCAGCCGGTATCAGATACGCCGACGCATTCGCCTGCGTCACGCTGACAATTACGGTCACAAACAACGCCGCCATCAGCAGCACGGCTGCGGCAAATATATTAAAGGATATCATCGCTTTTCTGGTTAATCTGCGCATATCACCCTCCGTTTGGCCCTAACTGTAAATATATGAGTAGGTCGCGTCCGCACCCACTTTCAGTGAACCTTTGTAATACTGAACCTGTATTGTATAGCTGCCCGCGCCCGGAAGCACCGTTTCCAGATCGATGTAATAGTAATTGTTCGTCGTGTCATACTTCAAATTCACAAACGATATCTTTTTAAGGCTCTCCACCGCCTGCCCGCCTTGATAAACGGTGTATCTGAGCTCGGTTAGGTCTGTCAGACTCACGGCATTTGCAAATGTCAGCTGCACATAGCTTGGGTTCGTCGGCGATTTACGCGGTGTCACCGTTCCCACCGATATGCCCGAGCTGTCGAGCGTATACGCCCTGATCTCGGAAATCAGATAGGCTAAGCTCGTCGGGCTTGCCACCTCTGTAATGTTAGGCAGTAAACCGGTATTGTTAAGATCGGTCACGCCAAAGCAGCGTATCGTGTATTCGCTGCCAACCGCGAGGCCCGTCACTTCCACCGTATAAGGCGCAGCCGTGGAGAGCTTCGCCGCTGTCTGCTCAGACGGCGTTACATCCACACCGTTGCTGTTATAAATGCGGAAAAGATACAGGTCATCCACAATCGTTCTGTCCCAGTCGCCGGGAGCCACGCGCACGGTCAGCTTTTGAGCGCTGCCGTCGGTTCCCGCCGTGGCAGACAAGCCCGCAATCGGCTCGTTGAGTGTATCCAAATCAAACGTGGTTACGGTTTGGCCGAGCAGCCGCGTTTCCGTATGTGCCGGGTCAACGGCGTTCGTGAGCCGTTCGTTATAGGACGGTTTTGTGCCCGAATAAGCTGTGATTCTGACGTTATATCGGTCTCCAAACGCAAACCAGTTGCCGCCGGTTGTCGTCGGGTTAATGTTAAACGGCACCCGCATCGAGCGCGCGTTGTTCACCGTCCCGATAATGCCCGCAAGCGCCTCGTCGGTTAACACGGCACCGTCGGATGTTCTCACAAAATCGTAGGCCAGCTTAAAGCCCATCGTGGTATCCAGCGTAAAGTTCGCATAGAGCGATTTGTTCGCGTATACCACCGGCTCATATGTGACGGAAACGTTTTGAATGTGCACTTCGCCCAGCGTCTTGAACTGATAGAACTTCGGCTGCATCGCCGCAGTATCATAAAACGTCACCAGCTCGTCACTGCCATCACCCGCAATATCGCCGGCAATTCTAAAATAATAGAC
>JAEZIW010000168.1 GCA_023436525.1 Bacillota bacterium | reverse complement strand
TATTCGGCAAAGCATGGGATCTTCACGCCACCGAAGTGATCGGTACGACGCTTGAAGAAAACCTGAACATGATCTTTGATACGCTGAAGTTCTTAAAGGACAACGGCAAAGAGGTGATGTTTGATGCCGAACATTTCTTTGACGGGTACAAAGCAAACCCTGGGTATGCGATTGAGGTATTGAAAACCGCCTGCCGCGCAGGCGCTGACGTGATTGTACTTTGCGATACAAACGGAGGCACAATGCCGGAGGAGATGAAAGCAGCTGTTCAGGCATCGCTCAGCGCGGTAGATAAAAAGCTCGGCATCCATGCGCACAACGATACGGAGCTCGCGGTGGCGAATTCCATTATCGCGGTGCAGCAGGGGGCCTGCCATGTGCAGGGAACGCTGCTCGGATTCGGTGAGCGCACCGGCAACGCACGGTTATCGTCCATCATACCGAACCTGCAGCTTAAGCTGGGGTACGACTGCATAGGCGACAAAATCAGCAAGCTGTATACCGTGGCACGGGAAGCGGCTGAAATCACGAATCTGTCGTTTGACGAATCGCTGCCGTATGTGGGTCGCAACGCGTTTGCGCACAAGGGCGGCATGCATATCGACGGACTGAGAAAGGCCAAAGGCTCGTTTGAGCACATTGAGCCATCAATCGTCGGCAACAGCCGTGAGTTTTTGCTGTCTGAAGTAGCGGGCAAGAGCGCGATGTATGAAAAACTCAAGGATATATTCCCGGATGTGGCCGAGGATAAAGCCGAGGTGTCGCGGCTGATGGAAACGCTCAAAAACATGGAGAGCGAAGGCTTCAGCTACGAGGGCGCGGAAAGCAGCTTTAAGCTGTTCGTCATGAAGGAGCTGGGGATGCACAAATCGAAGTTTTCTCTGGTGCACTTCAAGGTGAGCGACGAGCCCACGCATCAAAACACCTTCGGTGCCTACGCGGTGGTGAAGGTGGATGTGGACGGTGAAAACCGTATGGCGGCTGCAGAGGGCAACGGCCCGGTCAACGCGCTCGATAAAGCACTGCGAGAATCGCTGGGCGCTTTCTTCCCGGCTCTTAAGGGCGTAACGCTGACAGATTACAAGGTGCGTGTGCTCGATACGGATGCGGCAACGGCGGCCAAGGTACGTGTCGTTATCGAATCCAGCGACGGTGATCGTTACTGGCGCACAATGGGCGTATCGACAGACGTTATTGAAGCAAGCTTGTTCGCGCTGATCGATTCAATTGATTATTTGCTGCTGGATGAGTAAAGCAGTTTAACAAGTTTTAAAGAGGTGACAGGATGGAAAAACGGATTGCGGTGATAGCGGGCGACGGTATCGGCCCGGAGGTGATCGGCGAGACGCTGCGCGTGCTGAATGCGGCGACTAACGGCACAGGCCTTGAGCTTAAATACACGCATTATCTCGCGGGCGGCTGCGCGATAGACAGCGTAGGCAAGCCGCTGCCTGAAGAAACGCTTAAAGGTGCGAAGGAAAGCGACGCAGTGCTGCTCGGCGCTGTCGGCGGGTGGCAGTGGGATACGCTGCCGTCGGGCATGCGCCCCGAAAACGCGCTGCTCGACTTGCGCGCAGGCCTTGGGCTTTTCGCGAACGTACGCCCGGCAATGCTCTATAAGGAGCTGGCGGAAGCGTGCCCATTAAAACCATCGCTGACGGAAGGCGGCCTTGATATCATTGTAATCCGCGAGCTGACCGGCGGGCTGTACTTCGGCAAGCAGGAGCGAACCGATGCTTGGGCATACGACACAATGCGCTACACCGATGAAGAGGTGCGCCGTATTGCACACGTCGGTATGAAAACGGCGATGGGCCGCAAAAAGCAGCTGGTCAGCGTTGACAAAGCGAACATTCTCGAATCGTCGCGCCTGTGGCGCAGCGTGGTGACAGAGGTCGCCAAGGAGTACCCCGAGGTGACGCTTTCGCATATGTATGTGGATAACGCGGCGATGCAGCTCGTGAGAAACCCCAAGCAGTTTGATGTGATCGTTACGGAAAACATGTTCGGGGACATTCTCTCCGACGAAGCCGCAATGATCACCGGCTCCATCGGTATGCTGCCCTCGGCAAGCCTTGGCCCAGGATCGCTTGGTATGTATGAGCCGGTTCACGGCAGCGCGCCGGATATCGCGGGGCAGGGGCTGGCGAATCCGCTGGCAACCATACTCTCGGCGGCAATGATGCTGCGGCATTCGCTGAACCGCGACGACATTGCAAAGAAAATAGAGAATGCGGTGAGCGCTGCGCTTAGCAGCGGCGCGCGCACCAAGGATATCGCGCTGGCGGACGAAAAAACCGTATCGACCACGCAGATGACAGACATCGTCATCGGCTTTTTGGAGGCATAAAAATGATCAGTGACAGTGTGAAAAAGGGCGCGGACAGAGCGCCGCATCGATCTTTGTTCAAAGCGATGGGCTATACAGATGAGGAGATTGCCCGTCCGCTGGTCGGCATCGTGCAGGCGCAGAGTGAAATCGTACCCGGCCATATTCACCTTGATAAGGTGGCCAAGGCTGTGGCCGACGGTATTCGTATGGCGGGCGGTACGCCCATCATGGTACCGTGCATCGGCGTTTGCGACGGCATCGCGATGGGGCATGCGGGAATGAAATATTCACTTGCCACACGTGAGCTGATTGCGGATTCCATCGAATCGATGGTGATGGCGCACGGGTTTGACGCGGTCGCCTTTGTGCCGAACTGCGATAAGATTGTGCCCGGTATGCTGATGGCAGCCGCGCGCCTCAACCGCCCCTCGATATTTGTATCCGGCGGCCCGATGATGCCGGGTAAAGATCTGGATGGCGTGGACGCGAGCCTGACCACGATATTTGAAGCGGTGGGCGCGTACAGCGCAGGCAAGGTGGGCATTGAGGAGCTGGATAAGCTCGAAAACTCCGTCTGCCCGGGCTGCGGCTCGTGCTCCGGCATGTTCACGGCGAACAGCATGAACTGCCTGACCGAAGCGCTTGGTATGGCGCTCAGCGGCAACGGAACGATTCCGGCCGTGCACGCGGCGCGCATTCGCCACGCCAAGCAGAGCGGTATGCAGCTGATGAAGCTGCTCGATATGGATTTAAAGCCGCTCGACATCATGACACCTGACGCGTTTGAAAACGGCTTATCGCTCGACATGGCGCTCGGGTGCTCCACAAATTCGGTGCTGCATCTGCCCGCTATTGCGAACGAATGCGGCATCAAGCTGAGCCTTGATCTGGTGGATCAAATCAGCAAGAGAACGCCGAACCTGTGCAAGCTGGCTCCGGCCAGCCGCATCCACATTGTCGATCTGCATGCGGCAGGCGGCGTCTATGCGGTGTTGAACGAGCTGAAAAAGAACGGAATGATAAAGACGAGCGCCATGTGTGTTGCAGGCAAAACGATCGGTGACGCTGTGAGCAGCGCGGTGATTCTTGACGCAAACGTGATCAAGAGCTTCGACGCGCCGCATTCCAAGGAAGGCGGCATCGCGATTCTGCGGGGCAACATCGCGCCGGACGGCGGTGTGGTGAAGCAATCGGCTGTGGCACCCGAGATGATGAAGCACAGCGGCCCCGCGCGTGTGTTCGACGGCGAGGAAGCGGCGATTAAAGCGATATACGACAGAAAAATAAAGGATGGCGATGTCGTCGTGATACGGTATGAAGGCCCGTCGGGGGGGCCAGGTATGCGCGAAATGCTGAGCCCCACGTCCGCGCTTGCGGGCATGGGTATGGATAAAACCGTCGCGCTGATTACAGACGGACGCTTCAGCGGCGCCACAAGAGGCGCGGCCATCGGCCACGTGTCTCCCGAGGCGCAGGCGGGCGGCGTGATTGCCGTGATAGAAGAAGGCGATACGATAGAGATCGATATCCCCGCGCGCAAGCTCAATTTAAAGGTGGATCAACAGACAATCGATAAGCGGCTCGCCGGGCTCAAAAAACGCGAGCTCAGCGTGAAGAGCGGCTGGCTGTACCGTTACGCGCGCATGGTGTCGTCGGCGGACAAGGGCGCAATTTTGGAATAGGGGGAAAAAAACATGCAGTTGACAGGCGTACAAATCATCATGGAATGCCTCAAACGTGAGGGCGTGGATACCGTTTTCGGGTATCCGGGCGGCAAGGTCATCAAGCTTTACGACGCGCTGTACGACGAGCGTTCAACCATTACGCACATCGAGACGGCTCATGAGCAGGGCGCTTCACACGCGGCGGACGGCTACGCGCGCGCAACAGGCAAGGTCGGTGTATGCATAGCGACTTCGGGCCCCGGCTGCACAAATCTTGTGACGGGCCTTGCGACAGCTTATATGGATTCCATTCCGATGGTGGCGATTACGGGCAACGTGCCCGCCAAGCTGCTTGGTACCGACAGCTTTCAGGAAGTGGATATCATGGGCGTTTCGATGCCCATTACCAAGCACAACTATCAGATAAAAGACATCACGCGTATTTCGGATGTGTTCCGCGAGGCGTTTGCGTTCGCGCGCTGCGGACGCCCCGGCCCGGTGCTGATCGATATCACAAGCGATCTGTTTACACAGCTTTGCGATTACACGCCGCCGGAAGAAAACTATGTGATTTCGTGCAAATACACAGAGGTGCCGACAGCGCAAATCAAAGAACTGGTGGATAAGGCCGAACGGCCCGTTATTCTCGCCGGTGGCGGTGTGGTGCTGTCCGGCGCGGGAGACGAGCTGTTTGAGCTGGCCGAAAAGCTGGATGCGCCCGTGGCCAGCACACTGATGGGCGTCAGCTCATTCCCGACAAAGCATCCGCTTTATATGGGTCTGGTGGGTATGCACGGTACGAAGGCGAGCAACATGGCGTTTCAGAACTGCGATCTGCTGCTGGTGCTCGGCGCGCGTTTCAGCGACCGCGTTACGGGTGATGTGAGCAAGTTTGCGTCGCGCGCGAAGATCATACAGATTGATATCGATGCATCCGAGGTCAACAAGAATATCCCAACGCATCTTCATGTGATTCAGGATATCAAAACGGCACTCAGCGAGATAAACCCGCACATGCCAAAGAAACAGCACCCCGAATGGGTAAAAAGCGTGAACGAGTGGAAGGCGGAGAACGAAGCGCATATTCCGGCGGATCATCTGCCAAAACAGATCATGGAAGCCATTGCCGAGCGCCTCGGTGAGGACGCGATTATCGTGACGGATGTGGGCCAGCATCAAATGTGGACGGCGCAGTATTTCCCGTTTAAGAAGCACAACAAGTTTTTAACGTCGGGCGGCCTTGGCACAATGGGATACGGCCTTGGCGCGGCGATTGGCGCGAAGGTGGCGAGCCCGGAAAAAACGGTGATTCATATTACGGGTGACGGATGCCTGAGAATGAACCTGAATGAGATGGCGACCACGACGCGTTATAACATACCGGTTATCACGATTCTGTTCGATAACAACACGCTTGGGATGGTACGCCAGTGGCAGACGCTGTTGTTTAACAAGCGCTATTCGGAGACCACGCTGCCGCCGATGGATTTTTGCGCGATTGCGCGCGGCTTCGGATATTTTGCGCAGAAAATTGAGGATGCGAATGGGTTTAAGGAGGCGCTTAAAGCGGCGCTGGAGCACGAAGGGCCGTCATTGATACACTGCGTGATTCCGCAGGATGCAATGGTGCTGCCAATGGTGCCGCCGGGGGCTGCGATTGATAATATTCTGATGAATATCTCTTGAAAACTGAATATACAAAAAGCTTCGCATGAGACTTTCGGGGAACCGGAGGTCTCTTTTTATATGTTTTCCTGTTGTATTACTTATAAATAGCATGTTATATTATGTAAATAGCATTGAGAATCTTAACTTTAATTCCGTATAAAATCTATATTTGCTTCGTGGAAGGAGCCGGTAATGTTCAAAACGGCATCTGGAGTCATTATTCCATTTCCGAACCTAATTAAAGAACAATATTCTATAAGTGAAAATCAAATCATGTTTAATATCAGTTTTGAAAAGCTTAAGTCATTCTTTGTTGATTTTTTGACTAATCTTTCGGAGCCGTTGTATTTTATATTACAAAAGCCGACTAATGAAAAACACACACCGAACACTATTATAAAGGGGCCATTTCAATCGGAATTGTTATTTTATGACTTGCCAACAAGAACACAGATATGCGACGTTCTTGATCAATATGGAGAGATACTTTTAAACGATGGTATGTCGCAGTTCGGTGTAAGATCACTTGAAAGCGGTGATGAGATATTTATCGCAAAATATAAAATCGGTTTAATTTTTAGTGATAATGTACAAAAGTATTCTTTTCTTTTAAACAAATATGGCATATTAAAAACCCACAATTTAATTACTGCGTGGGACACCTTTTCTCCGGACTATCCGGGCCAATGTTCGAGAATTGTTATTGATAATAAAGATATTTATAAAGTGGCTGAGGAATTGAAAGAAATCTCACCCAGATTTGAATCAAAAATTGTTGATGAATGACTTCATCACAACCAAAAAGAGGCCGTTTTCACAGCCTCCTTGTTGTACTACGGATTTGAGTTATTTCACGTGCTTCGGTGCCTTCGTCAAATGCCTTTTTATTACGGGGAGCCTTGCCCATGCGTCGCTTCGCAGGAATGAGATAAAACATCTCTTACGTCTCCCAAACCTCTATAACCCCATTGTGATGATCCAGATATAAACGCAGCTTTTCGGCAGCATCAGCATACCGATCGGCGGATACTTCTTTGACCAGATCACAACCGGTAGATAAAATGCAAAGCTCAAAAGAACAGCGAGCCACATTTGCTCAAAGCCCGCAGTGCTGCGATTTAAAAAGAAAAGGAAGCAGACCATGCCGCCCAGTATAAGAAACGGTATATTGCGGTAAACAGCCCATGAAGCCGGCGAGCTGTCAGAGCTCCATCGGTTTTGAGGGAGAACGGATAAGACAATGCGTAAAACCGCCAATATATAGACAGTCAGCGTTCCATACCATATCCCTGTTAATGAAAACGCTGTGATGCCAATGTGCCATAAAAACACATAGAAAAGCGTCATGCTGACCGATGTGATCATTTTTCCGTAGCCTAATGACCGGGCAAAGCGCTGCCGGTCAGCGGCAAATCCTGCGGCGATGCGCGGGATGAGATGACAGGCATCCCCGGCCGCAAGTATAAGCGCCATAATGCCAAATAGTGTTCTTTGAACTGAGACGCCAATAAGCAGCATGCGGACTCCAAGGAAGACCGCTGTGCTCAAATAGAGAACATTAAACAGGCTCTCAAAATAGATAGGCAGTTTATGTGTTTTCATAGGTCGTTCCCGTTCTATTGCTTCTGGGTTTTGAGATTATAAGTATATGGACAGTGACGCAGATGCCGATAACGCCAAGCAGGAGGATGATCCAGATCGACATTGTCAGAATGCAGGAAATCAGAAGCGTCACCCACAAGAACACAAGACTGACAACAACAGTTTTTCGGGGCAGCCCCGTCCGGTGTTTGTAATTATGTATGTACTTGTTGAAAAGAGGAATGCGCATTAACTGCGCTGTCAACTTTGGAGCGCAGCTGAAGCATGCCGCCGCGCCGATAAAAAAAGGTGTCGTCGGCAGTATGGGGAGGAAGATACCGATGGCCCCGAGGATTAGCAGTATAAAGCCAAATAAAATTAAAATCATATTTTTAACGATCATATAGCTCCATGGCCGTTGCCGTTTTGCTTATAAAAAGAATTATACAGCCGCAGCCCAAAGGGCGCAGGTGCTGTTCCATTGCCCTTTGGGATTTTGACTAAGCCCGGTAATGCCAAGGCTGCGGCTGGTTCATGCAGTCGTTTTATTCGCGGGCGGTCATATGGTCGCAGCAATCAGGCCGCTATGATCGAGCTTGGCAAGCTCTTTGACCTTGGCGATGTCAAGACCGGCCGCTTGGGTGAAGCGTTCGCCATACTCCGTATCTGCAAGGTAGCAGTGAACCGCGTGGCGGTACTTGATGTTTTCCGTGCATGGCGCAATGTCCTCAGCGGTATTTTCAATCAATATCTGCTTTTTATCCTCGGTGAGCACGCGCCACAAATCACCTCCGGCACGGAAACAGTCGTCGGTGGGGTCGTCCTTCGGATCATAACGGTACATAGCGCCGTTAAGATCAAGCGGCGGCTCCATCACCTCGGGCTGAGCCGTCCACGCGCCGTAGCTGTTGGGTGAATAGGCGGGTGTTCCGCCATAGTTGCCGTCCACGCGCATTTGACCGTCGCGGTGGTAATCGTTGACCTCACATTTGGCCTGATTGACAGGAATCAGATTGTGGTTCACGCCGAGACGGTAACGCTGGGCATCGCCGTAAGCGAACAAACGGCCCTGCAAAAAGCGGTCAGGAGAGAACCCTATGCCCGGAACCACATGGGCGGGGGTAAAGGCGGACTGTTCAACCT
>JAEZIW010000154.1 GCA_023436525.1 Bacillota bacterium | reverse complement strand
TCACCATTGTGATGGCCGTGATTTTTGTTATTGTATGCGTGCTGCTCAACGTCCGCTCGGGGCTTGCGGAGGATGACGCGTCGCCGTGGCCGTCTTTTTTTCTGATGGCCGGGCTTGCGGTAGCCATTCGCCTTATTGCGGCGCTGGTATTTGAGGGCTATTCAACGGATATCGGCTGCTTTAAAGGCTGGTCGGTCGCGGCGTTTGAGAAGGGCCCCGCGAACTTCTATACATCGGATATGTTTGCGGACTACCCGCCGGGGTACATCTATGTGCTCTGGCTGCTTGGGCTTATTCGCCAAATTTTTTCCATCGATGTGGCAGCGCCGTTGTTTACGCTGATTATTAAGCTGCCATCCATTGCGGCCGAGGTGTTTACCGCCGTGCTCGTGTTTAAAACAGCGAGAACGCAGATGGGTAAAATGTTTGCTTTGCTTTGCAGCGCGTTTGTGCTTTTTAACCCCGCTTTTTTCTTCAACAGCAGCGTTTGGGGGCAAGTCGATGCCGTTTTCACGCTGCTTGCTGTGCTGTTCATTTACTATCTGAAGAAAGACAATCCGTGGCTCGGTGCGATGTTTTTCGCGATTGCGCTGCTGGTTAAGCCGCAGGCGATTATGCTGCTGCCGGTGGTGGGGCTATATTATTTGTTCGCGCTGTTCAAAAAGGGCCGGGTCAAGCGCGGTCTGCTCGGTCTGTTTGGCGGCCTTTTAATCGGTGCGGCGGTGTTTGTGCTGGGTGTGCTGCCGTTTACGGGCAGCCAGCCGCTTTACTGGATACTCGAAAAATACAAAGGCACGGTGGACTTCTATCAGTATGCGACGATCAACGCATACAACCTCTTCGCGCTGACAGGAGGCAACTGGAAGCCATATGATTCTTCGCTTTGGTATTTATCATATCAAACTTGGGGAATCATTTTTATTGTCATGATATGTGTTTTGGTGGTATTCTTGCAATGGCGCTCACGGGAGCGCGAGCGGCTGTTTGATTTGGCGGGATTCTTGATTGTTTCTGTGTTTATGCTGGCTCATGGCATGCACGATCGCTACATATTGCCCGCATGCCTGCTGCTGCTGTTTGCTTATGTCTACACGCGCGACAGTTCCACGCTGTTTTTCGCGGCGGCGTTTTCCGTGACGGCGCTGCTCAACCAGATGGTGGTGTTGTATTCCGATTCGGTTATGACACCCGAGCTGCCGACCCTGCTGATATCCGGCGTGAATGTGGCGCTCTATATCGTTTATTTTATGATCTCGGTAAAAAAACTTGCCAGCAGCGGTGTACTCATTAAACGGCCCGCGCTGAACGGTTAAAGATAGGATAGAATAATGAAAGACAGAAAAATCGAGTGGCAAAAACATGCGCGCAGGCGGCTTTTTGACAAACACGAAGTAACACGTATGGTTCGGCTTGACTGGCTCGTCATGCTGGCGGTTACGCTTATTTACGCGGTGGTTGCATTTACGAACCTTGGGTCTACCGAGATACCGCAGACATACTACAATATGGATGGCGACGAGATCGTCGTGGAGTTTGAACAGCCGGAAGACATATCCAGCGTCCGCTACTACTCTTCGCTTGGGACAGGCACATTTTCGTTCTTTTACTCGCAAGACGGCGAAGGCTATACCCCCGCGATGACCGAGGTAAGCGAGACGAAGGATGACGGAACCACTGAAACGACGATGGAACCGCTTAGTGTGGAGCACAAGGCGACGAACATGTATGAGTGGGAGTTCTACGAAACGAGCTTTACCGCCAAATATGTTTCCATAAACGTTAATGAGCCGGGCCTTCGCATGCTGGAAATGGGTTTTTGTGACGCAGACGGCAACGCGGTGCCGATTAAAACCGTGACCAACACGAACCCCGACGCGGCGCGCGGCAACGCGGCGACGAATATGTTTGACGAGCAGCGGTTTGTACCGCAGCGCACCTATTATATGAACGAGATGTACTTCGATGAAGTGTATCACGCGCGCACAGCCTATGAAAACATCAACCACATAAAGCCGTACGAAATCACGCACCCGCCGCTCGGCAAGATTATTCTTGGCATCGGCATTCGGATATTCGGTATGAACCCGTTTGGCTGGCGCATAATGGGCACGCTGTTCGGCGTGCTGATGCTGCCGCTGATGTATATCATGGCCAAGAGGATCTTTAAAAAGACGCTTTACGCGTTTATTCCAACCGCGTTATTCGCGCTGGATTTTATGCATTATACGCAGACGCGCATCGCGACGATAGACAGCTACAGCATATTCTTCATTATGCTCATGTACCTTTTCATGTACATGTATACCGAAACGAATTTCAACCGGCAGCCGCTGAAAAAATCTCTGCTGCCGCTGGCGCTTTGCGGCGTGGCCTTCGGGCTTGGTGCGGCCACCAAATGGCTGTGCATTTACGCGGGGGCAGGCCTTGCGGTGCTGCTGTTCATGCAGCTTTTCAAACGCTACCGTGAATACGCCTACGCGCGTGAGGCGCTGAGCGATGAAAACGAAGAGGGAATGGATGCGAATCGGCGTGCGTTCTTAGAATCAATCAGCAACGGGTTTGTGGGAAAAACGTTCGTCACGCTGCTGTGGTGCGTGCTGTTTTTCATCGTTGTGCCGTTGATTATTTATCTGCTTTCTTATATTCCGTATATGACGGTGCAGGGCGAAGGCGCGTACACGTTTGCCGATGTGCTCAAAAACCAAGAGTATATGTTCAATTATCACAGTACATTGAAGCCCGACCATGTGCATCCGTTCTCGTCGCCGTGGTATACGTGGCCGATCAACATGCGCCCGGTGTTCTTCTTCCAGGGCAAGGGCTATACCGACGGCACCATGTCGTCGATGTCGACCATGGGCAATCCGCTGATTTGGTGGGGCGGCCTTGTTTCGGTGATTGCGCTGATTGTGATTCGCATCAGAAAAGGGCGTTTCGGGCGGCGCACACTGTTCTTAACGATTGCGGCGCTGTCGCAGTTTCTGCCGTGGGTGCTGGTTTCGCGCGAGGTGTATATCTATCATTTCTTCGCGACGGTGCCTTTTATGCTGCTGTTGATGACGGTGCTCGCCAAATACCTGATTGAGCGCACGAAGCACGGCAAGAAGGCGGTGTTCATTTTCCTTGGTGTGTGCTTGGTGCTGTTTGTGATGTTCTATCCGGTGACGACCGGAACGGTGGTTAGCAAAGCGTATTCGGATACGTTCCTGCGCTGGCTGCCCACATGGCCGTTCTATTGAGGAGACTGAAAAGTGCTGAAAGAGCTATATCAAAAACATAAAACCAATATCGGTCATTTGATCAAATTTGTTGCGGTGGGCATCGTGAATTTTCTGGTGGATTACGGTGTTCTCACACTGCTGAATGTGGTGCTTGGATGGCCGCTGGTACTCAGCAACATCATTTCGTATTCGTGCGGCGTGATTAACAGCTTTTTGCTGAACCGATATTGGACGTTTAAGATGAAGCTCAAGTTCTTCAGCGCCTACAATATCAAACTGAAAAACAAAACGATTCATCCTGTATTCGTATCGTTCGATTTTATGAAGTTCATCTTTGTGAACCTCGTATCGCTCGGCGTGAATACGCTGGCGGTTTATATACTCGGGGATCTTTACGGTATGCCGAATATTGTGGCAAAGCTCGTCGCGACGGTGTTTTCGTTCACCGTTAATTTTGCGGGCAACAAGCTGCTGGTGTTTAAGGCGGCTCCGACTGAGCCGGTGTAGGAATACAACGAATTCAAACTGCATTCAAACCTCAAGTAACATATCGCCAGATGTTGTTTGAGGTTTTTTACTGTATTTTGGTATATGATCTAATGCTAGTCTTAATTCAAGAATAGTATTACTTTAATGATATACGTTTGTGGAATATCGTGAGGAAGAAAAAACTTGTTTAAAAAAATATTTAGAACAATTATTTCAGTGATTGTATCATTTATGTTTTTGTGCTTTGCAGCGATTTTTGTCTACTTTATAGCAAAAGAGGATTCAATTATTGAAATTACTGTATTATCGGTTTTGGCACTCTTTTGTTGCAGAATGTCGTATATACTTATTAAGGATGTTGCATTCATAAGAACTGAATACATTAAAGTGGTCAATAAAATCCCAACACAACAAAACAATCAAAACCAATCAGAAAAGAAGCATTCATATAGTGCATTGTGCATTATAAATGGGAAAGAAAGAAGGATGTATTTCAAATCTAAAGATGACTATTTTAAGATACCGGAGCACAAAGAATGTGTCGTGAAGAGAGTCGGAAATCAAATACTAGAAATTATGTAAATCACGCACATGCAGATTGAATATCTTTTCTAACTCTTAATCAAGCCGCCAAATATAGATCATTAAATAATCACAACAGATTTAATCTCAAATCAACCTTTTTATATGTTTATGAATATGAAGTCGCCAAAATTTGATTTAGCAATTTTAGATACAATATGGCATAATTATATAAATTAGTATAAGATGTGATTATATTCGCAAATACGAAAATAAAGTGAGGACGCATGCTTTCTAAAATTACCAGCTTTGGGCTGCTCGGGCTCGTGGGTTTCCCCGTTGTTGTGGAAGCGGATATCTCTTTCGGTATGCCCGCCTACGAAACCGTAGGTCTGCCGGGTGCCGCTGTGCGCGAATCGAAAGAGCGCGTGCGCGCCGCGATCAAAAACTCAGGGTTCAGCTACCCGCAGCAGCGCATCACCATCAATTTGGCCCCGGCCGACTTAAAAAAGCAGGGCCCGATTTACGACCTTGCGATTGCGCTGGGGC
>JAEZIW010000119.1 GCA_023436525.1 Bacillota bacterium | reverse complement strand
GCTCATAACGTGCTGGCTGCAGTGTTTCGCGGCAGCCATAAAAAACAGCATGCCCGGATGGTCCGCGGGACGATTGAAGATGATAACGGGTGTGCTGATGACGTGATGGCAGCCTGCTTTTATGCGCCGCGCAGCTACACCGGTGAAGACATGGCGGAAATATACACGCATGGCGGCCGGGTCACGCTGTCGCGCGTGATGAACGCATTGGCTAAAAACGGCGCGCGGTTAGCCGCGCCCGGGGAATTCACACAACGTGCGTTTCTGGCGGGGAAGATGGATCTCTCGGCAGCCGGAGCCGTGATGGAGCTGATCGGCGCAAATTCGGCGGCAGCCGCCAGCGCGGCGCTGCGCCAATTGTCCGGAGGCCTTTTTAATAAAATCAGCGCCGTACAAAAGCAGCTGACGGATGCCATCAGCATCATTGAGGCGGGCATTGAATACCCCGAGGAAGATATTGAAGCGGACATACAAAGAGATGCTGTGCCGCTGATTGAAAGGGCGCGCCGCGAGACGCTTTTGCTGGCCGATACGTTTGAATCGGGGCGCATGCTCCAAAGCGGCTTTAATGTGGCGATTGTCGGGCGGCCCAATGTGGGAAAATCGTCGCTTTTCAATATGCTTATTGATAAAGACCGCGCGATTGTGACGGCGATACCCGGCACCACGCGCGACGCCGTGGACGATGTGATCATTAAAGACGGTTTCCCGGTGCGTGTGACCGATACGGCGGGCATACGCCACAGCGCCGATGCGGTGGAGCAAATCGGCATTGAACGCGCGCGCGATACCGCAAGGGACGCCGATCTCACATTGTTTGTGATTGACCGCTCGGCGGGCATCACGCCGGAGGACGAGGAAATTTTCGCGTCGCTTCACGGGGATGTGGTCGTTGTGCTGAACAAATGCGATCTTGCAGCGGCGGTGACGGACAAGGATGCAAAAGCGAAATTCGGCTGTGACTGTGTGGAAGTCAGCGCGGCAACGGGGCAGGGGCGCGATGCGCTGCTGAATGCCATTCGGCTGCCGGAGCTGGGGGATGCGGACGATGTGGTGGTGACCAACGAGCGCCATTGGGAGCGGCTGAATGCCGCCGCCGAAAGCCTTCAGGCGGCACTCGGTGCGTTTGACACCGCCGATCTTGACTGCGTGACGATCGATATCAAGGAAGCGTGGGACAGGCTCGGCGAAATCACCGGTGTGACCGCGACGGAAGAGATTATACATAACATTTTTGATACGTTCTGTTTGGGGAAATAATATGGGATACAATGCCGGAAAATATGATGTGGTGGTGGTGGGCGCGGGCCATGCGGGCTGTGAGGCCGCGCTTGCTTGTGCGCGTCTCGGGCAAAAAACACTGCTGCTGACAATCAACCTCGACGGAATTGCGTTGATGGCGTGCAATCCGTCGATCGGCGGCACGAGCAAAGGGCACCTTGTGCGTGAAATCGACGCGCTGGGCGGGCAGATGGGGCTCTGTGCCGACGCGGCGTATATGCAGATAAAACTGCTTGGCACCAGCAAGGGGGCGGCGGTACAGTCGCTGCGCTCGCAGCAGGACAAGAAGCTGTATCAGCGTGTGATGAAATGGACGCTCGAGAACACGGATAATCTCGATATCGTCAGCGCGGAGGTGTCGCGCGTGACGACGGCGCACGGGCGCGTCAGCGGCGTGGAAACGAGCCTTGGCGCGCAGTATGAGGCAAAGACCGTGGTGCTGTGCACGGGTGTTTATTTAAAAGGCCGTGTGATTATCGGCGAACATATGGTTTCGGCAGGGCCGTCCGGCTTGGCTCCGGCCGATAAATTAAGCCTTGCTGAGCTGGGGTTTAACGTGCAGCGATTTAAGACGGGAACGCCCGCGCGCGTGGACCGACGCAGCATCGATTTAACAAAGACGCAGCCGCAGTACGGCGACGAGCACCCGCAATATCATTCGTTTTTAACGACGGGCGCGCCCAAGAAACAGCATCCGTGTTATCTGACATACACGACAGAGCAGACGCATGAGATTATTCGGCGAAACATTCACCGCAGCCCGCTGTACAGCGGCGTGATTGAAGGCACGGGGCCGCGGTACTGCCCGTCTATCGAAGACAAGGTGGTTAAGTTTCCGCACCGGGATCGCCATCAGATATTTATAGAGCCCGAAGGTGAGTGGACCAACGAGATGTATATACAGGGCATGAGCTCATCATTGCCCGAAGACGTGCAAAAGGAAATGTACCGCAGTGTGCCGGGGCTGGAAAATGCGGTGATTATGCGCACCGCTTATGCGATTGAATACGACTGTATCGACCCGCTCGGCATCAAAGCATCGCTCGAATCAAAGCAGGTGGGCGGGTTGTTTTGCGCGGGACAGATCAACGGCACATCCGGGTACGAGGAGGCGGCGGCACAGGGCATCATCGCGGGGATCAATGCAGCGCTATATGTGAAGCAGGATGAGCCGCTGACGCTGGAACGAAGCGACGCGTATGCCGGCGTGTTGATCGACGATCTCGTGACCAAGGGCACATCGGAACCGTACCGTATGATGACGGCGCGCGCGGAATACCGGCTGCTGCTGCGTCAGGACAACGCGGACGTGCGGCTGACCGAAAAGGGGCGCCGGGTGGGCCTCGTCACCGATGAACGGTATGATTTGTTCATGAAAAAGCGTGACGCGGTGGAAAAAGAAAAGCAGCGTTTGTTTAACTGCTCGGTGGATATCACGCGCGCGAATGCGCTGCTGACTGCCAAAGGGCAGACCGAGCTGAAAAGCGTTGTGAAGGCGGCGGTATTGCTGACGCGTCAGGGCATCGGCTATTATGATCTTAAAGATGTTTGCGGGGCGGATGCGCCGCGTGAAGTGGCCGATTGCGTGGAAACTGAGATACGCTACGCGGGCTATATCGACAAGCAGGAGCGCCAGGTGAAGCGGTTTGAGTCGCTCGAAAAAAAGAAACTGCCGGAAGATTTTGATTACAAGGCAGTAAAAGGGCTGCGGCTTGAGGCGGCGGCCAAGCTTTGTGCCGTGAAACCCGAAACGCTGGGGCAGGCCATGCGTATTCCGGGCGTGTCGCCTGCGGATATTTCTGTCCTGGCTGTGTATTTCTCGTCACGGCGCGACAAATAGCGGCGGGTTTGTAATAATATACTTTGTGCACTTGCGGCCTCGCGGCATACTTGCTAATATAAGCGTATGAAAGCGCATGTCAGGCAAAAATTGATCGGTTTTGGCATACGGCCGGGCGATACCGTCGGCGTGGCGGTGAGCGGCGGCGTTGATTCAATGGTGCTGCTTGATGTCGTGTGCAAGTTACGCGATGAACTGAACATACTAGTAGTAGTATATCATTTCGAGCACGGTATTCGTGCCGAAGAATCCGTTGCGGATATGCGTTTTGTGCAGCAGCAGTGCAGTCAGCGTGGTATTGTTTGCGTAACGGGCCAGGACGACGTTGTCCGGCTGGCACAAGATTGGGGCATTTCGCTGGAAACGGCCGCCAGGCAGGCCCGGTATGCGTTTTTGGATGCACAGCAAGCCACGTGGATTGCAACGGCGCATCACGCAGGCGACATGGCTGAGACGGTGATTATGAACCTGTGCCGGGGCAGCGGCCTTGCCGGACTGTGCGGCATACCCGAAAAGCGCGGGCGTTATATAAGGCCGATGCTGGCCATGCTGCGTGAGCAGATTGAGCAATACGCGGCACAAAACGGTGTGCGTTATGTGCACGACAGCACGAACACCGATACCGCTTATACGCGAAACTTCGTGCGTGCGGACGTGCTTCCAAGGCTGAAAGCCGTTAACGAGCAGGCTGTTGCGCATATCGCGGCAACGGCAAAGCTGCTGGCCGAAGACGAAGCGGCGCTGATGCTGGCGGCGCAAAACACGGGCGGCATAGAAAAAACGAACGACGGCGCGGCTGTGGATTTAGCAGCCCTGCATCGTGAGCCCGCGGCCATACAAAAGCGAATGATAAGGCTGGCGCTGAGTATGGGAAGCGGCCTCAAAGACATCGCGCAGCGTCATATTGATGATGTGCTGGCACTGGGGAACAAAGGCGTTTCGGGTAAACATATCGTGCTGCCGGGCGGGGCCGTGGCTGCAGTGGAATACGGCAGGCTCAGCATTGGCAGACACAACCAGAAAAGCGGCAACGATACGCAGGCTGCCTTTTGCGGCCCGGGACACTATCGTTTTAATGATATTGAGCTATGGTGCGAGATTGGCGAGGGTATCGTTCAACGCCCGCAAACCGAATGTCTTAATATGAAGAGCCTTGAGGGCGCGTGCCTGCGTTGCAGGCAGCCGGGCGATTTTATACGGCCTTTGGGTATGCAGGGCAAAAAGCGCCTGTGTGATTATCTGTCAGACAGAAAAGTACCGCTGTTGTCACGGGATGCTCTGGTGGTGCTCGCAAAGGGCAGCGAGGTGTTTTGGGTGATTGGCGTGGGGATATCGGAAACGGTGAAGGTCAGCCAAAACGAGCGGTGTTATATTATAAGGTATGGGGAGAAATAAAATGCATAACGACATCAAACAGGTGCTGTATTCAGAAGAGCAGATCAAGCAAAGAGTCAGTGAACTGGCGGCTCAGATTCGACACGATATGCCGGGACAGGCACTTCTCACGGTTGGCGTTCTTCGCGGAGCTGTGATGTTTTACGCCGATTTGGTGCGCGAGCTGGATATACCGATTCATATGAACTTTATGTCGGTATCAAGCTACGGCAAAGGGGTTGCGTCGTCCGGCGCAGTAAGAATTCAGTATGACCTCGAAGAGGACATTGCGGGTAAAAATGTGCTGATCATTGAAGACATTGTGGATTCGGGGCTGACGCTGCAGTATTTGACCAAAACGCTCAAATCGCGCAACCCGGCCATGCTCAAAACGTGCTGCCTTTTTGATAAGCCTGAGCGCCGTATCGTCGATTTTCAGGCGGATTATGTGGGGTTTGAGGTTCCGGACGTTTTTATTGTGGGCTACGGCCTGGACTATGCGGAAAAGTACCGGAATTTGAAATACATCGGCGAGTTAAAGCCTGAGGTTTACTCACGCTAAACCGCCTGCAGCCATTGTTTAAATATCGTTCATAACTGCCGAATTGAAAAGCCTATGTTGATATGATACAATGGTCAGACAAAGTAAAATGAGGAGGAAACCATTTTGAAAAAATCAGCTCGTGGGTCGCTGATATATATACTTGGATTTGCCTTAGTTCTGGTTTTGATAAATATGTTAACTGCAGCCAATACCACAGATTCCCGCGTTATCAAATATGATACTTTCTTGCAGCATGTCAAAGAAAAGCAGATTGAGAATGTGGTGATCGTGGATCATCAGCTGTATGCGCGCAAAGTGGGATCGCAGGTTGTTGAGGATAAGTTTCCGGGTGAATACGACTATAACACATACATTACGGATCTCGAACAGTTTAATAACGATATGAAGGCCATCACGGGCGCATCCAATCCGCTCGATTACGGCTTTAAAAGCTATGATACGGTTCCGCGGCCGGAGCCTTCAATTTTCGAAGTGCTGCTGCCATACTTGATTCCGACGGCCGTTGTGGTGCTTTTCTTCTTCTTCATCATGCGTCAGCAGCAGGGCAGCGGCAACAAAGCGATGTCTTTCGGAAAATCACGGGCGCGGATGCAGGTGAACGATAAGCACAAGAAAACGTTTGCCGATGTGGCAGGTGCCGACGAAGAAAAGGCGGAGCTCGCTGAAATCGTGGACTTCTTGAAAAACCCCAAGCGCTTCATCGATCTTGGGGCGCGAATCCCTAAGGGCGTCCTGTTGGTGGGGCCTCCGGGCGGCGGCAAAACGCTGCTGGCCAAGGCGGTGGCCGGAGAAGCGGGTGTGCCGTTCTTCTCAATCAGCGGCTCAGATTTTGTGGAGATGTTTGTGGGCGTGGGCGCATCGCGTGTGCGTGATATGTTTGAAAACGCGAAAAAGAATTCGCCGTGTATATTGTTCATCGATGAAATTGACGCCGTGGGTCGTCAGAGGGGCAGCGGCCTCGGCGGCGGCCACGATGAACGTGAGCAAACGTTGAACCAGCTGTTGGTGGAGATGGACGGATTCCAGACCAACGAAGGCATTATTATACTCGCGGCAACCAACCGAAAAGATATACTCGATCCCGCGCTGCTTCGTCCGGGCCGTTTCGACAGACAAATCGTTGTCAATTTCCCTGATGTGAAGGGACGCGAGGAAATCCTGCGCGTGCATGCCAAGGGCAAGCCGCTGGCAGACGATGTCGACTTAAAAGTGCTGGCCAAGCGCACGCCCGGCTTCATCGGCGCGGATCTTGAGAACGTGCTTAACGAAGCGGCAATACTCACGGCGCGAGTGAAAAAACAAAAAATAACGATGGTGGAAGTAGAAGAGGCCATCACGCGTGTGATTGCGGGGCCCGCAAAGAAATCACGCGTGATTACCGACAAAGATAAGCGGTGCACGGCATACCACGAGGTGGGGCACGCGATTTGCGCAAAAGCCCAGCCCGAGTGTGACCCGGTGCATGAAGTGTCGATTATCCCCAGAGGCATGGCTGCCGGCTATACGATGACGCTGCCTGAGGAAGATAACCAGCATGTGTTTAAGAGCAAGCTGCTGGCCGACTTAACCATGATGCTGGGCGGCCGCGCGGCGGAGAGTCTGGTGCTTGGGGATGTGAGCACGGGTGCCATCAGTGATTTGCAGCGTTCGTCGGATATCGCGCGTAACATGGTCATCAAATTCGGTATGAGTGACGAAATCGGCCCGTTCTTCCTTGGAAGCAATCAGGAGCTTTTCCTCGGAAAAGAAATCGGCCATACGAAAACATATTCCGAAGATCTTGCGTATAAGGTAGACGTGGAAACAAAGAAACTGCTCGATAACGCCTACAAGAAAGCACAAGACATACTGAAGGAAAAAGAACCGTTGCTGCATACCATTGCTGCGGTGCTGATCGAGCGTGAAAAGATCGACGGCGAAGAATTCGAAAAGCTGTGGAACGGCGAAGAGCTGCCCCCGTTTGAAAAAGCCGAAGAAAAAGAAGAAAGCAAGGCGGAAACAACGGCAGAAGCATAACATTTCGATATCATAGTTGATAGAGTTTATCATGTCATTTCGAGTGAGCGATAGCGAATCGAGAAATCCCATGTTAAAAAGCGTTTTACCATGGGATGCTTACGTCGCTCCGCTCCTCAGCATGACATATTTCAGTAAATGGGGGCTTTTAATAAAGGGGCTCCTTTTATTTATTTTAAAAATGTGCTAAAGTATTTATAATAAATACCGATATAAAAAGAAAAAGGCTTACTTGCCGAATGGCAGGGGAGCTAAGCCACGGATCTAAAGCATGGACGCTTCGATTGCCGGGCCGCAGACATAAGCAAAATCGATGTCCTTGCCGCCATGTGAGGGCGTTTTTGTGTCGGTGCAGTTAGATCGCAAGACTTTACGAAAGGAGGAAGTAAATATGGATACGTTATATGATGTAATTCGTTCGCAGCCGGTAACAAACAGGCTATATG
>JAEZIW010000077.1 GCA_023436525.1 Bacillota bacterium | reverse complement strand
CCTCATACCCGTGGTTGCGCAGCAGCATCGCCACGAGGTTTTTGCCGATATCGTGGATATCGCCCTTCACTGTCGCCATCACGATTTTTTTCTTGATTCTGGTGTCAGCGGCAAAATGTTTCTCCAGGTAATCAAAGGCCGCATGTGCTGCTTCCGCGCTGTAAATCAGCTGCGGCAGAAAATAGACGCGCTGTTCATACAAATCGCCTACTTTTTGCAGCGCCGGTATCAGCAGCCCGTTGATGATGCCGTCTGGCGTTTGACCTCCTGCGAGCGCGGCATCAATTAACGCCGTAATCACATTCTTTTTTCCCGATATCACAGCACCGTCAAGCGTGCTTGCATCTTCGCTGGGTGTTTCCATCTGAGCAAAACGCTTCAAATAGCGCGCGAAACCCTCGTCCCGGTCTGTCAGGGCCTCGGCTGCATGGTAGGTGTCCATCATCAGCTTGTCACCCGGGTTCATAATTGCCGTAGAAAGGCCCTTCTCAATGGCCATCGTCAAATAAGCGGCATTGATAAACGTTCTTTCGGGCAGCCCGAACGAGCCGTTCGATATGCCGAGCACTGTAAAGAATCCGTTGACAGCGCACCATTTTATCACTTTAAGCGTTTCAATCGCAGCCAGAGCATCGGATGAGACAGTCATCACAAGCCCGTCTACCACAATATTCTCCTTGCCGATGCCTGCGGCAGCCAGCCTCTCACAGCCCTTTTGTATCTCCTTAATACGGCCTTGCGCTGTCTGCGGAATGCCGTCATCGCCGATGGGCAGCAGTATAAACATCGGCCGGTATTTTTGAATCACAGGCAGCAGCGTATTCATGCTGGCTGTTTTGGTGGACAATGAATTAACAAGCGCACGCCCGGGGTAAAGCCGCAGCGCCGCTTCAATCACATCGGGGTGAGACGAATCGATGCAAAGCGGCAGCTTTGCCTGCACAGTCAGCCGCTCAATCACATATTTTATCGCGCCCTTTTCATCGAAATCCGGCATACCCACATTGATATCCAATATATGTGCACCGCTGTTTTTCTGTTCGATCGCCATATCGAGCACGGTGTCGTAATCGGCAGATCTCAGCGCTTCCTTGAGCTTTGGTTTGCCCGTCGGGTTAATGCGCTCACCAATCACGCGAAAGCTCTTTCCGAAATCAATCATATCCGACATGGAGGTGAGCACGCTCGGCAGTGTTTCCTGCCACGGCAGCGGTGTCAGCGTTTTAATCTCGTCGCTTATCGCGTTGATATAACACGGGTCGGTACCGCAGCACCCGCCAATCAGGTTCGCACCCGCTTCACATAGCGGTTTTATAAATGCTTTAAACTCCTCACAGGAGAGATCGAATTTCGTCTTTCCGTCCACAATGCGCGGCATGCCCGCATTGGGCTTCACAATCAGCGGCACGGTGGAAACCTTTTTCATCTGCCTGACCAGCGGCAGCATCTCGGCCGGCCCTGTGGAACAGTTAAGCCCCACCACGTCAGCACCCGCGCAAATCAGCGTGATTGCCGCCGCCTCGGGAGTCGTACCCGTCAGCGTTGTTCCTCTTTCGTCAAACGTCATGCTGGCCACCACCGGGAGATCGCAAACCTCTTTGGCAGCAATAATCGCCGCACGCGTTTCCTGAACGTCGATCATGGTTTCGATGACGATAAAATCAACGCCGCCCTTCACGAGCGCCTTAACCTGCTGCTTATAAATATCAACAGCTTGTTCGAATTCAATGTCTCCGAGCGGCCTTAAAAAAGAGCCGGTGGTGCTGATATCACCGCCCACAAAAGCGTCTTCGCCCGCCGCTTCCACGCTGACAGCCGCGAGTTCTTCATTAAGACGGACGGCCTCGCTCTCAAGGCCGAATTCTGAGAGCTTATGAGAATTTGCGCCCATGGTAAACGTGTAGATGGCGCGCGATCCCGCGTTTATATATTGCCGCTGTATATCAATCAGCAAATGTTTGTTTTGCACGGCAAAAAGCTCCGGGCAGATACCCGGAGACATACCTTTGCTTTGCATATAAGTTCCTGAAGCGCCGTCCAGTATCAAAAAGCGCTGCTTTACGTATTCAAGAAACGTTAATCCGTCTATTCTTTTCATCTATTCCACCCCTGCCACCGCTATCACCGATTTTTCAGGAGACAGCAGGTATTGTTCGCTGAGCACCGTCCCAAGCGTTCCCATATCCAGTATGTCGTAAAATACCTTTTGATATTTGATATTCAAATCACCATAACCCGCGCTGAAACGATGATGCGTTAAACGACGCCCGGATCGCATCAGCGACGCATTTTTTCTCGACACAATCACATCCAGCGCCCCGTCCACAAATTCGGATGCGTAAGCGTCATAAACGATGGCTTTAAGCCCTTCTCCGGCACTGATCGCTTCATTGATTTTCTCAACCTCGCGCGCGGGTATAGATGTGCACATTAAATACGCCTCGGAGCTGTTTGTCAGCAGCTTTGCAAGCTGCTTCGATTCAATCGGCGTCTCATTGATATAGAGCATACCGTCTTGCGAAACACGCGCAGGTACGGCAATCGCTTTTCCAGTAACGGTGAATAAAGATTCGGCTGACTTGAGCATCGCGTCTATTTCATGGTCAAGCTCTGCCGGAAATTTAGCTCTTTGTGATCCCAACCGCCGCATAACGGTCTTCTTGTCGGGAACAAACGGTATAAATGAAAAAAGCTCCATCGCTCACCTCAGGTGATATCATACAACACTTACTCCCATTATTCAACCACTTGCAAAATCGCTGTCATTATGATTAAATGGGAATCAATCGAAAACCGGCATACAAAACAGGAGTCAAGTTCATGAACCTTATTAATAAGCTGAAACAAAATACAAAAGCTTTCTCACTGGAGTTTTCTCCTCCCAAGAAGGATATGCCGGTAGATACCGTATACAACGCCATTGAAAAGCTGTCCGTTTACCAACCGGAATTCGTAAGCATCACGTATGGCGCGGGCGGCAGCAACAGAGACAGAACTGTTGAAGTGGCTTCGCATGTGAGCGGCCTTGGCCTTGAGGCCATTGCGCATTTAACCTGCGTGGGCGCAGACCCCGGCCAGATTAACGCCGTGCTCGATACGCTGCTTGAAAAAGGGATTCAAAATGTACTCGCATTGCGCGGCGATATCCCGCAGGGTATTGATAGGGATACCGCGTTTGCATACTACAAACACGCGAGCGACCTGATTATAGACATAAAGAAAAGAAACGACTTTACAATAGGCGCAGCCGCTTATCCGGAAGCGCATTATGAAGCGGATACGCTATCAGACGACATTAGGTTTTTGAAACTGAAAGCCGATTTGGGCGCAGATTTTTTTGTGACGCAGCTTTGCTTTGATACAAGCGCGCTGCTCAAATTCCACGAAAAGGCCTACAAGGCAGGCATCACAGCCCCGATTGTCACGGGCATCATGCCCGTGCTTGATCCCAAGCAGATTATTCGCATGACGCTGCTCTCCGCCTGTTCCATCCCCGCATCGCTGAGCAGGCTCGTCAGCCGTTACGGCGAAGATGCTGACTCTTTCAAAAAGGCCGGCATCGACTATGCCGTCAAAGAAATCACCGATCTGATGGCGGGCGGCATCAACAAGTTTCATCTTTATGTGATGAACAAGGCGGATGAAACCTCACAGATACTTAAATTGAGCGGCCTTATTTAAGCTTTGCTTCTTTTTTCCTTATACATATCGGAGTCTGCCGTATTGACGAGTGTGTAGACGGTTTCGTTTGTATTGTACTCCGCCTCCTTGAACCCGAAGCTCATAGAAATGCTCTGCTTTTCGCTGACAAATGTACGTGAAATGGCTTGCTTAATACTTGACGTCAGCAGCATGGCCTGCGCCTTTTTAATGCCCGGCAATATCAGCAGAAACTCATCGCCGCCCAGGCGGCATACCTCCCCCCTTGTATCCATCTGTTTTTTAAGTATGATCGCAACCGCGCGAATCATATTATCGCCCACGCCGTGCCCGTAAGTGTCGTTAATGCTTTTTAAGCCGTCAATATCCGCAAAGCACACGGTTAAGGGCTTTCGTTCTCTCTTGCACTTAACATACGCCGCCTCAAGAATCTGTAATCCGGCGCGTCTGTTGTTAAGCCCGGTGAGTATATCTGTTTTCGCGAGCACCTCCAGCTTGCTTTCAGCCTGCTTGTATTTGGTTACGTCATTGACGATCACCGTTACAATGGCGCGTCTACCGAACCGCGTTTTTGACTGCGTAATTCCATAGCTTTTGCCTGTGCATTCCTCATTGTAAGTACTAAGCTCTGTTGTCAGCTTATCGCCGCTTTGCAGCCTGCTCAGCAGCGGTTTGGCAGCCCCGGAGCCAAACTTTTCACGAAACAGCTTGTTCTCATACAGCAGGCCTTTGGTGTCCTTGTCCCACACGGCAACGCCTTGTTCGGCAGTATCGAGCCCTTTCAGAACCGCCATATCATTATTATCCCAGGCGTCGGGCGAAACCAAAGCGTAAACCGCGGCCATCCGGTCAATTCGGCAGCGTTTGTTATCGTCGGCTTTGGTGTTAAAAAAACAGACAAGCATCCCCTTGGTGCCATGTGCCTTTATAAATGAAGCAACGACAACATCGTCGGCATGCTTTAAGCTTTTTAGCCGTTCCATTTCCTTATCGATGGCCGTGTCGGCATCTGCGCTCAGCATGGGAATGTAAATGCTTTTTTTCGTACGCCATTCGTCGCTCAGCTTATACCGCCCGCTCTTTTTTTCATACAGCGAAGCACAGAATGCCCCGGTTGCCGTAGCGATGATGCGCAAAAAACTCAAAGCCGGATTTTTTACATTGAGCCGGTATGCATCCGTGATGGCCGCAATCATCGCTTCATCGCTGAGCTTTGTTGCCTCACGCATATCGGTTAAGACAATCAGATAAACAGCCTCTCCGCTACTTTCGGTTCGTACCGCTTTGATGGCGGAACTATAGGCCTTGCCGTTTATCATCATTGTGGTGTCAATAATCAGCGGATCAGCACTCTTTTGAACAAACAACGCAAAAACAGACTTGTCCGCAATCATGTCAAAGAATGACGTGCTGACATGAAAGCCCGCAGCCATGGCGTATGGGTTATTGCCGATAATACGACCATTTTTAGAACTGACAACAAAAACAGGCAACGGAAACAAACGATAATCGTCTATATTCATGAAGCGCACCTCTTTTGTCTTTTCTATAATTATAAGTATTTCCCAAAAAAACTTTGACGAACGGCGTCATAAGAAAAAAGTCATAATTCTTTCTTAAACAACAGTTGTTTTAATAAAAAAATAGAGGATATTTGGCACCTGATGTGGTATTATTAATGATAATGTGCGTTTATGTGATATTATCACGCGTATCCGTCGACAATATGAAAATAATCCGACTATGATACGACTCATCTCCCTATTTATTTCGGCAAACTTTGTTTGCCTCTTTTTTTTTTAGACGAATGGCAATCCACATTAAAACCAAAAGTGTCAAACCTGTCTTGACGGTATTTTTCGTATATGCTATATTAACAAAGTCCACTAGCCGGTGTGATGGAATTGGCAGACGTGACGGACTCAAAATCCGTTGGTAGCGATACCGTGCCGGTTCGAGTCCGGCCACCGGCACCACAGCCCGCAAACCCTCTATTTTAGTGCGTTTGCGGGCTTTTTCATTGCCTTTGATGCGACCTCCATTTTGGATCAAATTGTCCGCGTATCTCAACCTCACGAAACTCCAGACAAAAGTAGATGTCCTCCGTCGTAATGATGGTGAGCGGTTTAGTTGCTTTGTTGGTATGATTCAGATAGTATTGAACGGCGTCTTGCGTAATGACGCTTTTCTTTTTCAGATGATATTCTTGTATGATAAAATCCGATGCTCCCC
>JAEZIW010000074.1 GCA_023436525.1 Bacillota bacterium | reverse complement strand
TGTCGGCTCGCCGCCTTCCATCACCGCCACGCAAGAGTTTGTTGTTCCTAAATCAATGCCTATGATTTTACCCATAACCAGTTTCCCTCCTTGTATAAAAAATATATATTATTTGTGTACCAAGACCATGCAGTGCCTGATAATCTTGTCGTCCATTTTGTAACCCCTCTGCACCACTCCGGCAACCGTTCCTGATTTTTCTTCCTCAGGCGTATCCACCATCTGGACGGCCTGATGCAGGTTGGGGTCAAACATATCGCCCGGCACGCCCATTTCGGCCACCCCCATCTGCTCCATGGCGAGCGCCAGCTGCTTGTAAACCATTTTGAAGCCTTGTGCGAGAGCACTGTCTTCGCCGCCTTCAATATGCTCAAGCGCTCTTTCAAAACTATCGAGTACCGGTAGTATTTTAGAAATGGCGTCACACTGGCCATCTTTGAAGGCTTCAGCTCTTGTGGTTGCCATTCGCTTTTTGTAGTTGTTAAACTCGCTGAACGTGCGCTGATATTTGTCTTTAAAATCGTCACGCTCCGCCAATGCCTCCAGAAGCTTCTTATCGGCTTTTGCGCCTTTTTTGTGCTCGTTTTTTTCTGTCGCTTCTTTCAAGGCATCGTCAAAGCTCTTAGCCTCTGCCGTACCGCTGCGCTCATCTTGAATGTTTTCAGTCTCAACCGATCCGTCTATTTCCTTGTTGCTCATTCTTGTTGCTTCCCCCCTTTTAATCTTCTGATTCTATAAAGCTTGTCAATATACTGTTTAAGCTGTTGCTTACATATCCAAGTATGGATATCACTTTTGCGTAGTCCATTCTTGTGGGCCCGATTACCCCGAACGACCCGAGCGACCGCCCGCCGATTTTGTATGTCGCCGTCACCACACTCATATCGTGCAGCTCCCTGACTTCGTTTTCCTGGCCGATCGTGACGGAAAACTCAAGCTGCGTCGCCTTTTTCATCATATCGTAGAGCATATCCTTGGTTTCGAGAACGGATATAAAGTTCTTCGCCTTTTCAATGCTCATATAATCGGGGTAGTCGATGATATTCTGCGTTCCGCCGAGCACGATGCCCTTTTCCCCGATCGGCTCCACACTGGTTTCAATGGCCGAGATGACATCCGTCACAAACGCGCTGCCATCCTTCACGTTTTCGCACATAAAACCGTATAAATCCTGCTCGGCTTGCTCCAGTGTTTTGCTCTCCAGCTTTTCGGTCAGCATGTTCGATATCATCTCAAGATAATCCGGTGTGATGCCCTCCGGCACCACGATAACGGTATCCGTCACCAGCCCGGCATCGGTCACCACCAGCAATATCGCTTTCTTTTCCGTGATCTTGACAATCTGTATCCGTTTAATAACGCTCTTTTTCAGCTGAGGCCTGAGTACCATTGATATATGATGTGTGGTATCCGACAGCACCTTGGCCGCCTTCTCCATCACCTGCCCTACCTCGCTCATCCTGTCCTGAAAATATCCCTTTATGCGCTCGGCTTCAGATGAATTCAGCTTGACAACCTTCATAAGCCGGTCTACGTAAAATCTGTAGGCCTGCTGCGACGGTATGCGCCCGGCAGAGGTGTGCGGCTGCTCTAAAAAACCAAGCTCTTCGAGGTCCGCCATCTCATTTCTGATGGTTGCGGAGCTCAGCTCAAACCCGCTCTTTTTAGATATTGTTCTCGAACCGATCGGAAGACCGGTCATGATATAATCATCGATGACGGCTTTGAGTATGCCAATTTTACGTTCACTCAGGTCCATCGGTCTTCCTCATGTTTCTCAAACTTGTTGTTAGCACTCATTTAAGTCGAGTGCTAATACCATGGTATAAAAATAGCACTTATTGTCTGCAAAGTCAAGTGCCCGAAATCATGTTCACAGTTTTTTTATATATTCTGAAATCAGCGTATTTTGCAGATCGAACCCCTTGAGTGTGGGCCGAATGCCGCCGCTGTCGGCTGTAATCAAGCCTGCCTTTAGCGTTATTTCCACAGCCTGCTCAAAAGCTTCTAAGAAGTCCTGATTAAAACGGACGCGGTATTCATCAAAATTGATGCCCTGCCGCAGCCTGAAGCGCAGCATGATGTATTCAAGAATCAGGTCGGCTTCGCTTAACACGTCCTCTTCGCAAACCGGTCTTTTGTGAGCATCAATGCTTTTCAGATAATCATTAAAATCCGCCGTATTCCCAAAACGGCGGCAACCGTTCTCGTTCAAATAGGAATACGCTGCCACACCCAGCCCGAGGTATTCGTCGCCCATCCAGTACTTCAAATTATGTTGGCATTCACGGTTCGTTTTTGCAAAGTTGGAGGTTTCGTAGTGCAGATATCCGGCTTTCCCAAGTTTATCGGCTGCGAGATGATACATCTTTCTGTCCGTGTCTTCATCGGTACCCTTAAATCTTTTTTCGAGTGGCGTGCCCGCCTCAAGCTTGAGCGCGTAGGCTGAAATATGCGCGGGTGCCAGGCAAATTAATCGATCAAGTGTTTCGCCGAAACCGCTCAGTGTCTGCCCGGGCAAGCCGAATATAACGTCTGCATTGATATTATTAAAATAGCGGGATGCGTTTTGATAAGCCGTTTCGAAAGTGTTCCATGTATGATTCCGCCCGATAGCGCGCAGAATGGTGTCGTCATGCGTTTGCAGGCCTATGCTGAGCCTGTTAATACCCAGCGCCGCATACGCGGCCAGCCTGTCTTCGTCCAGCGTTTCAGGGTTTGCTTCTATCGTTATTTCGGTACAATCCCAGTTGGCGTTATCGCGCAGGCCGCCCAGCAGCTTATCCATCTGCGTCGGCGACAGCAGCGATGGCGTGCCGCCTCCGATGAACACCGTATCGATCACCCGGCTGTTCAGTTCATCGGCATAGAGCCGCGCCTCATTAATGAGTGCGTCAATATACCGGTTGCTGTCTGCCAGTCTGTCCGGATACGAAACAAAATTGCAGTAGGCACATTTACGCAGACAAAACGGGATGTGGATATACAGGCCGAGCGTCTTCATCAGTCCATCTTGAGCACGGACATAAACGCTTCGGACGGCACCTCCACGCTGCCCACCTGCCGCATGCGCTTCTTGCCCTCTTTCTGCTTCTCCAGCAGCTTCTTTTTACGCGTGATGTCGCCGCCGTAGCACTTGGCCAGCACGTCCTTTCGCATGGCTTTCACCGTTTCGCGCGCGATAATTTTGCCGCCGATCGCCGCCTGAATGGGTATCTCAAACATTTGGCGCGGTATCGCGTCTTTCAGCTTTTCGGCAATGCTGCGGCCGCGCGCGTACGCCTTGTCACGATGTACAATAATTGAAAGTGCATCGCACGTATCGCCGTTCAGCAGCATATCAAGGCGCACAAGGTCGCTCTTCTTGTAGCCCTTCAGCTCATAATCAAGCGACGCGTAACCGCGTGTCCGCGATTTCAATATATCAAAAAAGTCGTATATGATCTCGTTTAAGGGCATTTCGTAATGGATCATCACGCGTGTTTCTTCAATGTATTCCATGTTCTTGAACACGCCGCGTTTTTCCTGGCAGATATCCATTACCGCACCCACGTATTCGTCGGGCGTCATGATGGTCGTGTCGGTGATCGGCTCCTCCATGTAATCAATGGATGTCGGCGGCGGCAGATTCGTCGGGTTTTCGACAACAATCATCTCACCCTTCACCGTAACCACATGGTAGCTAACGCTCGGTGCCGTTGTGACGAGGTTTAAGTCAAATTCGCGTTCGAGCCGTTCCTGAATAATCTCCATATGCAGCAGCCCGAGGAAGCCGCAGCGGAAACCAAAGCCGAGTGCAACCGATGTTTCCGGCTCATAAATCAGCGATGCGTCGTTGAGCGCCAGCCTTGCGAGCGCGTCCTTCAAATCTTCGTAGTCCGCACCGTCCGCCGGATAGATGCCGCAGAATACCATCGGCGTAACTTCTTTATAGCCCGGCAGCGGCTCCGTCGCGCCATCCTTCGCGTTGGTGATGGTATCGCCCACACGCGTGTCCGATACGTTTTTCACGCTCGCCGCAATGTAGCCGACTTCACCGGCAGACAGCGACGCGGTCTTGAGCGGATTCGGCAAAAACACGCCCGTCTCCGTCACGTCAAAACGTTTGCCTGCCGCCATGAACAGTATCTTGTCGCCTTCAGCCACTCGGCCCTGCTTCACACGCACATAGCTGATGGCACCCTTGTAGTTGTCGTAATAAGAATCGAATATCAACGCCTGCAGCGGTGCGTCCGCATCTCCCTGGGGCGCGGGCAGGTACTCTATGATCGCTTTGAGTACTTCTTCTATGCCGATGCCTTCTTTGGCGCTGATGCGCGGCGCATACGATGTATCCAGCCCGAGCACATCCTCAATTTCCTTGCAGACTTCATCCACTCGCGCCGACGGCAGATCGATCTTGTTAATCACAGGCAGCAGCTCAAGGCCGTTGTCCATCGCGAGATAAACGTTCGCCAGCGTTTGCGCTTCAATGCCCTGGCTGGCATCCACCACAAGTATCGCGCCCTCACAGGCTGCCATACTGCGCGAGACTTCATAGGTAAAGTCAACATGGCCCGGCGTATCGATGAGATTCAGCGTGTATTCCACGCCGTCAGATTCATAAAACATGCGCACAGCCTGCGCTTTGATGGTAATGCCGCGCTCCTGCTCAAGATCCATCGTATCCAGCATCTGAGCGTGCATGTCCCTTTTGGATATTGTATTTGTTGCCTCAATCAGCCTATCGGCCAGGGTTGATTTGCCGTGGTCGATATGCGCGATGATGCAGAAATTTCTGAAATTGTCGTTTGCCATATAAAGCCTTGTCCTCCGTCGTTATCTCGCAACTATATTATATAAAAGCGCAGAGAAATGCAATCCACAATATTGGCTGATTTCTTCTCACATGGTATGATGATGTAAGTATACAAAGGAGTTTATGTATGAACGATATCATAAGAACAATTGATGCACTGAATGAAAAAGGTTTTAAAGCCGTTTTCGCACAAAATGCAGCAGAAGCGGTTGATTATGTACTCTCGCAAATCGGCATGAATGATACTGTGGGCTTTGGCGGCAGCCAGACGCTTTTTGAAACGGGCATCGTGGATGCGCTGGTGAACCGCGGCAATACGGTTTATTCGAGAGAGCTGGCTGAGCGAACCGGCGGAGATAAAGACGTCTCCAGGAGTCTCGGTATGACGGCTGATGTTTACCTGACCTCCACCAACGCGCTGACATTCGATGGTGATCTTGTGAACATCGAAGGCAGCGGCAACCGCGTGGCCGCCATGTTTTACGGCCCAAATAAGGTGATCGTCGTCGCAGGCCGCAACAAGCTGACGCCGAATCCGCATACAGCGGTGGCCCGCATTAAGAAGATCGCCTGCCCGCAGAACGCACGGCGTTTGGGGTTGTCCACGCCTTGCGCACTGGAAGACCGCTGCACCGATTGTGATTCGCCTCAGCGCATGTGCAATGTGACTGTTCGCATTCAGCGCCCCACGCGCGGCAAAGAGATGCATGTGGTGATCATCGATGGCGATTTCGGGTATTGATTGATTAATGATAAATGTCATTTTGAGCGAGCGATAGCGAGTCGAAAAATCCCATGTTAAAAGCTTTTTTCCATGGGATGCTCACGTCGCTCCTCAGCATGACCAAAATGAGTGACTCTCTATAATAATCTCATCATCTGAAAATAAAACGTAAACCGCTTTTACAAACTTTCGATATCGCGCTGAATTTGTGCTTTGAGTTCTTCAATGCTGCTGAATTTCTGTTCTCCGCGAATCCTCTTTTCAAAGCGGACCGTCATGGTCTGTCCGTATAGGTCGTCAGACAACCCGATGATATGCGTTTCAATGCTTTCCCGCACGCCGTTTGAAACGGTCGGGTTTACGCCGATATTGCAGACACCCTTGAACTGCGTGCCCTTCACCTGAACCGATACACCATACACACCGCGAAGCGGAATGATCTTTTCGGGCGGCGGTATAAGGTTCGCAGTCGGGAATCCGAGTTTATTCGTCCCAATGCGCCGTCCGGCACCCACCGCGCCTGTCAGCGCGTAATTGTATCCGAGCAGCTTCGCTGCACGCTCCACATTCCCAGCTTCCAGGCATTCGCGTATGCGTGTGGCACTCACCGGTTCACCCTCTAAAATCACCGGCGGTATCACCATCACGTCAAAGCCATACTTTATGCCGTCTTGCTGCAGCGAATCGGCATCGCCCCTGGCTTCCCGTCCGTACGTGTAATTATACCCCGCCACCAGCGCACTCGGATGAAAAGTTTCGTGCAGCATCGCGATGAATCTCTCCTTGCTGATACCGGCGAATTTCTTATCAAAATGCGCGAGACACAAAAAATCTATGCCCGCCGCCTCCAGCGCCTGCACCTTTTCGTCCATCGTCATCAGCCGCATCGGCCGATGCTCACCGTAAAAAAAATCTGCCGGCAGCGAATCAAACGTTAATACAGCACTTTGGCCGCCTATGCTCTTCGCGGCATTGATTAATGCCATATGGCCGATGTGCAAGCCGTCAAATGTACCCAGCGCCAGTGCCGGGTTTTGAAACGGCAGCTGCTTGGCCTGCTGTAATGTGATCACTTTCATCTATCTATCCACCAGTAAAACGTTTATTTTCAAACGTCCGTCAAGACGCTGCCCTAACCCGACAAAACGGTTCTGCACATAGATGCGCGCTTCTTCAACGTCCTCGCCCTCGCAGCTTACATCGTTGCCGTTTATTAAATAGATGCCTTTTTCTTCGCTTGCGTCAATCACGGGGAACTTCTCTAAGAATGAATCCATGGGCAGCAGCACATCGCTTATGCCGTCTCCCATGCTTTTCAGCTCATCGGCTGTGTACGCTTTGGAAATATCGAGCCCGGCGCATTGAGTACGAACAAGGAACGACATATATGCCGGCAAGCCAAGCGTTTGGCCAATGTCTTCACAGAGCTGCCGAACATACGTACCTTTTCCGCACACAATTCGCAGCAGATACGCATCCTCTCTCGTCTGCTTTAAATACTCGGCCTCGTGTATCACGATATCCCGAAACTTCGGTGCCACCTCTATGCCGCGCCGCGCCAGCTGATACAGCTTCGCACCCTCGTGCTTAACGGCGCTGTACGCGGGCGTTTGCTGCGTCAAACTTCCCACAAAGCCTTGGAGTGCGTCTTTGACCGATTTTTCATCGGGCAGCGGCGCATCCGATTGCTCTGTCACGCGGCCGTAGCTGTCACCCGTATCGGTGCGTTTTCCAAACGTCACTTCGGCGATGTATTCCTTGCTGCCGCTCATCATATATGACGATATGCGCGTGGCCTTGCCGATGCAAATCGGCAGCACACCGCTCGCGCCCGGGTCCAGCGTACCTGCATGACCCGTTTTTTTAACACCCGTCAGTCCTCTTAAAAAAACAACCGCGCCGTTTGAAGACATACCGGGCGGCTTTAAAAAGTTGATGATTCCGTTCATTTTAACAGACCTGTCAGCATATCGATAACGGTTTTCTTGATCGTATCCAGCTTGCCGCCAACGTTACAGCCCGATGCGCCCGCATGGCCTCCGCCGCCATAAACAGCGGCAACTGCGCCCACGTCAATCTTGCCCTTAGACCGAAAGCTGATCTTCACGCCGCCGGGCAGCTCTCTGAAAAAAACCGCCGCTTCCGTCTGCTCAATTTCTCTTGCAAAATCGACAATGCTTTCACAGTCAGCGCTGGTTGCACCGAATTCCTTTAAATCGCTTTCCAGTATCGTGACGCTGACGATTCGCCCGTTCTCGAACAGCTCGAGCCGGGACAGTGCCCGGCCGATCATCTGCGTGGTCACAAGAGAACGGCGTCTGAAGAGCACATCCGCAGTGGCCCGCAAGTCGAAAAGCTCGACGATTTGGGATGTATAGGCAAGGCATTTTCTGTTGGTATTCGAATAGGTGAAATTGCCTGTATCCGTCGCCATAGCAATATACAGATACCTTGCCGATTGCGCATCCGGTGCTACGCCGCAAAGCTGCATCAGTTCAAATATAATCTCGCCGACCGAAGAAGCATCAGAAATAAAGTTGATTTGCGCGTACGCGTCGTTCGTCACATGATGGTCGATATTCGCCGTTACAGCCGCGTCTCTAAACGGCTTTAAGCATTTTCCCAGCCGGGCGGCATCTGCACAATCTACCGAGATTGCCAGATCGATTCCGCCGCTGATATGTGATGGATTTTTAATTTCGTTTTCCGGAAAAAGTGCTGCGTAACGCGACGGCATCTCACCATCACAGCATATAAACGCTTCTTTCCCCATTTTTTCGAGCATCACTTTTAAAGCAAAGCTTGACCCCAGCGTGTCGCCATCCGGCTGGATATGCGATACCAGCATAATCGTGCGCGCGCGCTCTATCACGCTTTTTATATCTGATAAAACCATTGACCCCTATACTTTCTTCAGCATTTCAGTAATTTTGCTGCTGTACTCTATCGATGTATCCAGCAGAAAAGTAATTTCAGGCAGGCGCCGCATTCTCATGCGGTGCCCAACTTCGTTTTTTATAAAATGCTCTGCATGCGTCAGCGTTTCGATCGTCGATTTCTTCATTTTTTCCGAATCGTACACACTGATGTATGCCTTGGCATATTTTAAATCCCGCGACAAATCCACATGCGTCACGCTTGCCATTTCCGACACACGCGGGTCTTTGATATCATTTTTAATGACATCGCTGAGTGTCCGTTTAAATTCCGTCTGTATTCCTGTTAGCCGATCTTTCACTATCTTTTAATCTCCTGCATTTCAAAGGCTTCAATAACGTCGCCTTCTTTTAAGTCATTATAGTTTTTGATCGTGATGCCGCATTCATACCCGGAATTGACTTCTTTGACGTCATCCTTGAAACGTTTGAGCGAAGCCAGTACGCCCTCATGCACCACAATATTGTCTCGCAGCAAACGAACCTGCGCGTTCTTCGTTATTTTGCCGTCCGTCACGTAGCTGCCCGCAATGGTACCAATGCTTGATACGCTGAACGTTGTGCGAACTTCGGCATGCCCCAAAACCACTTCCTTAAACTCGGGGGCCAGCATGCCCTTTATCGCCAGCTGCAGCTCTTCAATGGCCTTATAAATCACGCGGTATAGACGAATCTCCACCTTTTCCTTATCAGCTTCGGCACGCGCCATGGAATCAGGGCGAACGTTGAAGCCAAAGATAATGGCATTGGAGGCGGAGGCCAGCATCACGTCCATCGCTTTGATGGCTCCGACGCCCGCATGAATAACCTTCACGCGCACCTCGCTGTTGCTGAGCTTTTCAAACGCCTGACGCACAGCCTCTACCGAGCCCTGCACATCGGCCTTAATCACGATATTAAGATCTTGAACCTTACCCTGTTCCACCTGGCTGAACAGGTCTTCAAACGATACCTTGGAAAGGTTCTTAAGCATATCAGCTTTCTGTTTGTCCTTTCTTTCCTCGGCCACCTGCCTCGTGAGCTTATCCTGCTCCACCGCGTGCATAATATCGCCCGCGACTGGCACTTCAGAGAAGCCGACAACCTCAACAGGCTGAGACGGATACGCTTCTTCCACGCGGTTCCCAAGATCGTCCACCATTGCGCGTACACGTCCGTATGCCACACCGGCAACGATCATGTCCTGCACGCGCAGCGTGCCGTTTTGCACGAGCACGGTAGCCACCGGGCCGCGTCCCTTATCGAGCTTGGCTTCAACGATGGTGCCCTTAGCCAGCCTGTTCGGGTTGGCTTTCAGATCCTGAACATCCGCCACCAGCAATATCATTTCCAGCAGCTGATCGATACCTTCTTTTGTGTGAGCGGAAACAGGAACGATAACCGTATCGCCGCCCCATTCTTCGGCCACGAGCCCATGCTCTGTCAGCTCCTGCTTGACGCGCTCGGGGTTGGCACTCGCTTTGTCCATTTTATTGATCGCGACGATGATCGGTACACCGGCCGCTTTTGAATGGTTGATCGCTTCCACCGTCTGCGGCATAACACCATCGTCCGCAGCCACCACAAGAATCGCAATATCCGTCACCTGAGCGCCTCTGGCACGCATGGCCGTGAACGCCTCATGGCCGGGTGTGTCGAGGAACGTGACACTGCGCTTGTTATGTGTAATCGTGTATGCGCCGATGTGCTGCGTGATGCCGCCTGCTTCATGATCTGTCACGCGCGTTTTGCGTATCGCATCCAGCAGCGATGTTTTACCGTGGTCAACATGACCCATGACCGTTACGATCGGCGGACGAGATTTCAGATCGGCAGCGACATCTTCCTGATCGCCTTCGCCGAGAACATCTTCCGCCGTTAAAGCGGGCTTGTATTCCAGTTCAATTTTGAACTCCGAACAAACAAGCTGAGCCGTATCATAATCAATCTCTGAGTTGATTGTGCACATCATACCAAGCAGCAGCAGCTTTTTGATGAGATCTGCCACCGGTTTCCCCGTTTTTTCTGCCAATGTTTTAACCGATATCGTTTCTGTTGTCATCACTGCCTTTTCAATTACCACCGGCATCGGTGTCACGAAGACTTTCGATTTGATACGGCGCTTGCCTCTGTATCTCTCATCTCCGTCGTCCATGCCGATTTTTTCTTTCATCAACGCCTTTTTAGACTTCTTGTTTTTATCATCCTTTACAAACGAACTGCCGCCATGCGCCGTCTTTTTGGCCGGCGGCTGTGTCCTTCTTTCAACTGTTACAAAGCCTTCCGTTTCCATACCTGCCGATTTGGGCTTCTTTGAAAAATCTGCGGAACCCGGCCTTGAATTCATATCGCCGCGCGGCCGTTGATCCTGCCCCTGATACGGCGGGCGATTCTGACCGCCCTGTCCCTGATACGGCGGGCGGTTTTGTCCGCCTTGTCCCTGATACGGCGGGCGATTCTGACCGCCTTGTCCCTGATACGGCGGGCGATTCTGTCCGCCTTGTCCCTGATACGGCGGGCGATTCTGACCGCCTTGTCCCTGATACGGCGGGCGGTTTTGTCCGCCTTGGCCCTGATACGGCGGGCGGCTTTGTCCGCCTTGGCCCTGATACGGCGGGCGGTTTTGTCCGCCTTGTCCCTGATACGGCGGGCGATCCTGCCCGCGCTGATCCTGAGCCGGGCGCGGCCGATCCTGTCCGCGCTGTTCCTGTCCTTGATACGGCGGGCGTTCCTGCACGCGCTGGTCCTGAACCGGACGCGGCCGATCCTGCACGCTCGATTGAGCGTCGCTTCTTGGCTGCTGGTTGGTATTCTGCGGCACAGTATGCTGTGCTTTTTGTTCTTGTTTTTCTGCCTGCGGCGGCAGCTCTTCGGCTTTTTCTGCTTTCGGTTCAACCGGCTTCGGTTGTTCCGCGGGAGCTTTAATTACTTCCGGCGGTGCCGCTGTTACATTCACCGTTACATTTTCCGCTTTCTTAGCTTCAGCGGCGGCTTTTTCTTGTGCCTGAGCTTCCTGCTGCTGTTTCAACAGACGCTGCTCTTCAGCCTCGGCGCGCGCAATGCGCATCAGCTCTGCTTCAATGCGTTTCAAAGTGGCCAAATGGTTCTGCACATTTGTCTGCAGCGTGTCCATCCGCCCCACCGTTTGCTTCGATCTGTCGATCAGCTGTTTGTTCATATCGATAATTTTCAGTTTACTCATTAAAAGCCACTCCCACCGTCTAATTTGTTGATTATCGCGTCTGCAAATCTTTTATCTGTGATCCCAAGCACCATGATTCCGGGGCGCCCTATCGCATCTCCCAAACGATCCTGCTCGCTGACCGTTATCAATTTGGTGCGGGTTCTTTCACATAATTCTGTAAATGTTTTTTTACTGGAAGGTGCCAGCCCTTCCTGCAGAAGCATCAGCACAATTTGCCTTTGCTTCAGCCCTTTTTCACAGGCTGCCGATCCTGCCAGCGTTTTTCCGGCTCGGAAAGCAAGCCCGATCATCGATAATTTATTTGAGTCCACGCCGCAATATCACCCTTTTTATAGCATTATACGCTTCTTCATCAAGCGGCGCCTCGAGGGCTCTTTCAAAAGCCTTCGTTTTTTTTGCTTTATCTAGGCATGCCACGTCCGGGCATATGTAAGCGCCGCGGCCATTCGCCTTGCCCGTTTCATCGGCGTGCAAACCGTTATCGGATGCCACAATTCGAACCAGCTCTTTTTTAGGCCTGCCTTCGCGACACGCTATACACATACGCACCGGCATCTTCTTGGTCTTCAAGCGGGATGTCACTCCTCTTTTTCGTTATTATCTTCCGAAATCTCAGCGCTGTCTGCCGATGCATCCATATCGTCATCAAGGAAGGAATCGTACTCAAGATCGGCGCTGTAGTCCTCTTCCTGCGTGTCGTCGTCAAAAAGCGCCTGCTCAATCTGCGACTGGCTTTTGATATCGATCTTCCAGCCGGTTAATTTGGCTGCCAGCCGCGCGTTCTGACCTTCACGCCCGATAGCCAGCGACAGCTGATAATCCGGCACAACCACCTTAGCCGCCTTTTCCGATTCGTTGATTTGCACCATCAGCACCTTTGCGGGCCGAAGCGAATTGGCGATAAACTCAATTGGGTCTGCACTCCACGGAATCACGTCAATCTTTTCGTTGCCGAGTTCCCCCACGATTCTATCGATACGAGAGCCCTTCTGTCCGACGCAAGACCCCACCGGATCCACATTGGAATCGTCGGAATGCACAGCAATTTTCGTGCGCGAACCGGCTTCCCGCGCAATGCTCTTAATATGCACGATGTTTTGCATGATCTCAGGCACTTCGATTTCAAAGAGTCGCTTAAGCAGGCCGGGATGCGTTCTTGATACAATGATCTGCGGCCCCTTCGTCGTTTTGCGTACTTCGGTAACGTAAACCTTGATATGATCGTTGATGTTGTATCTTTCCCCGGGAACTGTTTCGCCGACGCCCATCATACCCTCGGCTCCGTCAATTTCAAGCAGTATGCTGTTTTTATCCACGCGGTGTATCGTCGCGTTCAGCACTTCGCCTTCACGTTCGATGAACTTCTCATACACGATGCCGCGTTCAGCTTCTCTCAAGCGGTGAACCACCACCTGTTTGGCTGTCTGCGCCGCGATTCGGCCAAAGGAGCCGGGTGTCACTTCCATCTCAATAATATCGCCGGGTTCGTAAGCAATGTTTATTTTATGCGCATCGGCCAGCGATATTTCAGATTCCTCATCCTCTACATTCTCGGTCACCGTTTTTTTCGCAAAAACACGGTAAGCACCTGTTGTGTCGTCCACTTCCACGCGTACATCCTGAACGGTACCGTAGTTCTTTTTGTATGCCGAAACCAGAGCATTTTCAATCGCATCGATTAAAACGCTCTTATCAATGCCCTTTTCTCTTTCCAGCGCTGCCAGCGCACTTAAAAACTCTGTGCTCATACTATCCTCCGATATTATAGATCAACATGCAGCCTGACAATGGCTGCGTCTTTGTAGGTGAATGTTGTCGTATCGTCTAATGTAAATCCGTTATCGTCAAACGCCGTGAGCTGTCCCGACCACTCTTTTTTTCCTTCCAGCGGGCGGTATAGCTTAACGTCAACTTTTTTGCCCACGCTGCGATTAAAATCGCGCTGCGATTTTAGCGGTCTGTCAAGCCCGGGCGACGAGACACAAAGGTAATAAGATTCTTCAATTGGATCTTGCTCATCGATAACCGGGTCAATGAGCTTACTGATTTTCTCGCAATCATCCAGCTGCAAGCCGCCCGGCTTATCGGCGTAAATAATCAATTCAATATCCGTACCGTTTTTATTGATTTCCGTACCCACATATTCGTATCCGCTCTGTGTAATCAGCGGCTCGACAATCGATTCTATGAGCGATTCTGTTTTTTTAGAAATTTCGAACACCTGCCAATTTCTTTAAATAAGAAGCTTGTTTCGGTTTAGCATATTAAGCGCATCCTTACTCTAACACTTGCTACGGCTAAACAATTGAAAAGAGTGGGTTTTTCCCACTCTCCTGTAAATCAAGCTTGCTTTCGAGACCTATGCTAACACATTTCACATAAATGTGCAAGCATGGGATAATTAATTTTAGCCGAGTTCCACATTTCTGTCGAGCGGCAGCGATACGGTAAAAACACTGCCCCGACCCACTTCGCTGCTGACGGTGATATGGCCATCCAGCAGTTTAACGATGTGTTTGACGATCGCCAGTCCAAGGCCCGTGCCTCCAAGAGCACGCGAACGGCTTTTATCCACACGGTAAAACCGCTCAAACAACCGCGGTATATTGTTCTGAGGAATGCCGATGCCCGTGTCTTCCACACGAAGTATGCCAAAACCGTCTTGCCGCGTTACCGTAACGCTGACCTTGCCGCCGGACGGCGTGTATTTAATGGCGTTGTCTATTAAATTTATCGCCATTTGCTTAATCCTGTCCTTTTCGGCTGCCGTTATCACCGGTTTTTTATCAAAAACGATACTGATATCAATTTTTTTCCCTTTCGCTTTTGAATCCAGCAACGCCAGCGCCTCCTGCACGCCGTCGCGAATATCCGTCACGGCAGCGGGTATGATCGCCGTGTTCTCAATGTCTGACAGCAGCAGTATGTCGTCAATCAAACGTGTCAGGCGCTCCGATTCGATGGAAATGATATCGATGAATCGCGCGGCATCATCCGAAGATATGCGCGAATCCTTCAGCGTATCCGTAAAACCGCGAATGACTGTTAGCGGTGTTTTCAGTTCATGAGATACATTGGCAGCAAAATCGCTGCGCAGTGTTTCGAGCTTTCTCAGCTTCGTGATATCCTGCACAAGCAGAATCACGCCGTACGCATGTCCCTCGCTGAATACGCATACCGCAAACACCTGCAGCGTTATATCCTCAAGCCCTCTGACAACCGTCATCTCCCGCTCAATGACGCCTTGAGATTTTGCGGCTTCACGAATCACCGATTCTAACTGCGTGTGCTGTGTAACTTCAAGAAAATGCTTGCCTTCGGGCGCAGCCGACATCGCAAACATACCGCGCGCTGCCGGGTTCGCCATAATCACGCGCAGATCGTTATTCACCGCCACGATGCCGCCCGGTACGGCTCGAAAAACAGCTTCCAGGCGCGAATTGTATTCCGATATTTCGCTGAAGCTGCGCTTAAGCGTACCCGCCATATTATTGAGAGAGCGAGATAGCTCTTCGATTTCATCGCTTGACCTTATAATTTCCAGATCGTTGTATTGCCCCTGCGCGATACGCTCCATATCGCCTTGCAGTGAGACAATCGGCCTGGTGATGCGGCGCGAAACAAAAAGCGCAATACCGAGACACAGCAAAAGTGCAACGATGAGCACTGACATCAACGGCAGCCAAAGCTCTGCGGAATAGGCGGCCACACCTTCGAGCATTAATGATACACGAATTATAATATTAAGGCTGTCGGAGCGAAGCGCAAGATACATCATATCCTGTCCGAGTGTATCGCTGAACCGGATGTTCGACCCGACGCCGTCTTTCATAGCGGTTATCAGCTCCGGCCTGCTTGCGTGGTTCTCAAGCGTATGCGCATCTGCGCGCGTATCAAAAACGACCGCGCCGTTTAAATCGATCAGCGTTATCCGCATATCCCTGATCTCATCAATTTTTTTCAGTGTGTTTTGATAATCATCCGTTGTTAAAATAATGCTTTCGATTTCACGCGCATTTTGCTTCAGCACAATCCGTGTATCGTTTTTATAAGTCAAATCAAGACTCACGGCAGTAAAAATACTGGCTGCAGTCATCACAATCAAAAAAAGCAAAGATATTTTTATGGCTACTTTTTTAAACATTTTCGTTTTGAGGATTGAAGCGGTACCCGACACCTCTGACAGTTTCAATCAAATCGCCGTAATCCTTGAGCTTTCGACGAAGATTCGTAATATGAACGTCAACTGTGCGTGTTTCGCCGAAATAGTCGTATCCCCACACTTTATTCAGTATCGCATCGCGCGTAAACACCTGTGAAACGCCGGACATCAGCAGCACCAGCAGATCGAACTCCTTTAGTGTCAGCAGTATCTTGTTATCGTTGATGCTTGCCGTGTAGCCGACTGTATCAACTTTTAGTTGATTATAGGCAAGCGTTGCGGGCACCGGCATATCCGCCCGTTTTGTGCGTCTTAATAACGCTTTCACACGAGCCAGCAGCTCACGCATACTGAACGGCTTCGTGATATAATCGTCCGCACCGAGCTCAAGCCCGATGATTTTATCAATCTCCTCCGAGCGCGCCGTTACCATGATCACCGGTATATCAGCCATTATCTCCATAGATCGCATCTTTTTCAGCACACCGAGCCCATCCAGCCCCGGCAGCATCTGGTCGAGCAGCACGATATCGGGACGAACCTGATTCAGCACGGCCACAGCCTTTTCCCCTGTATCGGCACGCAGCACATTATAGCCTTCTTTTTTCAAATTAAATTCCAGAAGTTCTAAAATATTAAGCTCATCATCAACGATCAAGACTTTCTCGTTCATCGTTTATCCCTTTATCATCATCACAGCGGCCATTGCGCCTGTTTTTCCTTTATCTCGGCGATGTGAAAAAAACAGCTCTTCGTTGTCGTAAGTGCAAAGCGACGCATCGGTGACCTGAGATTCATCGAGCCCCGCGTTTACCATATCGGCAAGGCACGCTTTGTTGAGATCCACATAGAGCCTGCCCTCAGCTTTGCGAACAACGCTGCTGCCAAACTTGCGTTCGAATATATCGCTGACCTCTGCCCCCACCTCAAAATTCTTCACGCTGATGCAAGGGCCGATGGCGGCGAGTATGTTCTCTTTTTTGCTGCCTAAGGAAGCAAGTGCTTCCACGGTGTTTGCTGCCATATTCTCGGCCACGCCGCGCCATCCCGCATGGCATACCGCCGCCGCACGTCTTACCGGGTCATAAAAAAACAGCGGCACACAATCCGCATGGAACGAGAGTATCGGCAGCCCGGGCTCGTCCGTATACAGTCCGTCGCATATTTTTGGCAGCGAATCGCCGAATATCCCTTTGCCCGCATCCTCGCGCGTCACACGGTAAACCGCGCCGCTGTGCGCATAGTTGATACCCACGGATATGTCGGCATCAAACCCCACCGCATCCGCAAAACGCCGGAAGTTAACGGCAAAGTTTTCCGGGCTTTTTTCACGTTTTCTGCTGAAATTCAGCGTGTCGAATGGCTTTGGGCTCACGCCGCCGATCCGTGTGGAAAATGCGCAGACCACATCGCCCGCCTGTTCAAATGACGGTATTGATAAATAACGAACACCGTTTTTTTCTTCGAGTTTCATCACTTTCGTTGGCTGCTTCATCATTATTTCTCTTCCAGCAGCCTTTGCAGCTCTTTCATAAATGTATCGACATCCTTAAATTCTTTGTATACGGAGGCAAAGCGAACATACGCCACATCATCAAGGTCCTTAAGGCCGCGCATCACAAGCTCTCCGATTTCTCTCGTTGAAATTTCTTGACGCAGAGAATTAAATATGTTCTTTTCCACATTGGAAACCATTTCTTCAATGGCTTGCACGGGAACCGGCCTTTTTTCGCAGGCCTTGATAATGCCGATTTTGATCTTGTCCGAATCGAACGGAACTCTTTCTCCGTTCTTTTTCACAACAAGCAGCGGCAGACTGTCTATCTTTTCGTATGTGGTAAAACGCTTCTTGCATGAGAGACATTCACGGCGGCGTCTGATGGAGCTGCCTTCTTCAGTCGGTCTTGAATCGACCACCTTGCTTTCCGGATATCCGCAAAAAACGCATTTCATACCACAACCCCCAAAGCTTTTGAATTCATTATAGCATAATCCAAAATAATTACAATTGGAGAGTGGCACAAGGCTTTGAGATTATCCCTGAAAGCTCGGCATCGAATTGATATCGACCTCAACAAGTATCACGTCTTCACCGAATTTGCGAATGTTTTGCCAGGGGATCACGCTGTCCTTCTGGCCTCTGAACAAAAACGACAGCCGAGACGGTCCGGGCACGACGATGCCGATTATCTTGCCGCAGCTCATGTCTATCACGAGATCGCAAAGATAGCCAAGACGCGCGCCGTCCAGAACGTTCACCACTTCCATTTGCCGAAGCTTTGTATACCGGGTCATATAATCACCTCAGCTTATTCTATGAGCGGCAGAGTAAAAAAAGACCGATGCGGCCATTTTTGCACTCACATCTTAAACGGCAAAGTCATTATATCATTCTATTATGTATCAAGATGCCGCCTTGCTGTTACAGTATTTATATGGTAAAGTTATGTATAAAATCATTACTGAGGAAACAATGATAAAGCTTAAACAGTGGCTCAACAAAATTTCGACCCTGACGTTTGTAATAATAATTTTTGCATTAACTTTTTTATATTATCAGCTGAACATAGAGAAAAATAGCACTGTCGCTTTTTTGTTAGGATTGCCATTTTTGCTATTATATATTATTCTTGTGTTTCGTCTATTGAATTATCTTAAAGCCAAAGGTTCCGGTTGGTACCATTTTTTCAGATTCTTTTTTGGCTACTTACTTATCTGCTTTCCAGCCGGTTTATTAATCGCTCTTGATTTAAATTTCAACTTAAAAGGTTTTCTGATGATACCAGGATTAGTGCTGGAAGTCGGACTGCTTATCTGGCTTTTCATCAAATACCGTTTCAAGCATTTAGGGATTAAACATTCCTTAACAGAGAAATCAAGCAATTCTTATTCCTTTGAAAATCTATGCGATGACCTGTCGGCAGATATCGAGATCGAATTTACGTATGATAATTTTCGCTTTCTTTTCATACCGGAGAACGGGCGGTATTACTTCAAACGCATCGTTTCAGCAGACCCGTATGAGTATGAAATACTTGCCGAAGCAGAGGACCCTTTGACGTGTATTGATTTAGCCGTTCTTAATGGTAAAAAAATATCCGGAGTTTGGCCGGATGTTAAAGATATCAAGGTGTATTGATTTTTGAAAGACAAACAGGTGGTACGAGATGACATATAAAGCAACCTCTGTACCGATTTTAAGCCGTTTTCTCCCCCGTTCACCTATCTATGACAGTCCTTATTCCAGCCCTTGACGTCGTCGTACAAAGGGGCGACAATATTTTGGAATACTTTTGCAATACAGTTAGAGATATAATATAATCTGGTTGCAAATAAATATTATGACTGTGTTCCTTTTTCAAATTCTTATCTAAGTGAGGTGACAACTTTTGAATGACGATTCATTATTAACATTGTTTATGGCTATCGCTTTTGTAATTGTCTTTGTTCTGGTTTATATAGTCCCTGTTGCAGGAGTGGTAACAGGAAGCATATTATTAATGAAAAAGCCGGAGAAAAAAGCACTTGGTCTAACGATACTACTTTTAAGTATTGCCGTTTGCATTGTTGTCGCTATATGGAAGATTAACGATGTAATGAGATCCCATTGAATCCGGAAATATTCTCTTAACTATGATTCACGACATGCCCATATATGTCACAGGGGGCTTCTAGATGCCCCCTGTAACCCGTCTATAACAAGTGATTATATGCTTCTTCTCATGCTCTTCAGTGCGTTCTTCTCCAGCCGTGACACCTGTGCCTGGCTGATGCCGATCTCATCGGCCACCTCCATCTGCGTCTTGCCCTGATAAAACCGCATGGTGATAATGTTTTTTTCTCTCTCTGTGAGCTTATCAATCGCCTCTTTCAGCGCGATGCCCTCCAGCCAGTTTTCGTCCGCGCAGCTTTTGTCCTGCAGCTGATCCATCACATAAATCGCGTCCGCGCCGTCATGATACACCGGCTCATAGAGCGACACAGGGTCTTGTATCGCATCCAGCGCGAACACAACGTCTTCCACATTCACGCCCATCTCTTTGGCTATCGCCTCCACGCTGGGTTCCGCGCTGTCCTTCTTCGAGAGCGTGTTTCTCACCTGCAGCGCCTTATAAGCGATATCGCGCAGTGATCGCGACACGCGAATGGAGTTGTTATCTCTTAAATAGCGGCGCAGCTCGCCCGTTATCATCGGCACGGCATATGTTGAAAAGCGCACGCCCAGCTCCACATTGAAATTATCGATGGCTTTAATCAGGCCAATGCAGCCCACCTGAAAAAGATCGTCCATATTTTCTCGCCGGCCGGTAAAGCGCTGTATCACGCTGAGCACCAGCCTTAAGTTGCTGCGAATGAATTCCTCTCTCGCGCGCTGGTCCCCCGCTTTAACTCTGATCATCATGTCCTTCATCTGTTTGGGTTTCATTACTGGCAGCTTAGACGTGTCAACGCCGCAAATTTCCACTTTGTTTATCAGCATGTCATATCTCCTCGGTCGGCTTTGATATGACTAGCTTTGCCATGCCAAAATGCTTTTATACTGGCAAAAAGACAGACTTTGTCTGGTTAATGTTGCTGTGTTTTATCACTAAAAAGCCGGCGTGACTCGACATTCCCGCGCTGCGATGCGACATGGTAACGTACAGTGAAACTAAAGACGATTCGGGTGTCTGAAAATAAAAAAAGCCGCAGATACCGCAGCTTAGATTCTCTGATAATTTGCTATCTGTCGCGTGTGAGCATGGCCTGTGCAATGCTGGCAAGCCCGTCAGCGCGCGGCCCGAACCGCTGCAGTGCATTCACCGCTTCGTCCGTCTTTCGCTTTGCAATGCGCTTCGATTCTTCAATGCCGTACACACGCGCAAATGTCATTTTGTCTGAATCCTTGTCTTTACCGGTCGATTTGCCGAGTTTTCCGGCATCCCCTTCTTCATCGAGGATGTCATCGACAATCTGAAACACGAGACCTATGCAATTCCCGTAAGTTTTGAGCGCATTCCTATCGTCCGCATCGGCATGCATCAACGCCGCACCGGATGTGACAGACGCGGTAATGAGCGCTGCTGTTTTTCTCTCGTGTATATAATGCAGCGCCGCTTCATCCACACCCTTGCCCTCAAACTCCAGATCAGCCGACTGCCCGGCGATCATGCCTTTCACGCCGGCTGCCTGCGCGATGATCGCCATCGCACTCACCACATCCAGATGCGTCTCTTTGAGTGCCAGTGCGAGCATCACCTCAAAAGCGCCGTTCAGCAAGCCGTCGCCGGCGAGCAGCGCTTGTGCTTCACCAAACACCACATGATTCGTGGGCTTGCCGCGCCGCAGCACATCGTTATCCATGCAGGGCAGGTCGTCGTGAATCAGCGAATAGGTATGAATCATTTCTATGGCACATGCGACATCAATCGCCTGCCTCATGTCTCCATACAGCCCCGCCGCCATCATACACAGCGCCGGGCGAAGCCGTTTGCCGCCCGCTTTTAAGCTGTAGCTCATCGCGTCCATCAGCAGCCCCGGCTCGCAACGCTCCTGGAGCAGCGATACAAGCCGTCTGTCGATCAGCGCCGCGATTGATTTTACATCAGCAATTTCAGACATCACGCATCCGCCTCGTCGTCGAGAATGTCAATCTTCGTTTTGTATTCCTTAAGCTTCTTTTGCAATGCATCCGCCAGCTTCACGCCATCGGCATACAGTATCATGCTTTGCTCAAGCCCCTCTTCGCCCGATTGCAAACGCCGCGTGATTTCTTCCAGCTTCTCCATATCCTTTTCAAACTCAGCCATTTTATCCCTACTTTCTCGATACGGCAACACGCCCGTCGGCAAATTCAATTTCCATGTCGGTTTGCGCTGCTGAAGCCGATGTTATAACGCCGCTTGGCCCGTGCACAACCGCGTAGCCGCGCTCCATCACGCGCATCGGGCTTAAGTCTTCCAGCCTGTCCCTGTACCGTTCCAGCCTCATTTCGTTTCGTTCAAACAAATTTTTGATGCTGGTTGCTATGAGTCTTAAATCGGCGTTCAGCGCTTCTTCGCTGCGGCTCAGCATCAGCTTCAGTGTGCGCGGGCTGATGGCGCTTTTGAGCCGCATCAGCTTGGCTTCTTTTGCCCACAGTGCGTTTGCCAGCGCATCCAGCAGCACGTCTTTTTGCCTTTCCAGCGCATCTAACAGTGCTTTTTTCTCTCTGACAACGATTTCGGCTGCGGCTGAGGGCGTTGGCGCACGCAGATCGGCTGCCATGTCGCAAAGCGTAAAATCCGTTTCGTGTCCGACTGCCGATACAATTGGTATAGCCGACATGTAAACCGCCCGTGTGACGCTTTCCTCGTTAAACGGTGCGAGATCTTCAAACGACCCGCCGCCGCGCGCCACGATGATCACATCAACATCGGCTTTTTTATTAAAGTACGCAATACCGCGGCATATGCGCGGCGCGGCATCCGCGCCCTGCACGGGCACCGGATAAACCGTTAAACGAATGCCGTCAAAGCGCCTCGTGGACACATTGATGATATCGTGCAGCACCGCACCGGACGGTGACGTCACAACACCGATGCGCAGCGCAAACTCCGGCAGCGGCTTTTTGTGCGCTTCGCTGAACAGGCCTTCTTTGGCCAGCTTGAGCTTGGTACGTTCAAAGCGCGCATACAAATCGCCCACACCGCCGAGCACCGCCGACTCCACAATCAACTGAACCGACGCATTCTTTCGGTAAAACGATATTCGCCCGCCGATTTCAAGCAGAGCACCGTCTGATATCACATCCATATCCGGATGGTTCTTAAAATCGTAAACAATGCAGTCCAGCATCGCGCTGTCGTCCTTGAGCGAAAAAAAGGCATGACCCGCCGATGAAAAGCTGAAGTTTGTCACTTCGCCCACCACCTTGACCATGCTCAAGAACGGATCGCTGAACATTTTACGGCTGATGTATTCTGTTATCTGTGTCACACTAAACGCAATCACGACAGCAGGCTGAAGCCTGGACGAATCGCTCGTCAAATCAGCCATATAGCCTTGCCGCTTCCAGCGTG
>JAEZIW010000057.1 GCA_023436525.1 Bacillota bacterium | reverse complement strand
CATCATGAGGTTACGTCAGCCGTTCCTCAAAAAGGAAATCTGTAAATGCAGGCGATATCGCTGCCGTAAGATACGGTATAATATTATCGAAAAGTGTATGAATTAAAAAAAAAAAACCGGAGATGTTTCTCTCCGGCCCAACAAGGAAATGAGGCATTATTCAATTTCATAAACCACCGTTACCCCGGCTTCAATATCAAGGTTGCCCGAGGATATTGGTGTCGATCCCGAAGCCTTATCAGCCATTTCCGCCTCGGCATATTCCCTGACAATCTCACCGCCGCTGGTGTTTTCCGAGATGTGCAGCGTCCCTGTAACCTTCACGCCGCCTGCGGCTGCGAGAACATCCGCCTTCGCTTTGGCCGCTTCCACAGCAAGCTTTAAGGCTTCGTTGTAAATCGCCTGTTGATCGAGTATCCCAAAGCTGATTGAGTTCGTCGTGTTGGCGCCGTTGTTCACCGCGATATCAATGTATTCCCCCACTCGGTCAATTTCCTTGATTGTCAGCTCAATCTGATTGTTCACCTCGTAGTTCACGATCTTGTTGGTTCCGTCGGTATAGTCGTAAATCGGGTACGCATTGTATTGCACAGTTTTAATATCGTCATCAACGAGCCCCGCACTTTTCAGCGCCTGCGCCATCGCATTCATGATTTGTGCGTTCTTATCCTGCGCCAGCTGCATATCTTTGTCCTGCGTTGTCACACCCACGGTTACATAAGCCACATCAGGCTTCGCGGTGACCTTGCCCTGCGCGGAAACTGTGATGCTTTTTTGCTCTATGTCCTGACTACAGACCGCGGGGAGACTTGTGCCCTCTGCGTTCGGGCGAACCGCGCAGCCTGCTAAGGCCAGCCCCGCCAAGCCGACAATAAGCACGGCCAATATCATTCTCTTTTTCATCACGAACAGCACCCCTTTATTGTTCATCGTTTTGATTAATCCGGCTTTGAGCGGCTTTTAATTTTTTGCTTCTGCGTTTAACAAGAATGATCACCAGCACCGCAATCACTGCAAGCGGTATAATAACCGGCGCGCCGCCTATGATAAACACCAGCAGGAATTCCCCGAAATCAGCCAGTACGTTGAGCACCGAGTAAAACGCGTTGGAGATACGTGTGCCGATGTTTTCTTCCTCGGGTGTCACCGACGCCACCTGATTGACTTCCTGCATTTCGATAGTGACAGTCGAATAATCGATCAGGCTGTCGTAGTCTCTCAAGTTCGTTTCCAGCATCTGAATTTCATAACTTACATCGCCCAGCGCCTTTTCCAGCTCAACGATATCCTCCATCGTTGTGGCCTTGCCCAACAATTCAAGCAGCCTGGCTTCACGTGTACGCAGCGTTTTGAGCTTTGTTTCGGTATCAAAATACTGCAAGGAGATATCCTGCCCTGAGACAGATTTCGAAATGGTTTCTCCGATACCATTGAGTATGCCGGTGAATTCATTGAATTTGCTGCTCGGCACACGCAGTGTCATGTAAGCATAGCGTCCCGATTCGTTCCACTGCGTCGGTTTGCTGCCGGATATTGAAGACGATTCAACATAACCGCCGAGAGCTTGCAGCTTACCGAGCAAACTGTCGTAATCTGTATCGAATTGCTTTGTACGCATTGTAAAGCTCGCGGAATAAACAATTTTTCTGTTAACGCCCGGCGACAGAATCGATCCGTCGTAATTCAGTCCCGCTTCTTCCGGGGCCGGAGCCGGTTCCTGCACCTCCGTTTCCACTTCCTGAGGCGCCGCTTCTTCCGATGCCATACCGGTACCGTTGTCATAAGCGGCCGGTGCCTCGGCAACCTCACTTTGCGCATAATAATTTCCATCTTGAGACTTCATGCCGGCTGAACAGCCCGTGAGCAGCGACAGCATCAACACAGCCGTTATCACCAATGAAATGATTCTTTTCATAGCACCCTCCACCATTTTAATTGAAAACAAAAACGTCCGATCACACCGATTAGACGTTAGCATTTTAACTATTGTTCCCGACAAGTCTATTTTTCGATTAAAATTTCTTTTAACCGCTGCCGTCCGCGGTTTAAGCGTGATTTCACGGTGCCGATAGAGATGCTGAGCGAATCGGCGATCTCCTCGTAGGAAAGGCCCTGAATGTCACGCAGCACAACAGTAACGCGATGATCTGCCGAAAGCGTGTTGATGGCTTTTTGTATATCTTCTCTGCTTTCAATATTTAATGCGTGAACCTCGGGTGTCATGCCGGTTTTGTCTTCAATCAATGCGCCGCTTTCGAGTGTGCTGTCCAGAGATATCGGCGCTTTCTTGCGTTTGCGCAGCTCATCAAGGCAGGTATTCACCGTAACGCGGTATACCCAAGACGAAAAAGATGCTTCCAAACGAAACGCGCGGATGCCCTTGTATATTTTAATTAAAGAATCCTGCGCCATATCGTAAGCGTCGGCCTCATTGCCCATAAAGCGATACGCCACGTTGTATACCTTTTTTTCGTATTTTAACAGCAGCGCTTCAAGCGCTTGGCTGTCTCCTTTTTGTGCGATTTGAATCAGCTTTAACTCCTTCTCATCCATCGGAACAGCTGATTGAATAAATAACAACAACGATATCATACAACGAATTATACATGATTTTATAGGTGTTGGAAAGTCATTTCATGCATCTTATTTGTGACAAAATCGTCATTGACAATTTGTTCACATTATTGTAAACTCATTTCTATTAAATAAGTTTACATTATGAGGTGGCTATGAAAACGAGACAAATGATATTCTGTGCGCTGTTTGCAGCGCTCACAGCAGTCGGGATTTTTATTAAATTTCCTATCCCCGGGACTCCGATGAGTTTTACGCTCCAAACCTTCTTTATTTTTTTGGCCGGGCTGCTGCTTGAGCCGAAATTTGCATTGGTTTCACAGGCTGTGTATGCCGCAATCGGCTTGATCGGTCTCCCTATTTTTATGAACGGTGGCGGGTTTTCTTATGTATTCCAGCCTTCTTTCGGGTTCATAATCGGTTTTTGCGTAACCGCCATGCTGATCAGTCTGCTTGTCAGACGAAATATTTTGATTCTCATCGGCAAAAAGAAAGAAGAATCGAAGGCACCCGAAATTATTAAAATTATCGGCTTTTCATTGCTCTGTGTGGCTGTAATGTATGTTATCGGCGTCGCTTACATGTCTGTGATATTAAATGCATATATGGGCAAAGGGGTCGCACTCGACACGATCATTTTTACCTATAACGGCATCTTTATTCTGCTCGACATACTCAAGTTTGCGGCTGCAATTCCGCTGGGTATTGCTATTTTAAGGCGGGTGCCGGCCAACTTTTCGTCAACATATACAGCGTAGCTTATTAACCAGAAAAAAAATAAAATCGGCTCTAAAAGCCAACTAGAAAAAGGGGTTGTTCAGAAAATGACGACCCCTTTAAACGATTGTGCGTCATATAAACTGCCGATATTAATAAATGTTATCAGCTTATATCGTTTTCACCGCTGATTATTCTAAAATCGCGTGCCAAGTTTCACTGGTGAATGAGCGGTGAAACCTCTCCGGTATATGTCAAAAACAAGCGGTGCATCGCGCGTGTACAAGCAATGTATAACAGGTTTCGGTCGTGTATGTTTGAATAAGTGTTGCTGTTTGCCGAAGGAATGATAACTTCATCAAACTCCAGCCCTTTTGACATTTGTATCGAGGCAATGGATATACCTTTTTCAAACACCTCACTTTCCGGCTTTATCAAATGAATTTTGAAACTTTGCGACAGCTCATCGTAAAGCTCTTGAGCCTCACTGCTTGTTTTCATAATGATTCCCATAGTCACAGAATATCCATTTTGGAATTCGCTGATTAATTCCCTTATCTTTTTTCGTTCCTCCCTTTTATCCCGGCATTGAACCAGCATTGGTTTATCTCCGTGTCGTTCCACCGCCTCCACCTCCAAGCCTTTTTGTATCCGGCTGGCAAACGCGATGATTTCGCAGGTGGAACGGTAGCTTTTTTTCAACTCTACGAACTCAGCGCCTTCATATAGCTGGCGCAAATCGTCCAGCTTGCTTAATTGGTTCGGGTTGATTAGTTGGCCAAAATCTCCAAGCATGGTTTTGCTGCATTTAAACAGAATATTAATCACCGCAAACTGAACCGGCGTGTAATCCTGCATCTCATCAATCACCAAATGGCGTATCATTCGGTTCTCCTGCAGCCCCTCAAAAGCAGCTTGAAAATACATAAACGGATAGACATCCGCCCATTCAAGTGTATTTCTACTATGCATAACAAATTTATCTGCGATATTCATTTGCTTATAAAAGATCTTATAAAGTGCAAGAGTATTCTTTACCTTTAACATCGCGGACAAGCTTTTTGTTATACTGCCCATTTTTGGAAGAGGGTCTCCCATAAAATTTTGATTGACATATTGCTCAATAATATCATGCGCCACCTCTTGAAGGCGTTTTTTAATCGGGACATTATAATATGCTGCAAACCGCTTTTTAATCCACTCGCTTTCAGCGGTGAAACTGCCGAAATGATAATCAGACGGCTCGAAAATTATATCGGGTAAATGGGAAAGATATTCTTCAATCTGTTTCAAAAAACCAATCGTTGACTTAAAGCGCACCCGTTCTGTCCATTTTGGGTCTTTTGCTTCAAATGGGTCTTTATCCGGTTCAAAATTAAGTACACCGTCAAGATGAAGCTCAGCAATATCAAAAAAGCTCATCCCGCAGATTGGTTCTTCGCCTAATTCCGGAAGAACTTTTGAAATATAATCTCCAAACACCTTATTTGGCGACAGGATTATCACATTATTGGCCGACAGCCGATCTTTAAATCGATAGAGCATATAGGCGACCCGATGAAGCGCAATGGACGTTTTGCCGGATCCCGCAACACCCTGAATAAGCAGGGTGTGTGCCTTCTCGTTGCGAATAATCAGGTTTTGTTCCTTCTGGATCGTTGCAATAATTGATTTCATCTTTTCATCAGATGTTTGGCTTAATTCTCTTTGCAGAACATCGTCCTGAATATTTACAGAGCTTTCAAGTACATAATGCATCTCGCCGCCGATGATCTTAAATTGCCGCTTCCGCGTTAGTTTCCCATTGATACGGCCAACAGGCGCGTCGTATCCCGCAGCCCCAATCTCGCAATTATAAAACATGCTGGCAATTGGAGACCGCCAGTCTGAAATTAAAAGCTCATCATCAATATTAAAAACGTATCTGCCAATATAAACAGAAACGGGCGATTTTAAAGCCTCTTCCTGAAAGTCTATCCTGGCAAAGTAGGGTGAGTCTTTCAGCATAATCAGCTTGTTGCGGACTTTTACAGAAAAAGCTCCCTGATTATCAATTTGCTTTAAGGCGAGCTGGTTTTGAAACATTTCGTGCGGATCTATCTCGCTGCGGTACTGTACCATGTACCGTTTGGTATCCTTATATTCCTTATCCATATGCTTGACTGAGTCATCCGCCAGTTCGATAGCCTTTCTCAGTTTTTCCATGATATAATCAAGATGCATTATTTCATCAGGAAAGGCCGATAAGGAATCCAAATGTTTTTTATCGTCCTTTTTTTGGAGGGCGGAGGTTTGCAGTGTGTGTCCCTCAATGATTCGCGTATCAACCATGAGATTTCCCCCTGAGATAAACCATTCTTTGCGTCGGGTATCCGAATTCCGTTAAGAGCTCCGCTTCGGCAAAACCCAATTCCTTCAGGGCCTTGCGATAGCCTGTATCCGCCATATCTCCTTCGCGGAACGTGGTCGTGCTGATTTCCACGTTTTTCAGTTCATTCAGCGTTACTTGAAAAAATTCACGGGCAATACCCCGTTTGCGATAAAGCGGGTGCACCGCAAGAAAATCGATGCTGCCGGTTATAGAGTTTAACATCATGCCGCCCACCGAATTTCCGTTTTCCGTCATAAGCAGCGCGCCTTTATACGCAATGTATCTTTTTAATGCCGATAAATGTTTGTTTTTTTCCAGGTGGGGAAATCCGTCAACGGTTAGGTCAACCAGGTCCATCCATTGCGGAATATCCGCTTCAGAAACAAAACGAACCTCTCTATTTGATGCTTTTATTTGAGTGTTGGGCGTCTGGCGATATTCTTTAAAGTCGTATTCAAGCTGCAGTGGATAAAACACCCCTTCTTCTCTGTATCGGAGCGGAGGCCGCTTATACATTGCCTTGAACGCATTACTGAATGCCTGTTGGCTTTGAAAGCCAGCCATAATGGCGATATCCATAATCGGCTTATCCGAGTAAACCAATAGCTCTGCTGCATTAGTGAGCTGCCTGCGCAGAGTATAGTTGTGAACAGTCATCCCCACCGTATCATTAAAAATTCGATGCAGGTAGTATTTTGAATAATGGACAGCTTTAGCGACAATATCCAGATCAATCTTTTCGCTCGTTAAATGAGTTTCAATATACTGAATGGCAGCCATGACGATATCAAGGTTTTTCATAGCGTCTCCTTCCATAATAAATAAGAGCCTATTATACCAGCCTATTCGGTCGGCATTTTGACACATATTGCGCTCTTTATCAAAATATCCGAACAACGGTGCCTTTGAGTTATTTTTAAGACATACGGTAAAAAGGCAGAAACAATTATAACAGATGTAATAAATATTTTTTAATAATTATTGCTCTTTTAAGAAAAGTCGCGTATAAAATGAAACGATTTTTACAATTTATATCGATATGAAGCTTAGTCCTGCGCATCAAACGAAAATAACCGGATGGTTAATAAAGCAGGGCTCCGAAGATTTAATATATCCCGGAACCCTTTTTCATTACTTTTCTTTACTTTGATATCGCCTTGATGAGGCCGCCCGCATCGATGATGCCGCGCATAAACGGCGGAAACGGCTCAGCCTGAAACGTGGTGCCGCGCGTTAAGTTTTTGATCACGCCAGAGTTGATGTCAACTTCCAGTTCATCGCCGCTCTGCGTACCGTTCACGGCTTCCTCACATTCGAGTATCGGCAGGCCGATGTTGATCGCGTTGCGGAAGAATATACGCGCAAACGTTTTGGCGATCACGCAGCTAACGCCGGATGCCTTGATGGCAATCGGCGCGTGCTCACGCGACGAACCGCAGCCAAAATTCGCTTCCGCGACGATGATATCACCCGGCTTCACCGTTTTGGCGAATTCGGTATCAATATCCTCCATGCAGTGCGCCGCGAGTTCCTTCTCGTCCGACGTATTCAAATACCTTGCGGGTATGATAACATCCGTATCGACATTGTTGCCGTATTTATAAACCTTGCTCATTTTTCATTTTCCTTCCTATATATTCGCCGGGTCTTCAATACGTCCCGTTAACGCCGAAGCGGCAGCCACTGCCGGGCTTGCGAGATAAACCTCCGATTCCACATGGCCCATTCGCCCGACAAAGTTACGGTTTGTCGTGGAGATTGAACGCTCACCCGCCGCGAGTATGCCCATATGCCCGCCGAGGCACGGCCCGCATGTGGGTGTGGAAAAAGCGGCTCCGGCTTCCACGATATCCGTGACGAGCCCTTCCTTAACGGCTTGCAGATAAATGGCCTGTGTGCCTGGGAACACGATGACGCGCACACCCTTTTTCACCTTGCGTCCGCGCAGGATATCCGCCGCGATCCGAAGGTCGCTCATACGTCCGTTCGTGCAGGAGCCGATAACCACCTGATCGATTTTAACGTCGCCCACTTCGTCAATCGTCTTTGTGTTTTCCGGCAGATGCGGGAATGCCACGGTCGGGCGCAGCGTCGACAAGTCGATATCGATCACGCGTGTGTATTCCGCATCGGCATCCGCTTCAAACACCTGATACGGCTTGATGGAATGCTCTTTTACGTACGCAATCGTCTGCTCATCCACCGGGAATATACCGTTCTTTGCTCCTGCCTCAATCGCCATGTTGGCGATTGTAAACCGATCATCCATCGTGAGTGCGGCCACACCATCCCCCGCGAACTCCATAGACTGATAAAGCGCGCCGTCCACACCGATCATGCCGATGATGTGCAGAATCAAATCCTTGCCGGACACCCATTTTTGCAGCTTTCCCGTTAAGTTAAACTTAATCGCCGCAGGCACCTTGAACCAGCACTTGCCGCGCGCCATTGTCGCCGCAAGATCGGTGCTGCCAACGCCCGTAGAGAATGCTCCGAGTGCACCGTAGGTGCAGGTGTGCGAATCTGCGCCAATAATCGCGTCACCCGGCACAGCGAGGCCCTTTTCGGGAATCAGGCAATGCTCAATGCCCATCTCGCCCACCTCATAATAATTGGTGAGATTTTGCTCGTAAGCGAACTCACGTATCATTTTGCACTGCTCAGCTGCCTTGATGTCCTTATTCGGCGTAAAGTGATCCGGCACCAGCGCGATCTTGTCTTTATCGAACACCTTGTCACGGCCGGATTTTTTGAACTCTTTGATGGCCACCGGCGTGGTGATGTCGTTACCCAGCGCGAGATCGATTGCCGCCTCGATGAACTGGCCCGCGTGAACCTCCGTTAAGCCCGCCTTGGCTGCCAGTATTTTTTGTGTCATTGTCATGCCCAATGTTTTCAGCCCTCCACTTTCATTTGGTAATAATATCTGTTGATCGCGTCTATATACGCCTTGACGCTTGCTTCCACGATATCGGTGCTCAGGCCGCGGCCCTTAACGTTGTGGTCGCCCTTGCTCAGCTTCACAACCACTTCACCCTGAGCGTCTCTTCCGCCCGTGACCGACCGGACAATGTAATCCTCCAATGTGAAGCTTTCGCCGATGCAGCGCTCAATCGCGTTAAACGAAGCATCCACCGGGCCGTCGCCCGTTGCGGCTTCCTCCACAGTTTCCCCGTCGTGAACCAGTTTGACAACAGCCGTCGCCGTTATCTTATTACCGCTGTTGATAACAAACGAATCCAGTTCATAGTCCTTTGGAATCTCAACCTGTTCCATCTCGATCAACGCTCTCAAGTCGAGATCAGAAACGTCTTTCTTTCTGTCAGCCAGCTCTTTAAAACGTTCAAAGCTCTCGTTGACATCTTTATCTTCCAATACATACCCCAGTTCCTTGAGGCGCTCACAATACGCGTGCTTGCCCGAATGCTTGCCGAGCACAATCGCGTTTTCCGGCAGACCGATGGATTCCGGCGTCATGATTTCATAGGTTTTCTTGTTCGCCAACACACCATGCTGATGGATACCGGCTTCATGCGCGAAAGCGTTTTTGCCCACCACAGCTTTATTTGGCTGAACGGGCACACCCGTAATCGCGGAAATCAAACGCGAGGAATTATAAATCTGCTTTGTATTGATATTCGTCGTAAAACCGTAGAAATCCTGTCTCGTTGCAATGGCCATCACGATCTCTTCCAACGCCGCGTTGCCGGCCCGCTCGCCGATGCCGTTGATCGTGCATTCCGCCTGCGTGGCGCCTGCGCGTATGGCCGCCAAAGAGTTCGCAACGCCCAGCCCCAAATCGTTGTGGCAGTGTACCGACAGATCGACCTTTTCAATGCCTCTGACGTTTTCCTTAACGCCTTTTATCAATGCGCCGAACTCCTCCGGCATTGAATAACCGACGGTATCCGGCACGTTGATGCACGTGGCACCGGCTGCGATCACCGCTTCGAACACGCGGTACAAAAACTCCGGTTCGCTTCTGGACGCGTCTTCAGCCGAGAATTCCACATCGGCGCATAACGTTTTTGCGTATTTTACCATTTCTGCCGCCTGCGCCAGCACCTCATCCGGCTTCATCTTGAGCTTGTATTCCATGTGAATCGGCGATGTGGCCAAAAAAGTATGAATTCTCGGGCTCACGGCACCCTTTACCGCTTCGTATGCGCGGTCGATATCCTTTACAAGTGCTCTGGATAAACTCGCCACAGTTGCGTTCTTTACCGTTTCCGCGATGGTTTTGACAGACTGAAAATCTCCCGGAGATGCGATCGCAAAACCGGCCTCAATCACGTCGACGCCAAGCTTTTCAAGCTGACGCGCCACCTCAATTTTTTCCTGCAGGTTCATGCTGCATCCCGGCGACTGTTCGCCGTCTCTCAATGTGGTGTCAAAAATCTTAATCTTTGTCATGTCTGGGCCTCCTTTTCCAACATCTTTTTTATTCATGTTGTTTTGCGACCGGTTAACGCTCCCGAGAATAAAAAAAGCCTTTCGTCATACAGAGACGAAAGACTTCGCGTTACCACTCTGCTTGCGGTTCAATAAAACCACCAGCTCATCAGGGCACAACATGATGCCCGTCCTCGTGTAACGTTGAGTCACGACGTCTGCGCCTACAAAAAGCTTCGGTGCAGCAGCTTCGGAGCGAGTTCATCAAATACGGCCTGCCGTCTTTCACCAACCGACGGCTCTCTGAGAAGCGGATCTTTGACTACTTATCTCCATCACAGCCTTTATTGCGGTCATTATAATCGACGGACAAGCGGTTTGTCAATATAAAAAATATAAAGGCTTTTACTTTAAGAACAGATCGATCAAGGAGCCGTTTGCGAAAAGACCTGCAAACACGATGGAAACCATCGACAGCAACTTGATAAGAATGTTGATGGACGGGCCTGATGTATCCTTGAACGGATCGCCAACCGTATCACCCACAACAGCCGCTTTGTGCGCATCACTGCCCTTGCCGCCGTTGTTGCCCGCTTCAATGTACTTCTTGGCATTATCCCAGGCACCTCCCGAGTTAGCCATCATGACGGCGAGTATGAAGCCGGTTACCACAGAACCGGCCAACATGGATGCCACTGCATAGGGCCCGAGCAGAAGGCCGATGATGATTGGCGAGATAATGCCCGTCATTGCAGGAAGTATCATCTCTTTCTGAGCGCTGCGTGTGCAGATGTCGACACAACGCGCGTAATCCGGCTCAGCTTTTCCTTCCATCAACCCGGTAATTTCCCTGAACTGACGGCGCACCTCAACAACAATCCCCTGAGCCGCACGGCCCACCGCATTCATCGTCATAGACGAGAACAGGAACGGCAGCATACCGCCGATGAACAGACCGATCAGTGTGGCGGGCTGTAAAATATCAAGAGCCGTTAAATGCGCTTCGTTCATATAAGACACAATCAGCGCGAGAGCCGTCAAAGCAGCGGAACCGATGGCAAAGCCTTTGCCTGTGGCTGCCGTTGTGTTGCCAAGCGAATCGAGAGCATCGGTGCGCTGACGCACTTCGGGAGCCATATGGCTCATTTGGGCAATACCGCCGGCATTATCAGCCACCGGTCCATATGCATCGGTAGCGAGCGTGATGCCGAGTGTGGATAGCATGCCCACTGCCGACAAACCGATACCATAAAGACCCATTTCAAAGTTGGCTGCGCCGCCCGACGTAAAGTACGATACTAACACCGAAACGCCGATGATGACGATAGGCAGGAACGTCGATTTCATACCGAGCGAAATGCCGCTGATAATAACAGTCGCCGGGCCTGTTGCTGACGAGCCGGATACGGTGCGAGTGGGCTTATAAACATCTGATGTATAATATTCCGTGCAAAAGCCGATGAGGATGCCCGCTACGAGGCCCGAAATAATCGCAAAGAACACGCCGAGATATTGCGGTCCAAGAGCGAAGTAAACCAGCAGGAACGCAACGATGGCAATCAGCACCGAGCTGATGTTTACACCGCGGCGAAGCGCTGAGAGCAGCACCTTTTGCTCAGCCTTTTCACCCGAACGCACAAAGAATGTGCCGATGATGGAAGCAAAGATACCGATTGCCGCCATAACCATCGGGATCATCACACCGGCTGCTAAACCGGCCGCTACAGCGAGGGAAGCTGTTGAGACGATGGAACCGACATATAATTCGTAAAGGTCGGCACCCATGCCCGCTACGTCGCCCACGTTGTCGCCCACGTTGTCGGCGATAACAGCAGGGTTTCTCGGGTCATCTTCAGGGATGCCGGCTTCAACCTTACCCACAAGGTCAGCACCGACGTCAGCCGCTTTGGTGAAGATACCGCCGCCGACACGTGCGAAAAGCGCCATTGATGAAGCGCCCATACCGAATGTCAGCATTGTAGAGGTAATGGCCGCGATATCGAGGTTAAATACGAGATCGAGCAGATAATACCAGATGGAAAGGTCGAGAAGACCAAGGCCCACAACAGTAAAGCCCATAACGCCGCCCGAGGAGAACGCGACGCGAAGACCTTTGTTAAGACTCTCACTGGCCGCGAAGGCTGTACGTGCGTTAGCCGAGGTCGCAATGCTCATGCCGATAAAACCCGAAAGGCCAGAGAAGAAGCCGCCGGTAATAAAGGCAAAGGGCACAAACCCGTTGACCAGGTTGAAAAATGAAAGCACAAGCAGCACCGCGAACATGCCGATGAAAAAGATACCGACACCCGTGTACTGACGTTTCAGATAAGCCTTGGCACCTTTTTTAATCGCAGTGGCTATCTTGGTCATAAGCTCGGTGCCGGTTGAATAGCTCTTTACCTTCCAGGCCAGTAAGCCTGCAAAGAGCAGTGACACCACCGCCCCAATCGGGGCGAGAATCATAAGATCCATAATGCCTCCTCAAATATATCTATATAAACAGCAAGGTTTATAAAACAAAAACACCTTTTCCCCCAGTTTTTTATTAATGTATTATACAATATACTCATCTTTTGAAAAGAGAAATTTAACGTAAATTACATGCCGGTTTTGTCTTGTTTTGTCGGTGCTTATCATATGCAAAATCAAGGTAAAAAATCACTCAATTCAAATATATTCAAAAAAGCCGCATGATCATATCCTTTTTTCTAGTTGGTTTCCAATAATATTTGTTTCCATGATAAGTGTGCGTATGTTATAATTATTTAAATATCTCCATAACCTTTTGCGACAAGGAGCAATCGTGAAATGGCTTTACGAAAATTACCGAAAAACATTCTCGAAGATCTGATCATTTATAAGCTGGACGAGCTGATTGAAGCAACTGACGTGTGTAAATGTGACAGGTGTCGAAGCGACATTATCGCGATTGCGCTTAACAAGCTGCCTTCACGTTATGTCAGCAGCTCCGGCGGCGATATTATGGCCAGAATACAGGCCATGGACGATCAGATGCAGGCCAATATCACCACGGCCATTCTGAAGGCCATTGAGCAGGTAAAAAAGAAGCCTCACCATACCAGAGGCGAATACTGATATTTGAGCTTTAGAAGCGGTCTGTTTATCAGGCCTCTTTTTCGTTTCATGCAAAGCGGAAAACCATTATGATACTGTCGTTATTAATGCGCGGTTTAATGTCAACGATAACTGCTCCTCCCAATACACACGATTTGCGTCGCGAAAAAATCATTCTGCAACGGACTGTGAACAAAATTGATTATAAAAAACTGGTTACTTGATGTATCAAGAAGCAAAGGATGTTTCCATCAGGTCAAAATGCGCCGCATCCATTGATATTATCGTCAAACATACATTTATGAATCTATTGACTATAAGCTGCCGAAAAAGCCCTTTCGTTTACAACAGATTTACGACACAACGTATAGTTTTTTGTAGCGATATTGATACTTATAGACTTTAAGACGATCTACTGAAATGGCTTTGTAAAGCAAAAAACCGCCTGTTTAAAGCGGTTTTCCATGGTGGGCGATCGGGGGCTCGAACCCCGGACACCCTGATTAAGAGTCAGGTGCTCTACCAACTGAGCTAATCGCCCTTGTCAAGTGCAGCTTTGGAGCGGGTGATGGGAATCGAACCCACGCAACCAGCTTGGAAGGCTGGGGCTCTACCGTTGAGCTACACCCGCTTAAAAAAGTGGAGCGGAAGACGGGATTCGAACCCGCGACTTCGACCTTGGCAAGGTCGCACTCTACCACTGAGTCACTCCCGCTCGTTGTTACCTTGGTGCGGGCGAAGAGACTTGAACTCCCACGCCGCAAGGGCACTAGATCCTAAGTCTAGCGCGTCTGCCAATTCCGCCACGCCCGCCAGTCTTAACCTTTTTAAGCACCCCCGTTTTCAGGCACTTTGGTATTCTAACACCTCACTGTTTATTAGTCAATAACCTATTTCGCATTTTTCTCACGAAAAATATATATGTTGAAACAGACTTTTCATTCACTTCGTGTTGGCTTATTTTCGTTTCAGTCTTATCATCAATTCAGGTTTTCTAGCTGTTCCTGCGTTACATTAAGAACTCTCAAAATATCATTAATCAATTCTTTTCCTTTGAAATCGCCTTTCGACTTTTCCTGTACAACCATGATTGATTTTACAATAATATCGATGTACATCAGCCTTTTGTTTTCCGGTGTTTCCGTATTAAATCGCTCGTAATCCATAAACAGACGGATATCGGCCTCCTGTTTTTTTCTCCATATCTGTTTGCGTTCTTTCCAGCCTAAACCCTCAAGATATTCTTTACTTATGCAACTCGGAATAACTCCAATTGATTTGAACTCATCACCATAGTTGTTTATCTCCTCAAGGCCCTTAGTTTTGTCTGTTACGAAACTAAGCTGTTCTTTTACATCTCTCATTATTTCGGATAATCCGGGTTCCGATGAATTCTGTGCTTCAATAGTTAAAAATAACTCCATTTTTTCTCTCACCCCTCTGATGCTGATACTAAACACTGTACTTTCTATAGCGAAAGATCATTGCTCTTCTTTAAGTTGTTTTTTACTTTAAAAAATGCAAAAAACATTACGATATTTATAATTCCTATTGTAAACATTGTTATTGATACTGCGTGCATTAATCTGTAATAATAACTGATTTCAAACACTAATGCAGCAATAGTTAAGATTGCAGGCAATACCATCACAATTACTGAATTTACGAGAAAATATAATTTATATTTTTTATGTCCTCTTAAAATTCTATTTACAATTAAACAATAGAACAGTGCTAATATGGAAGGAACAAGTACAGGTATCATATAGCTGATATAGCTTAATATATACATTAGAGTTAAGTCCAAGGAATAAAAATCTGCTTTAGGGAGACCCGATAAATAATATAATACTACACACGCAAATAATATAAAATAAGCAAGAAACATCTTGAATAATCTCATTTGGATTTCCCCTTTCAATCAATCATTTTAATGCCCACCATGTGTCATAATTATTGTTGACCAAAAAAAGAGCGGGGTTATTCCCCCGCTCCGCAGCACTTCTTATACTTTTTACCGCTGCCGCACGGACAGGGCTCATTTCGGCCGATCTTTTCGGATACAGCCTGCTTATCTAGCCGCCATTTGTCTCTGATCTCCCTGCGGCGCTGTTCGGTCAATATATCATCCCATCCCTGCAGCGTATAAAGCCACTTTGCCTTACACTCCAGCATATTGTAATACAGCTTCTCAAAATCCACCTTGAGCGTGATATCAGTGCCCTCTTTGAGCTTCTCAAGATCGTATTCCTTCACGAGGCTTGTATTAATACCGTCCATAAAGCCCGCAAAAACAACCGCAGACATTTCAAACTGCTCCGCTATTTCCGAAAGCTTTCCGGCAATAAAATCATCTTTGCGCGCAAGTATTTTTTTATAGGCTTGAGTCTCAATATCAAAATACTCCTGCCAGAACGCTTCGTTTTCCTGCGGCGTTCTTTGCGCTTCGGCCATGCCCTGCCACTGACTGTATAAGCTCATCTGTCTCTCCCCTACATCATTTTTTCAAGCGTTTGCTTAATCTGTTTGATGAAATCCTCGGTGCTGACCTTTTGCTTATTGTCGAGTTCGCTCAAAAGGTACAAATCTCCCGTCATTATGCCCGCTTCAATGGTGCTGATGGAAGCCGCCTCTAATTTATCGGCAAACGCCATCAGTTCTTCGTTGCCGTCCATTTCGCCGCGCTTTTTGAGTGCGCCTGTCCATGCAAACAAAGTCGCCATGCAGTTGGTGGATGTTTCTTTACCCTCAAGATGTTTGTAATAATGGCGCGTTACCGTTCCGTGAGCCGCTTCATATTCGTATAACCCTTGGGGTGAAACCAGTACAGATGTCATCATCGCAAGGCTGCCGTACGCCGTCGCCACCATGTCAGACATCACATCGCCGTCGTAATTCATGCACGCCCAAATAAAGCCGCCTTCGCTGCGTATCACGCGCGCCACAGCGTCGTCAATCAGCGTATAGAAATACTCAATACCCGCTTTTTCAAATCTGTCTTTGTATTCCGTTTCATAAATCTCCGCGAAAATATCTTTAAACCGGTGATGATATTTTTTAGAGATCGTGTCCTTGGTTGCAAACCACAGATCCTGCTTGATATCAAGCGCATAATTAAAGCAGCTTTTTGCAAAGCTTGCGATAGAACTCGTCGTGTTGTACATGCCGCGCACCACGCCGCCCGCTTCGTTAAACTCGGCAATTTTCAGCCTTTCTTCCGAACCATCCGCGCGCGTAATCACAACCTCGGCTTTTCCGGGGCCGTCTACCACACATTCCTGCGCGTTGTAAATGTCTCCAAAGGCGTGTCTTGCAATAATAATCGGCTGATTCCATGTTTTAACGGACGGTGAAATCCCTTTTACGATGATCGGTGTTCTGAATACCGTACCGTCCAGTTCCTCACGTATGGTGCCGTTGGGGCTTTTCCACATTTTCTTTAAATTATACTCTTCCACGCGCTGTACGTTCGGTGTAATGGTGGCACATTTTACGCCCACTCCGTATTTTCTGATAGCCAGCGCGGAATCCATTGTGACTCGGTCTTCTGTGGCGTCGCGTTCCGTCAGCCCAAGGTCGTAATATTCGGTATTCAGTTCCACATAGGGTTCAATCAGATAATCTTTGATCATCTTCCACATAATCCGGGTCATCTCATCGCCGTCAATCTCAACAAGGGGAACCGGCATTTTTATCTTCGTCATTGAAAACTCCTTTATATAAAACTCATTAATCAACAAACATACGCATTACATTCTACTGGACAAGCACAAAAAACTCAAGCAATTCACGCAAAATCGCCAATTATTGCGGACGATCAACCGCACAAAAAGGAACGCCCCATAAACGAAGGGCGCTCTGATTGTGCTGCATTATTTCTCAATAAGAGAATGTCCCGTCATTTGTGCAGGCTTTTCCAGGCCCATCATATCGAGCAGTGTCGGTGCCAGATCGGCCAGCCGCCCGCCCGATTTCAAGCTTGCGTTTTTGTAGCGTTCACCAACCAAAATCAACGGCACGGGGTTTATGGTATGCGCGGTAAACGGCCCGCCGTTCTCGTCATACATCTTTTCGGAGTTGCCGTGATCTGCCGTTATCAGCACGTCCCCGCCCATTTTGAGTATTGAGGATACCACCTTCGATACGCAGGCATCAACAGCCGTCACAGCCTTCACAGCAGCCTCCAGTACGCCGGTATGACCCACCATATCAGGATTCGCGAAGTTCAATATCATCACATCGTATTCGCCCGATTCGATGTGCTTAACGGCTTCATCCGCCACCTCGTACGCGCTCATTTCCGGCTTCATGTCGTAAGTTGCCACCTTGGGAGACGGGATTAAATACCGATCTTCTCCCTCGTTCGGCTTTTCCACGCCGCCATTAAAGAAGAACGTGACATGCGCGTATTTTTCCGTTTCGGCGATTCTGAATTGGCGTTTCCCGTTTTTCGCCAGATACTCCCCAAGGGTGTTATCCAGCGACTGCGGCTTGTACGCCACCGTCACGTTCTCAAACGTTTTGTCGTACTGCGTCATACAAACGTAGTGAACATCAAAATAGTCTCTCTCGAAGCCATTGAAATCCTTGTCTATGAACGTGCGCGTGATTTCCCTCGCCCTGTCCGGACGGAGGTTAAAGAAGATGACGGAATCTCCGGCACCGATGGTGGCCACCGGCGCTTCACCCTTCATAATCACCGTGGGCTTAACAAATTCATCCATCTCGCCTTTGTCGTAGCTCTGGCGCATCGCCTGCACGGCGGAAGCCGCATGCAGCCCCTCGCCGGTTACCATTGCGGCATATGCTTTTTGTACGCGCTCAAAGCGGTTGTCACGGTCCATCGCGTAATAACGGCCCATCACCGTCGCGATTTGCCCGATGCCGATCTCTTGAATATTGGCCTCAAGCGCCTCGATAAACCCAAGCCCGCTGTCGGGCGGCACATCGCGTCCGTCCATAAAGCAATGGATATAAACGTTATCCAATCCGCGCTGCTTGGCCATCTTTAACAGAGCGTATAAATGCTCATTATGGCTGTGAACACCGCCGTCAGAAATGAGGCCGTAGGTATGAAGCTTCTTTCCGTTCTTCTTCGCGTTTTCCATCGCGTCGATGAATTCCTGCTTATCAAAGAAACCGCCGTCTTCAATATCTTTGGTGATGCGCGTGAGTTCCTGATAAACGATGCGCCCTGCGCCGATATTCAAATGGCCAACCTCCGAGTTGCCCATCTGCCCTTTAGGCAGGCCCACATCCATGCCGGATGCTCCCACCAACGTATGCGGGTACTCACTTTTTAAACCCCTGACGAACGGAATGCCTGCGGTTCTAATGGCATTGCCGGTTTCATCTTCACTGAAACCGAATCCGTCCAATATCATCAATGCTGTCAGTTTTTTGTTCATAGTCATCTCGCTTAAAACTTAACGATTCCGGCAAAGTCCTCGGCCTTCAGCGCTGCGCCGCCGATAAGTCCGCCGTCAATTTCCGGCTTCGCCATCAATTCGGATGCGTTGGACGGTTTCATGCTGCCGCCGTACTGAATGCGCACGCTCTGGGCACAAGCATCACCGTAAACATCTTTAACCGCGCCTCTGATCGCACCGATTGTCTCGTTGGCATCTTCGGCTGTGGCTGTTTTGCCGGTTCCGATGGCCCAGATGGGCTCGGAAGCGATCACGACACCTGAAACCTGTTCTGCCGATAACCCGAGCAGCGCAAGCTTCGTCTGCTTACAAACGATCTCAGCCGTAATACCGGCCTCTCTTTCTTCCAGTGTTTCGCCCACACACACGATTGGAACCAGGCCCGCTTCGAGCGCGACTTTCGCTTTTTTGTTGACACCTTCATCGGTCTCACCGAAATACTGACGTCTCTCGGAATGCCCGAGAATGACATATTTCACGCCAAAAGCGAGCAGCATATCCGCCGAAATCTCACCCGTATATGCGCCGCTTTTTTCAAAGTGCATATTCTGTGCGCCCAGCTTAATGTTAGAACCGGCAAGCGCCTCGGCAGCCGTCGATAAATTAACAAATGTCGGGCATACAACAACGTCGACATTGCTGGCATCGCTGACAAGCGGAATTAATGCTTTGATAAGGGCTGTTGTTTCTTCTGCCGTTTTGTTCATTTTCCAGTTTCCTGCGATAATCGGTTTTCTCATGTTAGTCCCTCCAATGATTTTGTTTAATTTGTAAAAAAGGGCTACTCCAAAGAGAGTAACCCTCAGTATGATCAGTTAGTCCTCTCTTATTTATCCTGAAGCGCCGCCACACCCGGCAGTTCCTTGCCTTCAAGGAACTCAAGGCTCGCGCCGCCGCCGGTGGAGATATGCGTCATTGCGTCAGCATAACCGAAAATCTTAACTGCTGCCGCGCTGTCGCCGCCGCCAATTATGGTAACCGCATCAGACTCAGCCATGGCTTTGGCAACCGTTTTGGTTCCTTCAGCAAAAGCCTCCATCTCAAACACACCCATCGGCCCGTTCCAAACCACGGTTTTCGCAGTACGTATCTTATCGGAATAAAGCATTCTTGTTGCAGGCCCGATATCCAGCCCCATCCAGCCTTTGGACATATGGTCAACCGGTACCACCTGTGTTTTCGCATTGGCATCAAATTTGTCGGCTTCTATTGCATCGACGGGCAGGAACAAATCCACACGTTTGCTTTCGGCTTTCTTAATCAAATCGAGCGACAATTCAAGGCTTTCTTCATCCACCAGCGAATCGCCCACTTCAAGGCCCTTAGCCTTTAAGAATGTATAAGCCATACCGCCACCGATGATAATGGCATCCACTTTATTAATCAGGTTATCGATCACGCCGATTTTATCCGCAACCTTGGCACCACCAAGAATTGCGATAAACGGACGGACGGGTTTGTCCAGCGCATTACCGAGGAAATCCAGCTCTTTTCCGATGAGGAAACCGGCTACAGCGGGGATATAAGCCGCCACACCGGCCGTGGAAGCATGGGCTCTGTGGCAGGTTCCAAAGGCATCATTCACAAATATATCGGCGTATGAAGCAAGCTCTTTGGAAAATTCGGGGTCATTTTTTGTTTCTTCTTTGTGAAAACGCACGTTTTCCAGAAGAACGATTTCGCCTTCCTTAACAGCGCTGACAGCCGCTTTGGCTTCCGGCCCGATCACATCAGCTGCAAACGTGATTTTGCGTCCGAGAAGTTTTTCCAAACGCTGTGCAACAGGCGCAAGCGAAAACTCCGGTTTAAATTCGCCCTTCGGGCGGCCAAGATGGGAGCAAAGAATAACTTTTGCGTTCTCACCGATCAGATACTCAATCGTCGGCAATGCAGCCACGATTCTTGTGTCATCGGTGACTTCCTTTTTTTCATTCAGCGGCACATTGAAATCCACTCTCACCAAAACTTTTTTTCCGCGGACATCAATGTCTTTGACTGTCTTTTTGTTCATATATGGCTCCTTTTATTATGCAATTATGCTGATACTCAAAGAGTATAATGATCTTGGATAATTTTATTCGAAAAGATTTCAAAAAGCAAGGAAAAGTTCATCTTTTCACAAGCAGGCGCATAGATGATGCCTTTATTTTTGAGTTATGTCATGTCGGGAAAACCCCATTGGCGAAGCGCTTCGTAAACCACGATACTCACAGAATTTGAAAGGTTCAGCGAGCGAAGGCCATCCTTCATCGGAATACGGATGCTCCTCGATGGATTCGAAAAAATAAGCGGTTCGGGCAGCCCCTTTGTTTCTTTTCCGAACAGCAGGTAGCAGCCATCCTCATAGCTCACTTCGTGGTAAGCGTGTTTGGCTTTTGTCGAGCAGTAATAGTATGCGCCGCCCGCGGTCGCGGTAAAAAATTCGTCCAGACTTTTGTGAACCGCAACATTCAAATGCGGCCAGTAATCCAGCCCCGCCCGTTTGAGCTGCTTGTCATCAATGCTGAAGCCAAGCGGCTCCACAAGATGCAGCTGTGCGCCAGTCACAGCACATGTCCGTGCGACATTACCGGTATTCGCAGGAATTTCGGGTTCCACCAGCACAATATTGATATGCATTAAAATATTTCTCCTGACCCTGTTTTAACTCGCATTTTTACTCACGTATTATACATGACAGTGCTGAGTCAGGCAATTGCAACGCTGTTTTTTAAAAGCGATGCATATTATCGACAGCTTTTTTTTATAATATAATGCTTAATCCTTCTTTCGATCGCTTATATGTAAAAAATATAGAACGGAGAAGCCATGTCAAACGTTCCGAAAAGCTTTGTAAAGGGTGCAGCGATACTCGGTGCCGCAGGTTTGATCGTAAAATTTATCGGCGCTGTTTTCCGTATACCTCTTACCAACATCATCGGTGCCGACGGCATGGCCAATTATCAGGTTGCGTATCCGATATACGCGGCACTGGTTGTGATATCCACAGCGGGGCTTCCGGCTGCCATCTCGAAGCTTGTTTCCGAGCGCGTCACACTCGGCGATTATAACGGTGCGCACCACGTTTTCCAAACCGCGTTTAAGCTGCTGATGATCATCGGCGTCGCGTCCACAATCGTCATGTTCGCGTTATCGGGCGTGCTTGCCAACGCTGCGCAAATTCCCACTGCCAAGCTCTCCCTTGTTATGATCGCCCCTTCGCTCTTCTTCGTTTCGATATTATCCGCTTACAGAGGCTATTTTCAGGGATTGCAAATGATGTCTCCGACGGCACTGACGCAGATCGTGGAGCAGTTTGTTAAACTCGGTGCCGGGCTTTATTTTGCACAGCTCTGGTTTCAGAGAGGCGAAGCTTTCGGTGCAGCTGGTGCGCTTTTCGGCGTCACCATTTCTGAGCTCTGTGCGCTTGCCGTCATTTTTGTTATGTACCATAAAAAAAACAGGCAGCTTAAGCAGAAGCGAACCCATACCCCCGGTTTTGGCAAAAGCCTAGGACGCACCACCATGCGCGAGCTGCTTTTCACTGCCGTTCCCGTCACAATCGGCGCTTGTCTGATGCCCATTGTCAATTTCTTCGATACGCTGATTGTGACAAACACGATGGCTGATGTTAATTACGCCGCGTTTAACCCGCTCTCCCCCAAAACAAGCTTCGGTGTGCTGACCGGATCGGTTAACCCGCTGATCAACATGCCCGCTGTGCTCTCGCTTGCGCTATGCATGAGCCTGGTTCCTGCCATATCGGAAGCGCGCGCTGTTAACAGCCGACAGCTCGTGAGCGCTCGTTCGGCGATGGGGCTTAAACTTTCCATATTGATTGGACTCCCGTGCGCGGTGGGGCTGTTTATTCTGGCAAGCCCTATTATCTCTCTGCTTTATTCCAAAGGCCTTGAGCCGCAGGAGCTTGTTGTCGGTACGCAGCTTTTGCAGACGCTCTCGATCGGCGTGCTGTTTTTAACGCTGCTGCAAACAATGACAGGCATTTTGCAGGGAGCCGGCCATCCGGCTATTCCTGTTTTCAGCCTTGCGGTGGGCGCATTTGTAAAAGTTGTCATCAGCATCTTGCTGATACGCGTTCCTTCGATTAATATAAATGGAGCAGCGATCGGAACAGCGGCGTGCTATGGCATCGCCGCGCTGCTGAATGTGTGTTTTGTCTTCAAGCACGCAAAGCCGTCCGTCAAACCGATGCCCGACGTTTTGATGCCGCTATTGTCAACAGTCGTCATGGGCGCGGCGGTCTGTCTCATCTATTTTGGCCTCGCCCCGTTATGGGGCAGCAAAGTAGCAGCGCTTTTGAGCATGGCAGCTGCCGTTATTGTTTATTTGGTTCTTTTGGTGATGACAAGATCGATTACAAAAAAAGATATGGAATTCTTACCCGGCGGCGGACGCTTTCAGCGATTGATGGCCCGGCTAGGGGTTTGGGAGGATTAAAATGCATTTAACGATAGCCAGTATGAACGCAACCGGCGAAATTCATGAGGATGTGCGCAAAATCGCGCAACAGACAAGCCGGGTTATTTTACAGACGAAAATTGGACATGCACTCGAAGATGACGACATTGCCTATGAATCGCTCGACGATCTGTATGAATCAGCGGATGATTTTGATGCACTCGCAGCGCTTGCCTGCGAACGCTTGATGCTTGACGGCACTTTATTCATCGTGCTCGGTGATATTTGCCGCAACACCATTGCGGCTTATGCTGTGAAACGCATCATACAATCCGGCGGAAGCGTCAGCGTAATACCCGACGGCAGCCCGGCCCTCTGCGCGGCATTTGCAGCAGGCGCGGCTGATGGTTTGAACGGTGTTCTGTCGTTTAGCGCATCGTCTTTTACCCGGGTTTGCGATACGGATGCCGCACTTGTGATCGACGAAATCGACTCGCGGCTCAAAGCATCCGATTTAAAGCTGAAGCTGTCGCGCGTTTACGATGACGAGCATCCTTTATTTATTACGGATATCCGCAACATGTGCGGGAAAATAATTCCACTTTGCCTTCTTGACGCGGAGCCTTCATACGGTTATTATACTAGCGTGGTAGTTGCTTCCTGTCCGCTTGAGCAAAAGGGCCGATACACCTTTTGCGATCTTGTGGCTGTGATGGAGCGGCTGCGCTCGAGAAACGGCTGCCCGTGGGACAGAGAGCAAACGCATTTAAGCCTCAAGCGTTATCTGGTGGAAGAAAGCTATGAAGTGCTGGAAGCCATCGATAACGACGACATGGATGCGTTATACGACGAGCTCGGCGATGTGCTTTTGCAGGTTGTGTTCCATGCACGAATCGCCCAGCAGCATGGTGAATTCGATATATCCGATGTGACGACAGCCATTTGCTCCAAAATGATTTCCCGTCACACACATATTTTCGGCTGTGCCGTTGCCAATTCGCCCGACGACGTTATCAGCAACTGGGAACAGATTAAGAAGGGCGAAAAAGGCCAGCAAACACAAACCGAGGTGCTGCAGGGTGTGCCAAAGAGCATGCCCGCACTGATGAGAAGCGGCAAGGTTCAACACAAAGCAGCACATGTCGGGTTTGATTTTACAGAGGTTTCACAGGCATTTGACAAGCTGCTGGAAGAAATTGAGGAAGTTAAGCAAAGCCGGGATAACGCCGCGCTGCAAAACGAATGCGGTGATCTGCTCTTCTCCGCAGTGAATGTGGTTCGTCTGCTCGGTGTGGAGCCGGAAACAGCGCTGCAAAAAGCCACAGATAAGTTCATTTCACGGTTTGCCGTGGTCGAGAAAATGGCGGCCGAGCAAAATGTGGACATGCGTAGCTGTGGTATTGAAAAGCTCGATGAGCTTTGGGACAAAGCAAAATTGCAGATTGGCGGGAACTAATCATCTCATCAATCTGAAAGGTTATATTAACCTAAATTAATTAATCAGGAGGAACCCAGAATGAACAAAACCGAATTAATTGATGCCGTTGCTCAAAAATCTGATCTTAAGAAAAAAGATGCCGAAGCATGCCTTTCCGCGCTGATCGATGTGATCACCGACGCATTGAATAAGGGCGACAAAGTCCAGTGGACAGGCTTTGGTTCTTTTGAACTTAGACAGAGAGCTGCAAGAAAAGGTGTCAACCCAGCTACCGGCGCACAGATCGATATCGCCGCTTCCAGCGCACCGGCGTTCAAACCCGGCAAAGCTTTTAAAGACGCGCTCAAATAAACCGGATTTTCACGAAAGCAGAGTGATTCCACTCTGCTTTTTTATTTACCACCAGGCAAACATATCGCAAAATAAACGTCGCTGAATTCATAGCAACCCCCTATTTGGTCTTGCCCCAATTGCAGACTCAATTTGTATCATATCGCTATATCTTTATATCAGCGATTTTTATGACTATGGCATGACAAAGCTTATGGCGTGCTATGCTCTTGATGTGTGTTATAAGGCGCAAGATCGCTGACAATTTATCAATATGTCACTGCTGTTGATAGTAACTATTTCTGTCATACAGTCACTTCTTTGTTATAGACGAAGCAAATGACTATGCAATGGATCAAGAACTTCTCCACAACTTGATATGTTGAAGGCTTTTGCGGTTATTCGTCGGTATAGACGGCTTTTTATTGCACATCATGTTCATTTTAAAATTATTTAACAATACATTTTTATTTAGGGATGATATAATTAACTATAAAATAAGGAGCTTAATGTGAGCAAACACAAACAATCGCCTATTCAGCGAATCATTGTATTCATACTTCTCGTTTTATATAAAGCGACATTCGGTGTTTATATCAGGCTCTTATAC
>JAEZIW010000012.1 GCA_023436525.1 Bacillota bacterium | reverse complement strand
CCGTAATTAACGACATTGCCCTTTGTGGCTTTGCCCTTCATGCGGCCGCGGTGCACTCTTCTTCTCTTAACCCTTTTTGGCATTAACATCTTTGCTGCCTCCTTCCGCCGTCTTGAACTTATCCCTTAAGGGATTGCCAAGAATCTCACCCTTATATATCCAGACTTTGCAGCCTATCTTGCCATATGTGGTATTGGCTTCAGCAAAACCGTAATCGATGTCCGCACGAATTGTCTGCAGCGGAATCGACCCGTCGTGATACTTTTCACTGCGTGCAATTTCGGCGCCGCCGAGACGGCCGGAGCACATGGCCTTGATGCCGAGCGCGCCGCCCTTCATCGCTCTACCGATGCACTGTTTCATCGCACGGCGAAAGCTGATGCGGCGTTCCAGCTGCGAGGCGATATTTTCAGCCACGAGCTGTGCATCGATATCCGGACGCTTGATTTCGATAATGTTAAGGATAACCGCTTTGCCCGTCTGGCGGGAAAGCTGCCCTTTGAGAATCTCAACGCCCTGTCCGCCCTTGCCGATAACGATGCCCGGCTTGGCGGTGTATATGTTCACGGTCAGTTTATTGGCCGCTCTCTCCGTTTCAATCTTGGAAACGCCTGCTGCATAAAGCTGCTTTTTAAGCTGCTTTCTGATCACATTGTCTTCCTTGATGTTCGCGGCAAAATCGCCCTTTTTGGCAAACCAGCGCGCATTCCAGTCTTTAATAACGCCCACGCGCATTCCGTGAGGATTAACTTTCTGACCCATGCTTAAGATTCCTCCTTGACGGCACTATCGAGTATGATGGTGATGTGGCTGCTTCTCTTGCGGATGCGCGACGCACGCCCCTGGGCGCGCGGGCGGAAACGACGAAGTGTCGGCCCCTGATCCGCAAAGCACTCAGCTACGATCAGATCATCACGCAGCATGCCTTTGTTGTTCTCCGCATTGGCGATTGCAGAATTCAGCACCTTCTCAACAACCGGGCTGGCCGCAGCGGGTGTGTTTTTCAGCACTGCCACCGCTTCGTCCACCTTCCTGCCGCGGATCAGATCGATAACGATTCTGACCTTTGAAGAAGAAATCCGCACATATTTCGCCCTTGCTGCCGGTCTTTTATCTTTGAGCTCATGTCTCTTTTCAGCTTTTTCTCTTTGACGAGTTGCCATTTATAGTCTCCTCCCTTAAAGGCTACTTGGAGCCGGACTTTTTGTCGCCCGCGTGTCCGCGGAATGTCCGTGTCGGCGCAAACTCGCCGAGCTTGTGGCCCACCATATCTTCTGTCATGTACACCGGCACAAATTTCTTGCCGTCATGAACGGCGAGTGTATGACCAACCATATCCGGAAATATCGTTGATGCTCTGGACCATGTTTTGAGCACTTTCTTTTCGTTCTTCGTGTTCATCTCCTGGATTCTCGCCAGCAGCTTCGCATGTACGAAAGGCCCCTTTTTAACCGATCTGCTCATATTCCACTACTCCTTACTGTTCCCGTTACTTGTTTCTGCGTCTGACTATATACTTATCGGAAGCGTTCTTCTTCTTTCTTGTCTTATAGCCAAGCGCCGGTTTGCCCCAAGGGGTGACCGGTCCCGGACGTCCGATCGGCGATTTGCCTTCGCCGCCGCCGTGCGGATGGTCGTTCGGGTTCATGACAGATCCTCTGACCGTCGGACGGAAGCCCATGTGGCGTTTCCGGCCCGCTTTGCCGATATTGATGTTTTCCTGATCGATATTGCCGACCTGGCCGATTGTGGCCTTGGCGTTTAAGAGCACCATGCGCACTTCGCCGGAAGGCAGCCTCACCTGAGCGTAGGCACCTTCTTTGGCCATCAGCTGAGCGGAGTTGCCTGCGCTTCTCACAAGCTGACCGCCTTTGCCAGGCTGCAGCTCAACATTGTGAATCAGTGTGCCGAGCGGAATGTCCTTCAAGCAAAGCGCGTTGCCCGGCTTGATGTCAGCGCCCGCACCCGACATCACCGTATCGCCGACGGTAAGACCGTAAGGCGCAATGATGTATCTCTTTTCGCCGTCCGCATACTGCAGCAGCGCGATGTTGGCTGTTCTGTTCGGATCGTACTCGATTGTGGCAACCTTGGCCGGAATACCGTCCTTATTGCGCTTAAAATCGATGATTCTGTATTGTCTCTTTACGCCGCCGCCTCTGTGACGCACCGTGATGCGTCCGTTTGCGTTTCTTCCGGCCGTCTTTTTGATCGGCTCAAGAAGAGATCTCTCGGGTGTGGTGCATGTGATTTCCTCAAACGTGGAAACCGTCATGCCGCGGCGGCCCGGTGATGTCGGTTTATACTTTTTAATCGCCATGAGCTTTTACCTCCCTTTTGCCTACTGTGCGAGCGAATCGAAGAACTCGATGGTCTTTGAATCGCGTGTCAGCGTCACAAACGCCTTCTTGACTTCGGGCCGTCTGCCGATGTGGGCACCCTGGCGCTTCAGCTTGCCGATTTGGCGCAGCGTATTCACCTTGGCCACCTTCACGCCAAACACTTCTTCCACAGCGCGGCGGATGTCAGTCTTCGTGGCTCTTGTATCCACTTCAAACGTATATTTCTTCGCAGCGATATCGTCGTAGCTGTTCTCCGTCAATACCGGCTTTCTAATGATGTCTCTTGCTTCCATTACGCAAAAACCTCCTCAACCTTCTTGACGGCGTCCTTCGTGATCACGAGCTTGTCATAGTTTAAAAGATCGTACACGTTAACACTGTCGGCCGGCAGCGTCTTCACGCCCTGAATGTTGCCCGATGCGCGCACGACGGCTTCGTCCTTGGCGGCTGTGACAATCAGCGCTTTAACAGCACCGAAGTTTTTCAATACGCCTGCCATCAGCTTTGTCTTGGGCGCATCCAGTGCAAGGTCTTCCAGCACGATGATGTTCTTATCCGCCACTTTCATAGAAAGGGCGCTCTGAATGGCCAGTTTTCTGACCTTTTTGTTGACTTTCTGGCTGTAGTCGCGGGGTTTCACGGCAAACACCATACCACCCTTTGTCCATACCGGGGAACGCGAGGAACCCGCTCTGGCGCGGCCTGTTCCTTTTTGACGCCACGGCTTGATGCCGCCGCCTCTTACTTCGGCGCGCGTCAGCGCACTCTGTGTGCCCTGGCGCTTGTTGGCGAGCTGCGCGACGACCACCTGGTGCATCACCGCTTCGTTAACTTCTATGCCAAACACTTCGTTTTTCAGTTCAATCTTGCCGGACTCTGTGCCGTCCGTTTTATATACCGATACTTTGGGCATTCGTCTCACTTCCTTTTCTATTGCTTGTCTGCTAGCCGAGTTTAACCGCCTTCGAGATCGAAAGCAGGCCGCCCCTTGCTCCGGGCACAGCGCCTTTAACAAGCAGCACGTTTTTGTCCGCGTCGATACCGACAACCTCGATGTTCTGGACTGTCACCGACTGTGCGCCGCCATGGCCCGGCAACTTCTTGCCCTTGATAACCCTTGACGGATCAGCGCAGGCACCAATGCTGCCCGGGGCCCGCTTGCTGCGCGAACCATGAGACATGGGCCCTCTCGCCTTGTTATGGCGAGCAATCATGCCCTGGAAGCCTTTGCCCTTGCTTGTGCCCTGCACATCCACAACGTCGCCCTTTTCAAACACGTCCACCTTGATCTCCTGACCAAGCGCGAAATCATCCGCACAGTCTACGCGGTACTCGCGAAGGCTTCTCTTCGGAGCCACGCCCGCTTTTTTGAAGTGGCCTTCAAGCGGTTTTGTCACGAGCTTTTCTCTGATATCGCCAAAACCTAACTGTATCGCATTGTAGCCGTCTGTTTCGGTTGTCTTCTTCTGAGTGACAACGCACGGGCCGGCCTGAACGACCGTGACCGGAACGACTGTGCCGTCTTCCATAAACAGCTGCGTCATACCTAATTTTTTGCCTAAAATCGCTTTCATACGTCACACCCCCCTAGAGCTTAATTTCTATATCCACGCCGGAAGGCAGATCCAGCCGCATCAAAGCATCTGTTGTCTTTGCTGTGGCTTCAAGTATGTCGATCAGCCTCTTGTGTGTTTTGATTTCAAATTGTTCGCGCGAGTCTTTATACTTGTGCGGTGCACGAAGTATGGTGATGATTTCTTTCTGTGTGGGCAGCGGAATCGGCCCTGACACCTTTGCGCCCGTCCTCTTGGCCGTATCGACGATCTTCATTGCCGACTGGTCAATCAGGTTGTAATCGTACGCTTTCAGCTTGATTCTAATCTTCTGACTTGCCATTTTTCTCCTCCTTACGCTACGCTCCGTATACACTCAACCGTGTGTGTCAAGTATTCTTTTTTGCGGCAATTCTCGTGTCGCCCGAAGCGCTGTCCTTATTAGATTAGGACGACAGTCCGCGGAAACTACCCGGAAAGCGGTTTTATCCGGCAACCTCCCGCTTCAACCTGCCAAAAAATATGTTGCCCAAAGTGCGCAACATTGAAATTATATATTAAACACCATGCAAAAGCAAGCACTTTTTTCAGCAAATCCACATTTTTTTAGCCTTGCCTTCCAGCCGCTTTTGCTATTGATTATGCCATCTCTTCGCCGGGTTATACAACGCCGCATGATGCTTCTATTATATAGCGCAGATTTTTAAACCGGCGACACATATTCACACGGCAGTCGCTGCTCCATTTGCCGCAGCCATAGCGCGGGTTTATAGCGGGGGCCACTGCGGCAGCGCCGCGTTCTTCAACAAGGCTGACAAGACAGGCTCGCACAGCATTGTTGAAGACTTCACCATCAATTTCGCTCCTCCGAGGGTAAACCGGCCTTCCGGTTTGATTCACTGATTTCCCGGGCAAACGGCATAAAATATGAAATAATCGTTTTTGCGCCCGGCAGCCACTGCAGCGGTGATAGAAACACGGGGCCGATAATACCCGCGTCTGTGTAGGAATCAAACAGCGCATCGTCCGCAGCGGCATAGCCGATCAACGGCGCGTCATATATCTTCATTATTATGCGCTGACATCACATTACGCGTATCGTTTTCAATAAAGCGCGCCAACGTCTGCTTAATCGTGTGCTTCATGGTCTGTTTTCATGACATACTCGCACAATTTCTTCATATATAATGTATGAATGTTATAACACAGGCCTTTTAACAAGTAAATAAAAGATTGTGTTATTTGAAATGATTGTAACTTTTCTGTATTAATGCGCGCATAAGCGGTTTGTTTATGTTATACTTATTTAAATATAAGTCGCTTTGTTTGTCGGGGAAAGGGGTGCCGTATGGGTTTGTTTGCAACGATTGAGACTGTCTCTGTTGTGTTGTTTATCGTGGGCATGATCTTTTTAACGATTGAGCTTTTTATTCCCGGTTTTGGCATTTTCGGCGGCCTTGGACTGGTGGCGCTTGTGCTGTGCATTGTGTTTCAGGCGCATTCCGTGGCCGAGGGGCTGCTGCTGCTGCTCATCATCGCCGTTATCGTCTTTTTGCTCGCATTAATCGCGGCGCGAAGCCTTAAGCGGGGCTGGCTTTACCGCTCGTCTCTCGTGCTGAAGGATGCCGAAGAAAAGGATGCCGGGTATGTGGCCAGAGAAGATTATTCTCGCTTCAGCGGCAAGGAAGGCCTGAGCCTCACACCGCTGCGCCCTGCGGGCACCGTGGAAATCGGCGGCGAAAAAGCCGATGTTGTCACTGAAGGCGAATTTATCCCCAAAGGCGCGCGTGTTCGTGTAATCGGCACAACAGGCGGCCGAATTACTGTCAGACAGCTGGAGGTTTAACGTGAAGTACTGCCCCGTATGCAAAATCGATTATGCGGATTCCGCGGAGTTCTGCAAAAAATGCGAAGCGCTGCTGCTCGAAAAAGCGGAAAAGCCCGAAAAGGTAAAGACAGACCCGAAGCGGCTGCTGCTGATGTGCCTTTACACCGGCGGCTTTATCCTTTTTGTGATGTTGCTTTATTCAGTGCTGGGCCATTTGCTTAAATAGTCCCAACGAAACTATATCTATTCCCTGTATGGTTATTATAATTACAAAGGAGTGATAAAGAATGTTACCTGAACTTTGGTTGTACATCATCATCATTGTTGCTGCATTCATTTTTCTTGTGTTTTTCTTCAGCTTTGTCCCTGTTCGTTTGTGGATTGCCGCACGGGCATCCGGCGTTAAGCTGAGAATCATCTCTCTGGTGGGTATGCGCCTGCGCAAAATCACGCCGTCTAACATTGTGAACCCGCTGATCAAAGCGATTAAAGCGGGCCTTGGCATGACGACAGATATGCTGGAGCAGCATTATCTTGCAGGCGGCAATGTCGACCGCGTGGTGGATGCACTGATTGCGGCACAAAAGGCCGACATACCGCTCGATTTCAAGAAGGCGACCGCAATAGACCTTGCCGGACGCGATGTGTTAACCGCCGTAAAGATGAGCGTTAACCCCAAGGTGATTGAAACACCCATTGTCGCGGCCATTGCCAAAGACGGCATTGAGCTGAAAGCCAAAGCCCGTGTGACCGTGCGTACGAATATCGACCGTCTTGTGGGCGGTGCCGGTGAAGAAACGGTTATCGCGCGCGTGGGCGAAGGCATTGTCACCACAGTCGGCAGCTCAATTTCACACAAAGAGGTGCTCGAGAATCCGGATTCAATCTCCAAAACCGTGCTGGCCAAGGGGCTCGACGCGGGTACCGCGTTTGAGATTCTCTCCATTGATATCGCCGACGTGGACGTCGGGCGTAACATCGGCGCCCAGCTGCAGATTGATCAAGCACAGGCCGATAAGAAAATCGCTCAGGCCAAAGCGGAGGAACGCCGGGCCATGGCTGTCGCCAAAGAACAGGAAATGATGGCTGCCGTTCAGGAAATGCGCGCCAAGGTGGTGGAAGCCGAAGCAGAAATTCCGCGTGCGATGGCTGTTGCTTTCAAAGACGGTAACCTTGGGGTGATGGACTACTACAATATGAAAAACGTGATGGCGGACACAAGCATGCGCGATGCCATCTCCAGCGCCGCCGCACCCAAGATCGAAAAAGAAACCGAATAGGGATGTTGCGATATGGAATCCATTGTTATTATCATCATTGGTATCGTATTCGCGCTTTTGTCCGCACTCGGCAAAAAGAAACCGAATAAAAATACCGAAAATGAGCCGCCGAGACCCACACTCAGCGACATTCAACGCGCGTTTATGATGTCCGGCGAAATGGAAGCGCAAAGCAGAACACAGGAAACTCAGCCGATTCCTTCCTACAGCCAGCCGTCAGCACAAACGCTGAGGCCCGCCGCAGCACCGCGTATGGCAGAGAGTGTTTCCGCATCTCAGGCTGCCAGACCGCGCATGGCTGAAGCCGTGTCGGCTTATCAAGCACCGAGCCGATACGCAAACATCGATCTTGCCACATTTCATGCGAGCAATGACGATGTGAGCGAAACGCCCAAGAAGGTGGTCAGGCATCAGAAAAGCAGCTTAAAGCTGTTTGAGGACAAGAGCGATTTTGCGCGTGCCGTCATCTACTCTGAGATTCTAACGCGCAAAGCACACAGATAAGACGAAGCGCTATATGACCATAAAGGCTGTGCAGAGTGATTTGAACTGCACAGCCTTTTTAATGCCATTCAATCCACTCCGTAGTCGTCGCTTCGCTCCTCAAGATGACCGAATATGTAACTTTCCATAGTAATGACAAAACAAGTTTTATCAATAATCAAAAAGACCCAAGCGGGTCTTTTCTATAGAAAGATTAGCCTTCTCCTTTGAGGAGAAGGCGGCGCGCAGCGCCGGATGAGGTGTCAAAATAGGCTGAAAACGAACACCTCATCAGTCGCCTATCGGTGACCAGGGGTTCATTACTTTTAAACTGCTAAACCTCAAAATCCGTCATTTCGCTGTAATGCTCACCGCCGTAAATATCGTAGAACATGAAACCATACTCATAATTCCCGGCGGGCAGCTCGATCCAGTCCAGCACAATGCCGTCGGCGCCCAGTGTATAAGGGTCAGCCGTGTAATAAGATTCGTAATCGCCATCTGCCGCGTAATACGGCCAGTAAATTGGCGTTACCACATCACCCGCAATTGGTTCAATCGCAAGCTTTGTTGACGGCGCGTCGTAATCCTGATTCATATAATACATGCCGTTATAC
>JAEZIW010000232.1 GCA_023436525.1 Bacillota bacterium | reverse complement strand
CATCATGCCGACCTGATTTTTATCTGCTCCCCTGCCGGGAATGATACCGCTGACTTGCCCGCCGCAAAGCACAAGAATCCGGTCACAGAACTCCAGCAGAACATCCAAATCTTCGCCGACAAAGATGACGGCGACGCCCTTTTGCTTTTGCTGATTGATCAAATCATAGATGGTGTAGGATGAATTGATGTCCAGACCGCGTACCGCATAGGCTGTCATCAAGACCGTCGGCGACGAGGAAATCTCACGCCCGACCAGCACCTTTTGCACATTACCGCCCGACAGCCGCCGCACAGGTGTGGAAAGCCCCGGCGTATTCACAGACAACTCGTCCACAACGCGCTCTGCCACACCGCGCGGTGTTTTTCTGTCGGCAAAAACAGATTTGCCGCGGCGGAATGAACGCAGCATCATGTTGTCTGTTAAATCCATGCTGCCGACAAGGCCCATGCCAAGCCTGTCTTCGGGTACAAACGACAGCGTAACGCCCATGGTCAAAATATCTCTCGGGTCTTTGCCGATCAGTTGTGTTTCTTTTCCGGTTTCAGGATCAATATATATAATGCTTCCGCTTTCATTCGGCTGTAAACCGGCAATGGACTCAAGTAATTCTTTCTGTCCGCAGCCGGAAATTCCCGCAATACCGAGAATTTCGCCGGAATAGGCGGTAAACGATACGTTGCTTAATTTGGTAACCCCGTCAACATCGCGCACGGTCAGGTCATTAACGATGATACGCGGCTTTGGATCTGCCGGTTCAGGTCTGTCTATGTTCAGTGAAACGGCACGGCCGACCATCATATTGGTCATCTCGGCAGCGTTTGTGTCTTTGGTGGGCATCGTTCCGATGAATTCACCGCGGCGAAGCACCGCCACGCGGTCGGATAAGTCTTCCACCTCATACAGCTTGTGCGTGATGATCACAATGGCTTTGCCGTCGTCACGCATATTGCGCAGCACCGCAAACAGCTTGTCTGTTTCCTGCGGTGTCAGCACAGCGGTGGGTTCGTCAAGAATTAAAATGTCTGCATTTCGGTAAAGCACCTTCACAATCTCTACCGTCTGCTTTTGTGAAACGGACATATCATATATCTTTTGTTCCGGATCAACATCAAAGCCATACATTGCGCAAATCTCTCGTATGCGCTCGCCAACCGTCTTCATATCGAGACGGCCCTTTCCCTCCATGCCCAAAATAATGTTTTCTGCGGCTGTCAGCACATCCACAAGCTTAAAATGCTGATGGATCATACCGATGCCAAGATCATAAGCGTCCTTTGGGCTGCGGATCGATACCTCACGCCCGTCAACCGATATATGCCCCGAATCGGGATAATAAATACCGGAGAGCATGTTCATCAGGGTTGTCTTGCCGCTGCCGTTTTCTCCGAGCAGGGCGAGGATCTCCCCTCTGTTAATATCAAGGCAGACCTTGTCATTGGCAACAACCGAGCCGAAGGTCTTGGTGATATCACACAAACGGACAGCCGCTTTGGCGGTTTGCATGGTGGATTCCCCCTTGGTAAAATGATAGAAAGAGCCACTTTACGGTGGCTCTTTCGTTTACACACTGATAAGATTACTGAGCGTTGAGCTCCTTGATGCCATCAATACGCAGACCGAAGTACGGCGCGCTGCGCAGTGTGGATTCCATAAATATGCCGTTCTCAATGGCTTCGCCGGTATCGCCGACCCAGTCGCCATCGGTATCAATCGCGAGGTACGTGGTCACCTTTTCGCCGCCAACAGTGAAGTTGGCTGTATCGAACACGTTGAGGCTGCCATCTTTCAAAGCCGCTTCAACTTCTGCAACCTTTTCGGCTGTGCCTTTTGCGCAGCTATCGCCAAGCTTGGAAATCATTACAGCGCCTTCGTTGTAGCCTTCTGCCCAGTCTGTCGCAATTTCTTCACCGTTCTTGATGCAGTTTAATGCATAGGTGTAGTAAACGCTCCAATCGTTCTGGCAGCTGGTCAGAGCCGATGTCGGCGCGACGGAGAGCATATCCACATTGTAGCCCACGCAATAAACGGTGGTGCCGCCGTTGAGCAGTGCTTCACAAGCTGAGGGAGCGCCCGTGGAATCAGCATGCTGGCTGATGATGATGGCCCCGGACGAAACGAGCGAGTTGGCTGCTTCGGCTTCCTTTGTGGGATCATACCAAGAGTTCGTGTAAGTCACATCCATCACAACGTTATTCACAACAGATTTAACGCCGAGATAGAAGCCGGTATAACCGGAAACCACTTCTGCATACGGGTAAGCACCGACATAACCGATTTTGATGTCGCCATCTTTGGTCATGTTCTTATCGCCAACCTTACCATCAGCAACGAGTTCGGCCAGTTTCATACCGGCAACAACACCCGATACATAACGAGACTGGTAAGTATCGTTAAACGCATTCTTAAAATTCGCCAAGCCCGACATTTTAGCCTGATCGCCTGTCATCGATATGAACGTGATATCTTCATTTTCGCTGGCAGCCTGCTGCATGTAGCTCTGGTGGCCGTAGCTGTCTGAGAAGATGTAGGTGCAGCCCTGCTCAACAAGGTCAGTCGCTTTGTCGTAGCAGGTTTCGTCTTCCGGCACATTGTACTGCCAGATGATCTGGTCGTCAGCAAACCCAACCGCTGCAGCAGCTTTCTTGATGCCGTCGATATGCGCAAAGTCGTAACCGGTGTTCTCATCGTGAACGAGAATCACACCGATTTTAACAGCGGCTGCGTCAGACGGTTCTTCAGAAGCCACTTCGGACGATTCCGGTTCTGCCGATGCGGATTCCGACTCGCTGGTGCTTGGGGATGCCTGCGGAGCGCTGCAAGCCGCAAACACAACGATGAGTGAAAGCGCGAGCACTAATGCGATAATTTTCTTCATTTTAGTTCCTCCTTAGAATTTTAATAATAAAAAAAATGTGAACGTTAAACTAATTTTGTTACATGTAATCTTACTATATTTTTAGGCAATTGTGAAGCCTTTTTCATTTGTGCTGGCGTCTAAATTTCTTTTTTTTGCGCTAATTTAATTTTATATCAAAATCCGGTAAAAACGCTGTTTTAATAATGGCCATCCACTCTCGCACATGGCACGATAACCATATGCGCCAACCCGTTGGCGATGGTATACCGTATGCGCTAAACCCAAGCGCTCTGGCTGTATTCAACGCACGGTATATATGATAATCGCTCGTCACAATCGCCACGTCGTTGCCAAGGTTTTGCTGTTTGGCAATTTCCAGCGAATACTCAAGGTTCTCCTCTGTGCTCGTTGATTGGTCTTCCATATAGATCCGCGCTTCGTCAATTCCGCGCGATTCCAGATAGCGCCTCATCGCCTCCGCTTCCGACATCGGCTCATTGCTTCCCTGCCCGCCCGAAACGATCACCTCGGCGCCCGGATTCTCCGTCAAAAATCGATAGGCCGTATCCAGCCTGTTCTTAAGCGAAACGGTCAGCCCCCCATCCGGAAAAATACCGCACCCCAGCACAATCACCGTGTCCGCGGCTTCACCCGGTTCACTCACTGCCGCCGCCGTCATCAAAGATTCCAGCACCAGTATGCCGACAAGCCCCACACACACAATAACAATCACTGCCACGCGCAGCCATTTGGGTTTCAGCACCGGTTTATCGTATTTCAAATGCCAGACAGCCCAGGCAATCAGCACAATGCCCAAAGCGCCGGGCGCAGCCATGCCGATGCTGAAGCCAACCGATACGGATGCCGCAATCACGCTCCATATAAAAATGGTCAGCCCAAGAACGATAACCCCTGCAAATGCCCATTTCTTCCACGACTTTTTTGATAAATTCAAGATGTCTTTCCCCCTAAAAATAACTCACCCCACCAAAAAAGCCTCAATTCACAGCGTTTCATACGTCACGGATACCATCGTCAGCCCCTTAGCCGGTGCCGTCACGCCCGCCTTTTCTCTGTCTTTGCCTGCTATAATGCTCCGCATGGAAGCGGCCGTTCTCTTCC
>JAEZIW010000197.1 GCA_023436525.1 Bacillota bacterium | reverse complement strand
TCTATTATTCGACAACAAGCTCAGCAACTACACCAGTCTAGTTTCAGCCGCATTCAATCACGAGGCCGCCGATAAAGTGATGTGTAAGCGACAGATATCTGTGGATTATGACGGACGATTATATGATTGCGACTTTAATCTTGTCCTGAATAAGCCGATATGCTCAAATAAAAATTCAGTCTGGAAGATCAATGATTTTGCCGAGATTACCGACCGGATTGCCTTTGGTCAGCATTGCTTTGCGTGTGCGGCCGGCAGCGGAAGCTCGTGTAAAGGGTCATTGGTGTAAATCCAAGATATCAATAGCGGGAGACCTCTTATGAAAATAGCGCAAGATCTGACACAACTAATCGGGAATACGCCTCTGGTTAGAATCACGAAAACAAACCCGACACAGGCCGAGATCATTGCCAAGCTTGAAATGTTCAATCCGCTCTCCAGCGTGAAAGACCGTATTGGTTTCTCAATGATCGAAAGCGCGGAAAGAGAAGGCATTATAAAGCCCGGTGATGTGCTGATTGAGCCGACAAGCGGCAACACCGGTATTGGCCTGGCCTTTGTCAGCGCCATAAAAGGATATAAGCTGATTCTCACAATGCCTGAAACCATGAGCATTGAAAGAAGAAAAATACTTCATGTGCTGGGCGCGGAAGTTGTGCTGACGGAAGCTTACGACGGCATGGATGGCGCTGTGAATAAAGCGAAAGAACTTGCGAAGACAATACCAAATGCCTATATCCTGCAGCAGTTCGCCAATTTGAGCAATCCCGAAATGCACAGACAAACAACGGCTCAGGAGATATTGAGGGATACCGACGGCAGCATCGATGTTTTTGTGGCAGGGGTCGGCACTGGCGGTACACTGACCGGGGTCGGGCAGGTGCTCAAAAAGCATAATCCGAATATCAAAGTCATCGCGGTGGAGCCTTTTAAATCTGCCGTGTTATCCGGAGGCATTGCGGCGCCTCACAAACTGCAGGGCATCGGTGCCGGATTTGTTCCGTCAGTGCTTGATCAAAGCATCATTGACGAGATTATCACAGTAAAAGACGAAGACGCCGGAGAAATTGCGAGAGAGCTTTCCAAAAAGGAAGGGCTGCTCGTCGGCATCTCATCGGCTGCGGCGATGTGGGCGGCGCTTCAGGTTGCCAAGAGGCCGGAATACGAAGGCAAAAGAATACTGACGGTTTTCCCGGATTCGGGAGAGCGGTATTTAAGCACGTGGTTGTTTGATGATTTTGACTCCGAAAAGGATAATATAAAGCGCGCTGTGCAGGAGGATGAGAATTCAGAATTAGCGCCTGCTGTGGCACTGTCTCTAAGATATTTTCGCAACGGCCTGTATTGCAGCGAGGCGGTCCTTCGTGCTTTTAACGAGGTGTATCGATTGGGGCTGGATGAAAGCAATTACAAAATCGCCACTGGCTTTGGCTCCGGCCTGGGGGAATCGGGCTGTGCCTGCGGTGCCGTAACAGGCGGTGTGATGGCGCTTGGTTTGATTGCGGGACGAAATAAACCATACGAATCTGAGAGAATGGTGTATTTAGCGGTTAACGAGCTGCATAAGCGGTTTAAAGAGCAAGCGAAGGCGATATGCTGCCGTGTGCTGACCAAAAACGTGAAATGGAATTCGGCGGAGCATAAAATCACGTGCGAGAATTATGTGATAGAAGCGGCGCGCATCACCGACGAGATTATAAACAGCAACCTTTATGAGTTTTTGCCGCAAGGCGGCGGCAAAGCTCTCCCGCAGAAGAAAAACCCGCTGGCTTTATTCCGGCGTATTGTGAAGCAATGAAAAAGCTGAGCGTGATCATCCCTGTGGCAACGGGAGAAAGATTGAATGAGTTATTGGAAACGCAGCTGGCAGGTTTTCCGGACGACTGGGAGATACTCATGTGTTCGCCTGAAAATCCGTTCATTAGCGCGGCACTTGAAGGCAAAGTGCAATGGATAAAGTCGCAGACGGGGAGGGCACGCTGCTTGAACACAGGCGCAGAGCATGCGGATGGTGAGTACCTGTGGTTCTTACACGCTGATTCCGCACTGCTCGATATGACGACAGACACACTGCAGCGTACGATGGAGCAAAATGAACCGGCATTGTATTATTTTGATTTGAAGTTTTATAAACAGCGATGCCATTTGATGCGGCTCAACGAAATCGGCGTGTTGTTCCGCTGCCGATTTTTAAAAACGCCGTTTGGGGATCAGGCTTTCCTTATTAAAAATGAGCTTTTCAAAAAGCTTCCTGTTTATTCAGAAGAAGCGGAATACGGGGAGGATCACCTGCTTGTCAGAGACTACAGAAGGCATCGTGTCCCCATAAAGCCAATCGGTATAAAGATTCTGACCAGTGCGAGAAAATACGAGGAGTTCGGATGGCTCAGAACAACGGTGAAACATCTTGCTCTTTGGCGCAAGCAGGCAAAGCAGGATATTAAGAATAATCGGAGGACTATGCATGAAATTCGGGATTATTAGCGGCTCTTTCTTTTACGATTTTCAAGAGCTTGAAGATCAGCATGAGATCATCGTCACGACTGACTTTGGTGAGGTGCCTGTTTTAGCGGGACATATCGGGTCAGCTGAGGTGGCCTTTGTTAACCGGCATGGGAAAGGGCATCAAATACTCCCGCACCAGATCAACCACCGGGCGAATATTTCCGCTTTGAGCCGGCTTGGGGTTTCGGCGATAATCGCGACGACTGTGGTCGGAGTGGTACAACCTGAGTTTTCGCTGGCAAAGCTTTTCGTCTTCGACGATTTGTTTTTTCCTGACAACAGGCTGCCGAACGGAGAACTGTGCACAATTTTCAGCCGGATTGGTTCGAAGGACAGAGGACATCTGATTTTTAACCGGCCCTTTGCAGGCAGCTTACGTAAACTCGTTATCGACAGTATTCAAAGTCTTGGCCTTGAATACTATGACCGCGCCGTATACGGCCATGTGAACGGCCCGCGGTTTAACTCCAGAGCGGAGATAGCGGCTCTTGCGCAATATGGCGTATCCGCAGTCAGCCAGACGGCGGGGCCTGAGATTGTATTATCGGGTGAACTAGAAATTCCATACCAACTGATTGGCTTTGGCAGCGATTATGCGAATGGGGTGTCTGCGGTTCCGACATCCTTGGAAGAGCTCAATGCGAATTTGAGTCAAAGCAGGCTGGTATTTAGTAAAGCGATTATTAAGATTATTCAAAATGCCAAGCCGGTTGCTTTTGATAACGGTTTCGTCTACCGGTTAGAATCATGAAAACGGCATTGGCCATTTTCGCCAAAACACCGGAGCTATCTCCGGTTAAAACAAGGCTTGCAGTGGAATTTGGGCAGACAAACGCAGAGATATTCTATCGGATGAGTGTTGATGCGGTTGAAGAGATTGCGCTCACAGCCAATGAGCTTTCTGAAAAGACAATCGATTTGTATTGGGCAGTACCGGAGAAGCAAGCGGTACAGCAGCACAGACGAAAAATATTCCCCTCGCTATGGACAGGGCATGATGAACTGGGAGAAGGCATCAATTATATATGTGAGGAGTTGTTCAGCCGGTATAAGCAAGTGATACTCATGGGAACAGACAGCCCGCAGCTTAAGCCGTCATCGATTCTGGAGGCGATTGACAGACTATCTTCTCAGCCGGACAGCTGCGTAATCGGGCCGAGCGCGGACGGTGGGTTTTACTTGTTTGGCTCAAATATCCGAATTCCAAGGGCCATATGGAGCCGTGTGAAATATAGCTGCGAAGACACTTTAAAACAGCTGCTGACTCAGCTTATAAAGTCTCGGTATTCCGTTTCTTTGCTTTCCAAAGAAATTGATGTTGACCATTTTGACGATCTCAATCTGCTTTATCAAGTTTTCCATGACAATCAAAACGACATGCTGCCTGAACAGAGAAAGCTATACAGCTGGCTGGAACAGTTCTTAGGCGCCTGTAAAAATTAAACATGATACATCGGACTTCTCACTGGTCTAGCGAGGCCATCCAAATCCGAATCTTTCACATCATCGATGGTGGTATGCTTTATTCCGTCTTTGGAGTTAATGTCAGCACCATCTTATCGTCATATAGATAGACCGAATTTGCAAAGCAGTCTATCAATCTCTGACGTTCTTTATCAGAAACATCAATGTGCACTTTTCTTGACAAATCCAATTCAGATTTTAAGCAGAATAGCCAAACCCAGTTCTGTTAACACTGGAAATTATCAATGGGTGTTGATGGCTACTTTGCACTTATCGCATGGCGCTTTCCAACGTTCTTTTTATTCTCTTTCGCCGTAATAAAAACGGCTGCCGATCTTTGGAGCAGTCTGAACGGCCTAAAGACGCTTCTGAGAAGACAAGGACGGACGATTAATTCATTGACAAGTCTAGTATACTCGAATAGAATGGTTTCCGCGGCAACTAAATATCTCGGATCAGTGAGTATGCTATGGGGTACATGAGAATGATTATGAAGGACGTCTGGGCCATGCAGCGTTATGGCTTTATCTACATATCGGATAGGCTTAGGAGCATATCAGTACACGGGGGCGATTTTATGGTACTGGACTATCTTGATACACATACCGATGTTTCCCAAGACATGATTGCGAACTACATGATGCTGGATAAGGCTACGATTACAAAATCATTAGTTCGCTTAGAACAGTTCGGATATTTGACCCGAACGACGAATCCGGATGACCGGCGTAAAAATAGTATCTGTTTGACAGAGGACGGCAGGCGCGTCCATTTCGAAATCAAATGCGCTGCCAAGGAGTGGAGAGAGGTTTTGCTCGACGGATTTTCCTCAGAAGAGATCGAACAATTTGCACACTTTTGCGGCAAGGCTGCGAAAAATGCACAGGCAAAATACAAACAAACAAAAAAGTAAGCCAAAAATTCTGGGTAAGCATTTTTAGTGTTCCTTATTATTCAAAAAATGATTGAAAGGGTAATTTTATGACCGTTGAACCTGTAAACGAAAATCTTCCTGTAAACGAGAAAGCAAACAAACGTATTCTGTATGTCCTTGTACTGACTCTTATCATCACCGTAATGAACGGTACTGTCTTCAATGTTGCACTACCCACCATTATATCGGATCTGGGGCTGTCGATGCTTCAGGGCAGCTGGATTGGCACTGCCTACTTAACTGTTTTTGCAGTCGGCACACTGGCATACGGCAAACTCACCGAAAAATTCAAGTTATCCACGCTGATCATATTCGGCCTTGTGACGCTATGCGTCGGATCGATTATTGGCCTTGTTACCCGAAACTTTACTTTGCTGATCGTTAGCCGGCTCATTCAGGCGGCAGGTTCCTCTGTTATGCCGACAATGGGTCAGCTAATACCCTATCGTTTGTTCCCCGCAAATAAACGTGGTCAGGCGTTAGGTCTCGTTGCTGCAGGTATGGCGTTAGGCGGTTTATTGGGCGCGCTTGTGTCCGGCGTTATCACTACGTTTTTAGGATGGCGGTGGCTGTTCGTGCTGCCGATTATCGTGCTCTTTGTTCTGCCCGTGTTTCGTCACAACCTTCGCGATGAGGCCTTACCGCTCCACCCGGAAACGCGCATAGATTGGTTCGGGGGGGGTTCTGCTGCTGCTCACCGTGTCTTCACTGATGCTGACGTTTACGCTGTTTAATATATGGATGGTATTGGCAACAGCCTTGCTGATCGTTGCAATGAT
>JAEZIW010000185.1 GCA_023436525.1 Bacillota bacterium | reverse complement strand
CACGGCCATCACAATGGTGAGAATGGTGACAAGCACTGTTTCGGAAGAAGACGCGTTAGACGGTTTAAACGCATCTTGCGCGAAAGCTGTCCCCAAAGGCATTGAGACCAGCAATATCGCCAATATGAGAAGAAATACGATCCTTTTCATCTTACCCCTGTGTCTTCAGTAAACTCAAAAGCGCTCTGAATGTGGTTTATTTTGTCTTTGACGATCTCTATTATATCAAATCTTATACTTTCATCAATGCAATTTTTTTATACGCATAATCGAGTGCGGCACGGCAGATACGCCGCTGTTTTTTTATATCCACCGCCTCCGCGGGAGACCCGAACCGGCTTTGGCTGCGTGTTTTCACCTCGCAGAACACAATAGTGCCGCCGTCCTTAAAAATGATATCCACCTCTCCGCCGCGAATACAGTAGTTTTTCTGGAGTATGGTGCAGCCCTGCCGTTCCAGAAACGCTGCCGCCTTCGCCTCGCCGCGGTCGCCCCGCTCGCGCATATTCATCCGATCAGCTTCCTTAAAAACGACATACGGTGGATTTCGCACACACCAAGCTGCTTGATCGATTCACAGTGCTGCTTGGTGCCGTAGCCCTTGTGCGCTTCAAACCCATAGCCCGGGTATTGCCGCCCGTAATCTCTCATCATGCGGTCTCTGGTCACCTTCGCGATAATCGACGCAGCCGCGATGCTGTAGCACAGGGCATCTCCGCCCGTGATTTCCTGATAAGCACAGTCTGTTTGTATACCGCCGATACGGTCGGAGAAAACAAAATCCGGCCGAAAAGACAGCCCCGCTATCGCCTGTGCAAACGCGCGCTTAGCGGCGTTTAATATATTGATTTCATCAATCAGGGTGCTGTCCGCAATGCCGACGGCATAGCAGAGCGCTTTGTCGGTAATCTGCTCGTAGAGCGCCTCGCGTTTTTTTTCGCTGAGCTTTTTAGAATCGTTGACACCCGCAATCAGGCAGCCCGGCGGCATGATCACCGCCGCCGCCACGCATGGCCCCGCAAGCGGCCCGCGGCCCGCTTCGTCGATACCCGCAACGAGCTTTCCGGATTCCCAGAAAGGCTTTTCATACGCACACATGGCGGTCAGCCTGCTTAGCTCCTCACTGTCCATCGTCTTCACAGCGCTCGAGCGTGATGCGCCCGAGGCGTCCTCCTCTGAATTCGTCAAGCAGCACCTTCGCGCCGCGCTCCATGTCGGCCTCCGCCTGCCGCTGCAAAAACCCTCTTTTGCGGCAAAGCGCCTCGAGCACCTCGTGCGCCGCGCCGTTCTCCAAAATGCCGTACCGCGCCGCAATCGCGCCCGGCTTTACATCCTTTAGCATATCAATCAGCGCGATGGCAAGCGCCGTTTCGTCGAGTATTTCCTGCTTTAAGCTGCCGATAATCGCGATTTTTGCGGCAGCTTCCTGCGATTCGATTTTGGGCCAGAGCAGCCCCGGTGAATCGAGCAGCTCGAGGTTGTCCGAAAGCTTGACCCATTGCAGCCCGCGCGTGACGCCCGGCTTGTCGCCTTCCTTCGCGCTTTTTCGCCCCGCAAGCCTGTTGATGATGGCCGATTTTCCGGCGTTGGGCACGCCCGCCACCAGCACGCGTATGGTTTTCCTCACGCCCTTTTGCGCGTACCGTTCGATGATTGGTGCCGCAGCTTTGCTGATGGCACCAAGCAGCGTGCCTTTGCTGTCGCGCATGGCGTTGAAATGAATGGCCGTACCGAATTGCTTTTTGTATCGCTCGGTCCACAGCTTCGTCTGGTGCTCGTCCGCAAGGTCGCTCTTGTTCAGCACCACAATACAAGCCTTGCCCGAAAGCAGCTCAAGTAAATCGGGGCTGAGTGTGCTCCCCGGCGCGCGCGCGTCTAGGGCAATCACCGCCACGTTGATGAGCTTGAGCTTTTCGCCGATCTGACGGCGCGATTTGGCCATATGACCCGGGTACCATTGTATATCCATATTACTTCCTATTAAAAGTTGTATTTAGAATATTTCTTTAATGTCTTAGTGAGTATACCACAAAAGAGCGTCAATGATAAAACCTTTGTGCTCCGCGTCATTATAAAAAGAAAATATCGCGCATTATTCACAGAATAGTCTCCAGCGCTTTCAGAATTTTATTCATATTCAAAGAGGAGAGAAACGTGACTGATGGCTTGGTGTACGGCGGCTTCTGCCGCTGTGCCAATCGCACTGATCGTTGCCATCGTCGATTCTGTTAATACTGTGGATGTCGACGTTTATGAAACAGTACGCTTTGAGGCCGAACCGGCGATAAATACGACTGCGGTAAGTAACTGCCTGCATACGTTTCACCTCGCTCTTCTTTCTGACGTAAAGAACCAGGCAAATAGGCGTTCACTTTCGGCACAAAGTAAAAGGAGCCTTATCGGCTCCTTCGTTGTTATCTTTTTTCCACAAGTTTGGCGCGCTTACCCACTCTGTCACGCAGGTAGTAAAGCTTCGAACGTCTGACCTTGCTGTGGCGAACCACTTCGATGCTCGCAATCTTCGGCGAATGTACGGGGAAAGTTCTTTCCACGCCAATACCGAAAGACACGCGGCGAACGATGATCGTCTCTTTCAAACCGCCGCCTTTTCTCGCGATGACATATCCTTCAAAAATCTGAAGGCGTTCTCTTGTTCCTTCAATAACTTTAACGGATACCTTCACGACATCGCCGATTTTAATCTCAGGCAGATCGGTACGCATTTGTTCCTGCTCAATGGCTTTTATAATCTGGCTCATGCTGATTCCTCCTCCCAGTTTAGGCGTTCTTAACCGGCTTACAAAATTGCGGACAGCGGACCACCCTAAATCAACCCTGAGATTATAACACAGTGAATTGCCCGATGACAAGACAAAATTTCAGTAAATCGCTTGAAATTAAGCGGTTTTCGCCCGTGCTTGACGCATTTTCATTTTTATGCTTTAATCTTTTATGCGCAGCTGTCATCGGCACGAAGCGGATGAGCAAAAAAACGGCGGCGTAGATTTTGAACTTATCGGTACCATGAAGGTATCCGCTTTCTCAAAAGGAAAGCTGATTCTTATGGTATTTTTTATTTTGCGGAGGTTTTCACGTGACATCATCATCCACCAAAAAGCTCGTATTGTCGGCCATGTTTTTAGCGCTCGGTCTGCTGCTGCCGCTGTTCGTCGGCCATATTGTCCCCATGGGTTGGATTTTCCTGCCGATGCATATCCCCGTGCTGCTCTGCGGCTTTTTCTGCGGCGCACCTTGGGGCCTTGCGGTCGGCTTTGTAACCCCGCTGCTCTCCGCGGCCATCACCGGCATGCCGCCCATATATCCCACGGCTTTCGCAATGGCGTTCGAGCTGGCGAGTTACGGCTTGCTGACCGGCCTGTTCTATAAGCTGTTTCCCAAAAGCATCGGTGCTATCTACGCCTCTTTGCTGCTTGCCATGATCGGCGGGCGTATCGTTTGGAGCATCGTCAGCTTCATCGTCTACAGCATTGCGGGCACCGTATTTACGTTTGACATGATCCTCAGCGGCGCTGTCGTATCGGTGCTGCCCGGTATCGCGATACAGCTTGTGCTGATACCGATTCTTGTGATGGTGCTCGATAAGCATTTGAAGAAGGGATCGTCGGCCTCGGCATGAAGAGCCTGCTGCTGCGCCAATTTTCGCGCTATCCTCAAATGCAGCTGACAGACATGCTTAAGCTCATCTGCCAGAGTGAATTCGCGGGCGGACACATGATCAGCAGCCCAAGTGACAGCCTGCAGTGGCTCGAAGCGGAATATGCTGCTGTTCAAAACGGCATGGAAACTGCCGACGCGTTTGAGGACATCGGCGGCAGCCTTTGCCGTGCGCATATCGGTGCGTTGAAAAGAATGCAGATCAGCCCGTCCACGGTTAACCGCCTGTTCGTTGCCACGGCGAACAGCACGACGGGCAGCATGGCATCGTTTACGCAGAAACTGCGCGTGCTGCGGCAGTGCTGTGAGGATGGGCTGCTGCCTTTTACGACGGCCGGTGTTAATATTATAATCTCGAAGGCACAAAGCGCAAAAAGCGCTCCCCTGCTGCATCACAGCGACGTTTACCGTGCGGCCTACAGCCCCGCTTACCGCGTGATTAAATCGGCATACGCGCGCTTTATTCACGCGTTCTCACGCATTGATGCTTTGCTGGAAAGCGGCCGGCCGCTCACCGTCGCCATCGACGGCGGTGCCGCAAGCGGCAAGTCCACACTTGCCGCGCTGTTTGCCGACATTTACGACTGCAATGTGTTTCATATGGACGATTTTTTTCTGCCGCCGGAGCGCAAAATGCAGGCACGGCTTGCCGAGCCGGGCGGCAACGTAGATTACGAGCGGTTTGCCTCCGAAATCGCAAACGGCCTGAAAGGCGGCGGCACGTTCTCCTACCGCGCTTACAACTGCAGAACAGGCGGCTTCAAAGAGACCGTCACCGTATCGCCCAAGGCGCTCAATATCGTCGAGGGTGTGTACAGCCTGCACCCCACGCTCGCGGATATTTATGATTTGAAGCTGTTTTTGAAAACAGATGCGAACACGCAAACCGAGCGTATACGGCAAAGAAGCGGCGAAGACATGCTGCCGCGCTTTATCAATGAATGGATACCGCTGGAAAACGCGTATTTTGAAAAGCTTGATATCGAGCAAGCTTGCGATCTTGTTTTCAAAACCTGAGGCCGACAAAGGCGCTATATTTCGTTCTATTTTATCTATCGCACTTCATAGCTTTTCTGTCTGCGAAAACCGCGGTATAATAGCCTATATCTCAGTTTTTCCCAACATATTCGAGGAGGCTTTCAATGAGCGAGTTTTCAAGACCTTACCCCCTTTTCTCCGTCTGCGGGCTTAACTGCGGCCTTTGCTCCATGTATATCGGCGCTTACTGCCCCGGCTGCGGCGGGGGGCTTGGCAACCAGCCCTGCAAAATTGCGCGGTGCAGTATTAACCACGGCGTTGATTACTGCTTTGAGTGCGATGAGTATCCATGCGCTCATTACGACGGCATCGGCGAGTATGATTCGTTCATCACCCATCGTCATCAGTGCCAAGACCTTGAAAAAGCGAAAGCAATCGGTATCGACGCATACCAAACCGAGCTCGAAGAAAAAATGCGAATTTTGAGCGATCTATTAGAAAACTATGACACAGGGCGCAAAAAGAGCTTTTACTGTCTCGCTGTCAATCTGCTCGCACTTGAGGATGTCAAAGCCGTTATTGAGAAAATGAGTGCTGTAACAAATTCTAACAATATATCACAAAAAGAAAAGTCTGCACTTATGGCAGAAGCGTTTGAGCGCATGGCGGCTGAGAGGGCCATCGAATTGAAGCTCAACAAAAAGCCGAAAAAGAACCCCTAATAACTCATATCCTGCCGGCAACCCATATATGCCCCCAACAATCGCAGCAGCCAGAGGTTCAAAGTTTTAATTCGATTTCCCCATTTTGATACGTTGCGATGTCGATGCCAAAGAAATATACTTCTATCGTCTTGTCTGTATACTTAAAAAATAGCTCATTCATTTGTTTCAACAACTTTGTTTTGAGCGCTTCTTCTCCCATGCTTTTCAGGTAGACCCGCGCTTCGTCCTCAGGGAAACTTTGCGGATACATGACATCCTTGAGCCTTGAGTTCCACTCGTTACTGCTGACAGAAAGTATTAGATTGCTATCGCCCGAAATCTCTTCGGGTACATTCCATTCCCTGAAATACAGATTGAGTACATCATTGTGCTGCCCAAATCGGTCATGCATGTAGTTCCAATCGAATTCCGGCCATTCCCCGGGGCTGAACGGCTGGTCATGTTCTCTCGTATATTTGTATTCGCCGGTAATCGGGTTAAAATAAATACTTCCCTTAACATCAAGAAGGCCGTCCTCGTCGTAGCGGTAAGCATCACAATAGTATTCAATCGAATTACAAAAGAACAGATTGCTTCCGGATATTTCGTCGTATATCGGATCGCCAAACTGATAAACATACACCAAATGCTTCCCCCTGGGATCGTAGGAAGGATAAAATACATCCTTTTGAGATAATTCCTCTTCTGAGCGAAGAATTCTAATACCGCCTTCAATTGAGTATTTGGG
>JAEZIW010000172.1 GCA_023436525.1 Bacillota bacterium | reverse complement strand
GCCCCAAACAGAGCGCGCATGGTCTCAGTGCGCCCCGCCCCCATCAGGCCGGCGAATCCAAGTATCTCGCCTTTTCTCAGCTCAAACGAGACATTTTTGACGTTATTGGCTATTAAGTTTTCAACTTTTAAAACAACGGGCGCATCTGCTTCAACCGTGCTGTGCGATTTGGGCTTTTCGTAAATCGTGCGTCCCACCATCATGCTGATGATTTTTTCCTTGGTCACCGCCTTGGTTTCCTCAGTGCCCACATATTGGCCGTCACGCATAACGGTAATACGGTCGCTGATTTGCGGCAGTTCATCCAAACGATGCGAAATATAGATGATGCCGTGTCCTTTATCCCGCAAATCGCGGATGACTTTAAACAGCTCCTGAATTTCACTTTCGGTTAATGCCGCTGTCGGCTCATCCATAATCAACAGCTCGCTGTTATACGAGAGCGCTTTGGCGATTTCAACCATCTGCTGCATCGCCACCGTCAGCCTGCCGGCTTTAATAGACGGGTCAATGTCTATGTTCAGTGCCGAAAGCATCTCCTTGGCTTGCTTGTTTTCAGAGCTTTGGTCAATAAACAGTCCCTTTGTCGGCTCCTTGCCGATAAAGATATTTTGAGCAACCGTCAGATGCGGCATCAGATTCAGTTCCTGATGAATGATACCTATGCCGAGCGTCTGAGCGTGTCTTGGGTCTGTCGGCTCTACCTCATTGCCCCGGAATTTGATCGAGCCGCCGTCCTTTTTATAAATACCCGACAGCACCTTCATCAGCGTTGATTTGCCTGCCCCATTTTCTCCCACGAGTGCAAGCACCTCACCTTTGTTCACGCTAAGAGCAGCGTTGTCCAAAGCGTGAACACCTGGAAAGTACTTTTGAATACCGGTCATTTCAAGCAATACTTCAGCCACGATTGTTATCCTTTCGTCTCATTGAAAATCTAATTTGTATTAAGTTCGGTATTTCTGCTGTAATGGCATTTGCATCATTTTGATATTCTTTATTGCTAAACAAATTATAAAGCATCCAGAAAAAAAGTCAATTGTATTCATTTAAATTTCTTTTGAATCGTTTCAATTCCGACAATATTTGCGTTTGTTTTGCTTATTATCTATTAATAATGATTATTTTTGAAACGTTTCATTAAATCTGTTGATTTTTGTTTTTTTATATTTTATAATGTATTGAATTTATCAGAGGCGGAATACAATGAGCACAATAAAAGATGTGGCAAAATTCGCCGGGGTTTCTGTCGGCACTGTATCCAATTACTTAACCGGAGCCAAGCATGTGATGGCTGATACAGCCGACAGAATTAAAGCAGCAATTGACGAGCTGAATTACAGACCCAATCCATACGCGAAAAATCTTCGTTCCAACAGCAATATGGAAATCGGTGTTGTACTGCCAAACACTTCGGAGCATTATTACAGCTATATATTTGAAGGTATTGAAGCCGAGTTTAAAAAAGCCGGCTATTATGTCAATCTTTCACTGACCGGTGATGTCCCCGAAACCGAAACCGCCATTGTGAACAACCTGCTCAGAAAAAACGTCGGCGGGCTCATTATCATGTCTTGTCTGAAAGAGCACGCTTTTTATGATAACTTAACCGACATCCCTATGCTTTTCATCGACAGAAAAGTCACCTCATACGATTCGAATTACGTTTCCTTCAACCAATATGAAACAATGACTTATCTGTTAAACCAGTTGTATGACAACGGCTGCACCAAAATTGCGCTGGTGGCCGGGCAGGAGCACTTCTCCTGTGAACAAAAATATGCAAAGGCCTACCGCGACTTCTTCCATGAACGCCATGTTGAGACCGACCCCAATCTGATTCGTCACATCAATATGACCAAAGAAGAAGCCTTCCGTACCGGCATATCGCTTTTTCAGGATTATTCGCCGCAGGCTGTGATCTCCACATCTCAGCTGCTAACCAACGGTTTGGAGCAGGCGGCCTATCTCGCCGGCATTTCGCTGTATGATGACATGGTCATGGTGTCGATCGGTCAGGAAACGCTGTCGAGCATCCTGAAATACAACAACATCATATTTACCATGCGGCCGGCCTATTATTTAGGAACAAAGGCCGCAAAATTGCTGCTTAACAATATCGACAGCCCGTTAATGTTCGAGAAACAGCAGATCATTCTCAACGACAAAATCATAGGCAAGAATCTTTTCGAAGCGAGCAAGGCACCGGTCAGCCCGCGCAAACCGATTGAGAAAACGCTGCGCGTTCTGTTTCTCGATTCGCCCAACGCGCACGGTATTATCCGCACCCATTCCGTCTTTACGCGAAAAACCGGTATAGACGTGGATGTGACGTTGTGCGAGCACGGCGAACTGCTTTCAAGGCTCATGGATAAAGATTATCTTTCGGGCTTTGATGTGTGTATGTATGATAACCCGTGGCTGGATATTCTGGTGGAAGAGAATGTTCTAATGGATATCAGCGATCATATCAAGTCAAGCTTCATCGATAAATCCGTTTTCCTTGACGGCCTTGCGGAGAAAGTCGGCAAGACAGATGGCCGTTACTTCGGTATACCGTTTCTGTTTGGCCCGCAATTTTTGCTCTATCGCCGTGATTTATTTGAAAACCCGAGGCTGTGCGAGCTGTTTGAAAAAAAATACGGAACGAAGCTTCGTGTGCCGAGAACCTGGTTTGAGTTCAATGTCATCAGCAGCTTTTTTACAAAGTCAATTAACCCGCTGTCTCCGGTGGATTATGGAACCGCCTTCTCGGCACGAAACAACGCGCATCTGCTGCCCGAGCTGCTGTCGCGCGTTTGGGCTTACAACACCAGCGTGTTCGATGACGACGGGAACCCGCTCGTCACCACGTCAGCATTCAAAAAGAGTGTCAACAGCCTTATCGAGGCGTTCAAATATGCGCCGCCTCAAACGCTTTCTTATAACGTCGAAAAAACTGTCGAGGACTTTTATCTCGGAAAGATCGCGATGTTGGTGAGTTTCGCGGCGTTTATTGCGGATGTCAACAACATTGCAAAATCGAAGATCATCGGTAAAATCGGCTATGCCAATCTGCCCGGAAACCATTCCGTGCTCGGCAGCTGGGGGCTGGCGGTGCCTTCCACCAATCAAGACCCTTCGGCAGCTCTTGAGTTTATTGCATGGACGTGCGATTCGGATATGAGCAAATACTTCACAATTCTCGACGGTCAGTCTCCTTTGAAGAACGTTTACACAAACGACGAACTGGCCAATCACTACCCGTGGCTGCCGCTGATCTACAAATCGTATCCCGGCAATGTTCAGCGTAAATCCGTCCGAAAGCCGGACGGTTCATTGGTGCCGGTTAACGTGATTGAAGCATTTATTTACAAGCACATCATGGATATTTTGCAGCATAACACACCAACCGATACAGCGATGTCGGCACTTCATAAAGATCTGACCGCACTGATGTCTCATTAAACGGTACAAAAAAGCAGGCTCGACACGATTTCAGTATCGGCCTGCTGTTTTTTATTTTGGCCAAAGGCTTTTGTCGGACACGTTCTTGTACACTTGCTCAATCGTGTAAAACCCGCCTTTGATGATCTCATCGTTGATATTTTCACGCGTCACCGGTGTGGGCTCGTATACGATATACGGCACATCATACGTCCCGTCGTTAATTGTGCCCGCATTCGATAGTTTTTCGCCCAACGCCATTTTCACGGCAATCTCGGCGGCCCCCTCTGCCAGCACGCCGATCGGCTTATACACCGTCATTTGCTGCGTTCCTTCCACTATCCGCTGACACGCCCCAAGCTCCGCATCCTGCCCGGTTACATACACACTGCCGGCCAACCGGTTTTCACTTAACGCGTTAATGGCGCCTTCCGCAAGCCTGTCATCCCCCGCTATAATTGCGTCAATGTGTACCCCCTCGCCAATTTTCTCACTGACATATTCATATGCCACTTCATCGCGCCAGGCATCGATAAACGTTTTGCCCACAATTTTAATATCACCGGCACTGACATACGGTTCCAATACCTCGCTGCAGGCACTGTTGATCATTGAGACATTGTTATCGGTTTCAGGGCCGTTAAGAATCAGATAGTTGCCCTTCGGGACATTTTCCACCGCCTTTTGCGCCATAAGCTGGCCCACCGAATAATTGTTGAACGAGATGTAAAGATCCACATCGGCATTCATGATCAGCCTGTCGTATGCAATGAATTTAACGTTTTGACTTTGAGCGTACTTCACCAAATCCGACAGCGAATCTTTATCGTATGCAACCACCACCAAAACATCCACGCCCTCATCGATCATTTCTTTTCCGATTTTCTTTTGACGTTCACTGTCTTCGTACGCATTTTGCACTGTCACGGTGGCTCCCAGTTCCTCCGCCTTTTTGACGAAAATGTCCCTGTCTCTGGCCCATCTTTCCACCGTCATCGTATCTGTCATAAATCCAATCTTAATAACACCGTCGTCGTTCTTATAGACTTGGGCGGATTGGCAGCCAAACAATAACGGCATCAGCAGCACCATCGCAACCACTGTGATTCTTTTCATGAAAAACCTCCCTTAAATTTGCTTCTGGTAGGTTGACGGAGATACGCCTTCAAATTTTTTAAAAAGTCTGCTGAAGTAATTGGGGTCGCTGTATCCCGACATATAGCATATTTCTTTTATTGACAACTCACCGCTTTTCATCAGTCTCTTTGCGTTTTCCATACGTACGGCTGTCAGCTTTTCTATGAAGTTTGTGCCCATTTCCTGTTTGTAAAGCCTGCTGAAATACTGCGGGCTTATGTAAAGCTCTTTAGAGATATCATCAAGTGTCAGTTCCTGATTGAAGCGTTCACCAATGATCTTGTTGGCTTTGTCCACAATAAAGCCGATGGTTTTTTCTTTCGACCGGCTGATGCGGCGCGCGATGCCGCCGATTTTTTCAATCAGCATCTGCTCAAACGCCAGCCGGGAGGTGCATCCAAGCAGCTGAGACAAGTAATCGGAGTATTCAATGCACTTGTCGTTCTCCACGCCGCTTTCCATGGCCAAGCGATGTGCCACAATAACTATTTCAATAAGTCTGTTGCGAACACCTTCTTGTTCCATAATATTATCATACTTATTGAACATATCCGTCAAGATGGAAAGACAAAGTTGCGCGTCTCCTTTTTCAATGGCCTTTATCAGTCTGTTTTCCTCTGCGAACATCTCAAACCCCATTGTGGAAATGTTCGGCGCGATGTCGTCAATATGAATGATTTTCTGTCCTTCCGTATGGTTGAGCGCTTTTAAAGCTTCTTGATACGAAATGAGAATATCTCTGTCCGAGTGGATTTTACCGATTCCCACCTTGAATTTCATATTGTACTTGTGCTCAATTTTTCTGACAATGTTTTCAATGTTTGAGATGGCCGCCACACGCTGTGTGTATTCATCTTCAACGCTTTGCGCCACGTATACCACGACGCGATCAAGCATCACCGGCCCCACAATGCATTTGCTTTTGTATTTGAGGCTGTCTCTGAAAAACGTATAGAATTTTTGATTTTGAACACTTTCTCCCAAAGCCACGCCTTGTTCCTGATAAGATCGCTCGCCGAAAGTTAAAATAAATATGTAGCCTGTTTCGCATTGAATATCAAAAAGCTCTTTATAGCGGCCAATATCCGCTTCCTGAGAAAGCAGCAATGAATAAATAAAACTGTGCTCTAAAACCGAAAGCATTTTATCAAGCTTCTCTTTAGTCTCCAATTCCTGATCGAATTTGCGTTTCTCCTCATCCAGCTCGCGCGCAATGCGTTCCAGCGTTTCCACCAGCCGCGTGCGATTAACCGGCTTGGTTAAATATTCGCAGGCACCGAGCTCCACAGCCTGCTGTGCAAACTCAAAATACTCATACACCGACATGATGATGAATTTGATATTGTGGTGTATTTTCTTAATCTCCTTGACGGCTTCAAGGCCGTTAATGCCCGGCATCCGAATATCCGTCAAAATGATATCCGGACGTTCCAGCCGCACCTTTTCTATCGCTTCCCGGCCTGAGCGCGCCGTCTGTGTCACCTGGATATTCGTGAATTCATTATCCACGATGTGCTTAACCGATTCTATGACGATTTGTTCGTCGTCAAACACCATCAGACTATACATTTTGGCCATTCTCCTCTTCCGCCGATATTTTATAATTCGAATAAAGCGGAATTTTCAGTATAATCTCAGTTCCGTGGTTTGGGCTGCTGTTAATCTCAATAACATCTTCAACGCCGAAAAACAGCCGCAGCCTTTGCACAACATTCGCAATACCGATTCCCGTGGTATGCCCCGATTTTTCGCTGTCGAACAGTTCACAATCCAGTATCTTTTGCTTTGTGCTTTCGTTCATGCCTATCCCATCGTCCTCAATTGAAATGCGCACGCAGTCCTCATCATTTTCAATTGAAATAGAAATCGTACCACCCTGCTCCAAATTGCCGATGCCGTGAATCGTCGCATTTTCAACAAGCGGCTGAATAATCAGCGGCGGCACATCAATATCAAGCACGCTGCAATCGATGTTGTAGTTGAATTTAATAATATCGCCAAACCGCACATAAATCAGATTGCTGTAAGCACGCACAGAATCGATCTCTTCCTTGAGCTTCACCTTGCGGTTTAAGCCTTTTACATTGTAGCGGAACATTTTCGATATATCATCAAGAAAGCTGGATGTACGCTCGGCCCCTTCCAGCATGGCAAGCTGCATACCGGCATTGAGCGTATTAAACAAAAAATGCGGATTGATCTGCATTTGCAATGCCTTGATTTGCGCATCCACCAGCAGTGACTGAATTTTCAGATTCTCGATTTGCTGTTCGAGCAGCTGCGATTCGGTATCCGCTTTGTCATGAAGCTCGCTGATGTATTCTTTTATGCTGTGCTTCATGGCATTAAAGGCACCCGCCATAATGCTGATCTCGTCTTTTGACGCCACCTCAATATCTTCGATATCAAAATTGCCGGTGGATATCTCTTCCGCCGACGACGCGAGTTTTATAATCGGGTGCGTCATTTTGTATGTCATGTTCGTAATCATAATGATGTTGAGCAGTATCACGCTAACAATCAAAATGATATTGGTGAAGCTCAATGTCTTTAGATCATCAGCCATACCCAGATATTGCGTGGTGTTCATTCTCACCTTGCTTAAATTGAGCCGATCCGCATAGGTCTTAATATAATCCGCAATCTCATTGGCTGCGGAATAATGAGTAATGTATTGATCGGCATCGCCAAGCTGTTTGTTGCTAACCGCCATATCTGTCTTGTCAATATATGACTCCACCATGTTGGCAATGTCTCTGTAAATCAAGTCGTCCTGATCGTAATTACCCCGCTTTGCATCGAACATCCGGCCTGCCTGCTCATGCAATACATCTCTTGTTCTGTAATAGTCAAGCAGGCTGTCAGAATCGTCGCTGCTCAAATACTTCGCGAGATTCGCATCAACCTTCTGCATTGTTCCCATGAATTCTTCAATCTGAACGTTTGCGGAAAACATGTCGTCCATTTGCGTAATCAGGTTTCCGGAAATCACAAGAATGAACACACTTGTGATGCTCATAAGCACAGTCGTTAGCACATAAACAAGAATCATGCGCGTTCGCACGCTGTGAAACACTTTTCCGGTCAGCTTGTTAAACATCTTCGTTTTCATGGCTTCACATAATTCGAGATATTCTCGGCGGTATAGGTGTTGGTGTTGATGTCCATAAACTTGTTGGAAAACGTTCCGCCCATGCTTTGATACAGTGCCTTCACGCTTTCATAACCGGCTTCATAACCATTCCTGTCGATCACGCCGAATATCACGCCTTTTTTGATATAGTCAATGATCTGTTCTGTCATGCCTGTTCCCACAATTTCGACCTTGCCAACCAAGTTACGCTCTCTGATAACGTTAACAGCAGATATGGTATCCTTGGCATTCGTGCAAAGAATCACATCGATGTCAGGATGCTCGGTCAACGTGGTTCGAATTCGGTCTTCGGCTCCCAGCAGTCCGCTTCTGCCGTAAGATGTACTGACAATATTGATTGGTTTCTTACTGATTCCGGTGATCATGTTCTGTGACGGGTTCATTGCATCATCCTGAACAAAATCCTCGGAAAGTATAATTGCAACATCGATTGACTCTTCTTCTTTTTCAAGCTCCAGAATCAGTTTTGCGGCATCAGCGCCATATTCATAGCTGTTGGTTCCCACCTCAGCCACTCTGTCACTTTCCAGCGCATTGTACTTGCCCACCAGCACATTGATATTCGATTCAACGGCTTGTCTGACGGCCTCGTTATATTCTTCAGTGCTCTCTCCAGTAACAATGATGCCGTCCATCTTCGATTGCACGGCGATATTGATATATTCGACGATTTTCGCCTTGCTCTCGGGGCCCGGAACCTCGTTGAATTCCACGGCGACATTAAAAAGCTTGGCAGCGTCGGTGGCACCTTCCTTAAATTCTTTCCAGTATATATCATCCTGAGTGTTGAAAATCAACGAAAAATAATACTCAGGATAATTTCTAAATTCGTATCTCTCGGTTGTATTGATACTATTCACTCGTGAATACAAATACAACGACCCTGCTGCCGCGGCCATTGTTACAGCCACCAGCAGCCCGAAAGCCGTTTTATAAACCCATTTCATCAGCGATTTCCCCTAGATATCGTGCAAAATCAAAGTTGCTGTTCATACATTGACACAGTATAGAATCGTAAACATAGTTCTTAAAGCTGGTTTTCAGCAGCATCATCGGTTCTGTGCCGGCCATGCCGAATTGGTTGGTTATCGGTTCTGTCTGATTGATACCCACCGCAATGTCGCATACAGACACAGGGCCAAACATTTCTTCGGTTAGCGGCTGGCCCTTAAGCTCCAGACAAATTAAATACTCTGTTTGACTTTTGCTTAAGAAGTTAACTTGAACGCCGAAGAAAGATTTCGAGTTTACAGGAATTTTAATGACAACGGGTTCTATTCCCGCCTGCCTCAGGCCATCCAATACACCGAGGCCGGAATCTTTATATAAACTTTGATTTGTATCAATCAGCAATACGGCTTGATTGCCTGCGTCCTCAATGATTTTTTTCAACATGCGAAAACGGAAAAGCTGCTTGTCGTATATCCGGATATAATTCAACTGCGTTTCACCGGTCTTGGAATGAGTCATCTTAACCTTCATTCGACGAAACCTGCCTTTTTATTTTACTGCTGCATTATTTCAAAGTATAGCACAAACTCAATTCCGGCAACAGTGGTGAGCCCGATTATATCAGAAAGGCCTGCCGAACAGTTTTGATGGCAGCTGTTCTTCAGGCCTTTCTTGGCAAACATGTTTCGCTGTCAGAATTGATAACGAACCGTGATTTTTAAATTACCTTGACTTTGACTTCGTGTATGTGTCAAAAGCAACCGCGAGCAGCACAACGAGCCCTTTGGCAACCAACTGAATAAACACGTCAACGCCGAGTATTGACATACCGTTGTTCATAACACCCATGATGAAGCCGCCAACCATGGCGCCCCAAATGGTGCCGATACCGCCGTATGCTGAAGCACCGCCGATGAAACACGCACCGATGGCGTCAAGCTCATAGTTTGTGCCGACATTTGGCGAAGAAGCGTTTAACCGGCCTGCAACAATAATAGCGGCGATCGCCGAGAGCAGCCCCATGTTCGAATACACGAGGAACATCATCTTTTTTGTGTTGATGCCTGAAAGCTCGGCTGCCTTTATATTGCCGCCCATGGCGTAAAGATGGCGCCCGGGTATCGTCTTGGTTGCAATGAAAGTGTAAACCGCGAAAACAAGAGCGACCACGATCAGCAGGATCGGGATACCTTCGTCCATAGCGAGCCAGTAAGAGAAGATGTTGATAACGAGGAAGAACGCAACAGCCTTCACAACAACCGACTTGAACGAAGCCGCTTCATAACCGCGCGCCAGTTTGCTTCTTCTGTTCCAGAACAAATAAAGGACGTAAATGACTGAAAGCACAAGTCCGACAATCAGCGTCGTGACATTCAGGAACTTTATCTTGTTTTCCAGCTGAAGCAAATTGCTGATGCCCAAGAAATCAGGCACACTGTTAGGCATGACATCCGGAACCGAGCCGCCCCCAATCACCTTGAAGAGATCTGGAAGACCTAATGTCTGCCCGTCAAGAATAATGTTATTAAGTCCGCGGAAAACCAACATACCGCTAAGTGTAGTGATAAACGGCGGAACCTTGACAAACGCGATCCAAAAGCCCTGCCACATGCCGGCCAACAGACCGGTTATTAAAGCGATGATAATCGCCAGCCATGCGGGCAAGCCAAGTGTCGTGCCCATAAGCCCCGACATCGCGCTGACCAGAGCCACAATCGCACCGACAGATAAGTCGATGTTGCCGCCCGTGAGAATGCAGAGCATCATGCCTGTGGCCAGTATCAAAACGTAGCTGTTTTGACGCACGAGCATTGATACGTTTCGCGGCCATATTAAGCTGCCGCCCGTCATAAACCCGAAAAAGATCATGATGACAAGCAAGGCGAACAGCATCCCGTATTGCCGCGTATTGCGGCTGATCATATCTTTCAGTTTGTTCATTTTTTATTCCCCCTGTAGCCTTCGGCAGAACTTTGAATGATAGTTGACATAATGCCCACCTGCGTTGCTTCGCTGGTCTGCATTTCACCGACGATACGCCCTTCGTTCATAATGTATAGCCGATCTGTAATTCCCAATATTTCAGGCAGTTCGGATGAGATCATGATCACGCACTTGCCGCTTTCCGCCAGTTGAAGAATGATCTTGTATATCTCATATTTGGCGCCGACGTCGATACCGCGTGTCGGTTCGTCCAGTATCAGCACATCGGGATCGGCAAATATCCATTTGCTGAGTACCACCTTTTGCTGATTGCCGCCGGACAGGTTGCCTGCCTTTTGAAACACATTTGAGGATTTAATACTGAGTTTCTCGCGGTATTCTTTACCGACAAGCAATTCCTCATCACCGTTGACAACCGAACCTTTGCTTATCGCTTTGAGATTAGCGAGAACAATGTTGCTCTTAATATCCTGAATCATGACAAGCCCGGCTGTTTTTCTGTCCTCAGTCACATAAGCAATACCCTTTTCAATTGCCTTGCCGACAGTGTGCATTTCAATTTCTTCGCCGTTCTTTATCAGCTTGCCGGATATCTTTTTGCCGTATGCTCTGCCAAAAACGCTCATGGCCAGCTCTGTTCTGCCCGCACCCATCAGCCCGGCAAGCCCGACAATCTCGCCCTTACGTACATTCAGGTTCACATGGTCAATGACAACCCTCTCTTCATCAAGCGGATCATGCACCACCCAATCCTGAATCTCAAAACCTATTTCACCGATTTTTGCCTGATGTCTCGGGAAGCGGTCCATCATTTCCCGGCCAACCATTCCCTTGATAATCCGGCCTTCGTTAACATCCTTATCGTTTGGCATCGTTTCAATGGTTTTGCCATCCCGCAGAACCGTTATGTTGTCTGCGATCTTGATTACCTCATGGAGTTTATGCGAAATCATGATACACGTCAGTCCCTGCTCTTTGTTAAGCTGCTTTAACAGCTCGAGCAGATGATTTGAGTCGTCATCGTTGAGCGCTGCCGTTGGCTCATCTAATATTAACAGCTCACAGTTTTTAGACAACGCCTTAGCAATTTCAACCAGCTGCTGCTTGCCGACGCCGATATCCTTGATTAATGTACTGCGTTTCTCCTTGAGCCCAACCTTCTCCATCAGTTCGGTTGCCTTGTTGTTGGTCTCATCCCAATTGATGATGCCTTTGTTGGCTCTTTCGTTCCCTAAGAATATGTTTTCCGCTATGGTCATATACGGACTCAACGCGAGCTCCTGATGAATGATGGCAATACCCACCCCTTCACTGTCGCGTATATTTTTAAACTTGCACTCTGTTCCCTTGAATATAATGTTCCCCGTGTAAGTACCAAAAGGGTATATCCCGCTCAAAACATTCATGAGTGTGGATTTACCCGCTCCGTTCTCACCAACCAGCGCATGTATCTCGCCTTTTTTAACATTAAATGTTACATCCTTAAGAGCGATGACACCGGGAAACTCCTTTGTGATATTGTCCATTTCCAGTATGTATTCCGACATGCGACCACTCCTTGTTTAAAAAACTTAAACGTATCCGCTTAACGGCTCAAAATAAGCCTATTCATTCTCAATTTAAGAAAATGGCGGCAGCAACGCTGCCGCCATTTACCCTCATTGCAGTTTACTCTGCATCCGGAATATCAGACAGTTTGTAGTATTCGGTGTCAACAAGAAGTGCTTTCCAGTTGTCCTTGTCAGCGAATTTGATTTCGCAGTTGAAGGACGGCACTTTGATCTTGCCATTGTCGTATTCAGCGTTCACAGGAACTTCTTTTCCGGCAAGGATGGCATCGGTCATTGCGATAACCTGGTCCGCAAGAACACGGGTATCCTTGAAGATGGACATCGACTGCTCACCGCGGATGATCTGACCCACGTTGATCTTGTCGCAGTCCTGACCTGTGATGATCGGGAACGGCTTATCAGCTGTGCCATAGCCAGCACCCTTCAGAGAAGCAACGATACCCTGAGCCAAGCTGTCGTTCGGGGAGAGCACTACGTCAATGTTCTCGTCCGCATAGTAAGCTGTCAGCAGGTTGTCCATTCTGTCCTGAGCGCCCTGAGCTTTCCAGTTCGTGATAGCGATCTCGCCCGGATACTCAATCTGTTTTGACTTCACGACGAGCACGCCGCTGTCAATGTACTTCTGAAGAACATCCATTGCGCCGCTGTTGAACAGTTTCGCATTGTTGTCGCCCGGGTCTCCGCCGAAGCATTCCATCGTGAAGGGTCCTTTTTCGCCATCAGCGAGTTTGAGAGCCTTTTCGATGAATTCGCCCTGCATTTTGCCAACGCCGTAGTTGTCAAATGTTGCATAGTAGTCAACCGCTTCGGTGTTGGTGATCAGTCTGTCGTAAGCGATAACCGGAATTCCGGCAGCCTTAGCCTGTTCAAGAACGCCGCCCAGAGCGCCACCATCGATGGACGCGATAACGAGAACGTCCACACCTTTGGTGATCTGGTTCTCAATCTGGCTGTTCTGCATTGCCTGTGTCTCATCAGCGTACTGAAGGTCAACAGTGTAGCCTTTGGCTTCGAGGGCAGCCTTCACGTTGGCACCGTCTTCATTCCATCTCTGGAGAGACTTTGTCGGCATTGTTACGCCAACAACTTTGCCAGCACCGGAATCTTCCGAAACCTCAGCCGATTCGCTTTCAGCGGGAGCAGACGGAGCCGCAGCCGATTCGCTTTCAGCGGGAGCAGACGAAGCAGCCGGAGCCGTACAAGCCGCAAAAGCAGCAACTAACAGAACCAGCGCCAAAACCAGACCGCCTATCTTTTTAGACATCTAGGGGTTCCTCCTTATGTTTTTAATGATGCCATGTTAATCTATATGTGAAAAATCATGAATAGTGAAATTTGTGATGGTCATGCTTTTTTTTAACATATGTTTATCATACTTCCTTTGGTCTGGATTTTTTTAATGATAAAAAAATCCATCCCACAAACTGGGCACCCGGTTTTGGGCACCCGCGAGCGGATATGAGTCTGTTGTAACAGATACGCGTCCACTTACGCAGTCGCCCTCATTCAGCGGACCTAATGAGCGAACTTGTTGCTTTAACGAATAAGCTTTGTCAGCAAACGGATGTATCTTTCAGCTCATGTTCAAGCGGCTAAGCCCATAAAAAAGCCGCATCGCGATTAAAAACGATGCGGCTCTGCAAATTATTTCATTATAATTGTATTAACCGAATATCACGGAATTGATGATCCCTTCGAGATATTCCTGCGAACCGCTCGAATTTGTCTTAACCTCGCCCATTTCCAGCGCATATTTTTCGAGCGAAGCGAAATCCGTATCACCGCTGACGATTTTCGCACCGATGCCGGTTTTGTAGCTGGCGTAACGGTCTTCCACGAACTTATCAATGCGTCCGTCTTCAATCAGCTTGTGCGCAATCTTAAAGCCGAGCGCCATCGTATCCATACCCACTATGTAACCGCGGAACAAATCTTCGGGTGCGATGGATTCACGGCGCAGCTTGGAATCGAAGTTGGTGCCGCCTTTGGTGAAGCCGCCGGCTTTGATGACTTCGTACATGGCCAGTGACATATCATACACGTTGGTCGGGAAGTTGTCAGTATCCCAGCCATTGAAAACCTCACCCTGGTTCGCATCGATCGACCCGAATACGCCGTTTTCACGCGCCACGCGCAGTTCATGCGCAAAGCTGTGGCCTGCGAGTGTGGCGTGGTTGGCTTCCACGTTCATCTTGAAATCTTTCTCAAGGCCGTTTTTACGCAGGAAAGCCAGCACGGTCGCCACATCGTAATCGTACTGATGCGCTGTCGGTTCCATCGGCTTGGGCTCAATGTAAAAATCGCCCTCGAAGCCGATAACCTTTTTATAATCACGCGCCATTGTCAGCATACGCGCCAGATTGTCCTGCTCCAGCCCGAGCTTGGTATTAAGCAGTGTGGTATAACCTTCGCGGCCGCCCCAGAACACATAGCCGTCGCCGTTCAGGCGCTTCGTGCACTCCATTGCTTTTTTAATCTGTGCCGCCGCAAACGCAAACACGTCCGCGTTGCACGATGTTGCTGCGCCATGCAGGAACCGTTTATTGCTGAACAGATTGGCTGTACCCCAAAGCAGCTTCTTGCCGGTATCGTTCATCAGCTTTTCCAGCAGCGATATAAAATCATCAAGTATCGCATTGCTTTCAGACAACGTGGCTCCTTCGGGCGCTATGTCACGATCATGGAAACAAAAATAATCAATGCCAAGCTTCTCCATCAGTTCGAAGCCCGCATAAGCTTTATGCTCAAAAATTTCCCGCTCGGTAAGTCCGCCGAATGTTTTGTCCATCGTGCCCGACATTCCGAAAACGTCCGCGCCGTTTCCGCAAAGCGTATGCCAGTACGACATGGCAAACTTCAAATGCTCTTTCATCGTTTTGCCGCCGATTTTTTCGTCGGGGTTGTAGAATTTGAAAGACAGCGCGTCACCATCTTTTCCTTTGTATTGAATCTTGGGGACGCCGGAGAAATATTCTTTCATTGAAGATACCTCGCTTTATAATTATTAAACCGAACGTTTGATGTCTGGCCGACTGCAAACGAGACATACCAAACGATCATAAGTTTATTCTAGCAACTGGCTATTTTTTCTGCCACAAACCATAATAGCAGAATTTTAACGATTTGCTTCCCGACGGACAATATTCTGCTTGTTGACGTGATTTTTATCCTTTTATTGAGCTGCAAGCAGGCCTAAGCATGACTCTTTGCATATATCGGCTAAGCGCTGCTCCTCCACCGGACGGCTTAAAAGGTATCCTTGAATATAGTCGCAGTGCTGCGCTGTTAAGTAATCCATCTGCTGCTGCTGTTCCACGCCTTCCGCCACCACTTCGAAGCCCAGCATATGAGAGAGAGAAATAATCGCCCCCGTCATCTGATGGGAAGGCGCGATCTTATCAATGAAGGTTTTGTCAATTTTTAATATGTTGATGGGCAGCATCTGCAGATAGTTGAGTGACGCGTATCTTGTTCCGAAGTCGTCAAGTGCGATCCCGATGCCCAGCTCTTTGAGTTTATTCATCACGCCGATAACAAAATCGGGGCTTGAAATAAACACGGATTCGGTAACCTCAAACTCAAGATATCGGCTTTCGAAGCCTGTTGCTCTGAGCATATCGCTGACCATTGCGACAAATGAGAGATCGAGAAGCTGTTTAACGGATATATTGATGGATAGCATTGTATTGATTTTTTCGCTTTGCCGCAACTTAACAAATGATTCTAAAGCGGCTTTGATCACCCATTTTCCAATATCGTTAATCATCCCGAGCTCTTCCGCTATCGGAATAAACTCAATCGGGCTGATCAACCCCAGTTCCGGGTGTTTCCACCTGATCAGCGCTTCAAAACCCCGCAGCTTCAAAGACCCGCAGTGATACTGCGGCTGATAAACCAAAAACAGCTCCTGATTGCCGACAGCCGACATCAGATCGTTTTCCAGCCGGATTTTTCTCAAGACTTCAACCTTCAATGCATGGCTGAAAAACTGATAATCGTTTTTTCCATGCTTCTTTGCTTTGTAAAGCGCAATATCGACATTTTTAAGCAGCTCCTCGGCGTTATCGCCGTCATGCGGGTATCTGGTAACGCCAAAGCTGATACCGATATGAAAGTCGACGCGGCCGATACGAATCGGCTCCTTAATGGCTTCATAAAACCTATGCAGATAATCATGCAGCTGTACGGCGGACACCTCATGACAAATGAGAACAATGAATTCGTCGCCGCCCACCCGCGCAAATAGATCTTCGTGATGGCATACCTGCTGCCAGCGTTGTGCCACGCTTTTCAAAACAGTATCACCGACGCTGTGTCCCATTGTGTCGTTGATGTTTTTAAAATCGTCTATATCGATATAAACAAGATAAAAACCGGCCCCATCCTTCCGGCTCGTTAAGCTGTCGATCTGATCCATCAGCGCTTTTCGGTTGGGCAAGCCGGTTAACGTGTCGTAATAGGCCAGTGTTTGCAGCATTTCCTCGTTTCGCTCCACGATTCTGCTGTATTCAACAACTCTGTTAAGCTGGCTTTTCAGGCGCTTGGCGTAGTTGCTGATAATGATACTCATGGCACCCGATGTAAGCGGTACAATGACGCCCGGCATGGCATCGAAATTTCCTCTCATCAGAACGGTCACCAGCGAAACGGCACTTGTAATGGCGCAAAGAACCAATGCTGCCTGATGGCTTCTTTTCAGCGGATTCAACGTCAACAGTATCACAGTGATAACCTGCCCCTGCGCCGCCAGCCCGCTGAGGGTAAACTTGCTGATATTGAACAAAACCGTATCACTGGGCATATCTGAAATGCGGATGACGGCTGCATTTAAGCATAAATAAAAAAACGCACACACAATAAACAATATCCAATGAATGCTTTGGGTTTTTTCGTCGCTATAATGAATGCTCACTTCACTATCCCTCTTATTCAAAACCATGATTCATTTTTCCTTTTCATTTTTGAGCGCGAATTTTGGCGATTTTTGCGACAATATTTATCCTATTTGTCATTATTATATACTTATATCTATTATTTTGCAATAGTCGCATTCGTTTTTGTCTTCTTTTACAGTAAAATAAAAATGCCCCTGTCAAAGAGCATCAGAGAGTGTCGATAAACCTCAATCAGTCATTGTTATGAAAACAGAGGAGAAAAAAGAGTACAAAAACAAGACTATGAGCAACCTATAAAACGCTATGATCGCTAGGTTGTCAGTGAAACGGGAACCGACATTCCTAACTCTTGTAGCTTTCTTAAGTAGTATTGAGCTTTTGCGCCCGAGTTGAATTTTGCATAATAGTCGGCACCCAAATCCTTGAAAGGCACTTTATTTTTTAGCATATGATATATAGCAATCATCATCGAATGGGCAACCGCAACGGTTGCCCTATTTGCGCCTCGCCTTACGACCAAACGTTGATATTGAGCAAAGAAAAAGCTGTTTTTGTTTTGTTTGGCCGACTTAGCGCATTGAATGAGAATACATTTTAAATGCCTATTGCCTTTATTGGTTTTGCCGCTTTTACGCTTACCCGCGCTTTCATTGTTACCAGGACAAAGACCCGCCCATGAACAAAGATGCGCATCTGTTGGAAACCGACTCATATCTTGACCTATCTCAGAAAGAATGACCTCAGCGCTACGTTTACCGACTCCTGTTATTTCATCGATTTTCTTAATGTCATCTTCATAACCTTTCATTTGATCATTAATAATGTCGTCCAATTCTTTGATACGTTTGGTCATATCATCTATGTGATCAAGGATTGCCCTAACGAGCAGCTTTTGTGTTACAGAGAATACCCCATCTAAAGCATCCAGAAGTTCGGCTTTTTTTGATTGCATAGAACTGTGTATCAGATCTCCAATATTCTCTTCACTGACTTGTCCCACCAAAGACTGTTCAAGCAGTTTGCGGCTGCTCATACCCATCAGACTCGATACAAATGAGCTCAGTTTGATATTTGCGCCTTCCAATACTTTTTCCAATCGATTTGTCTCTCTGGCGCGTTCTTCAATCATGCTCTTTCTGTAGCGGACAATCTCACGAAGCTCCCGCTGTTCCTTATCCGGTATGTAGCTGGGCTTTAGTAATCCATGCTGCAGCAGATCAGCTATCCATTCGGCATCTTTGATGTCTGTCTTTCGACCGGGAACATTTTTCATGTGATGGGCATTAACGATCATGACATTAAGATTAAGTAACTCTAGGATGTTATAAATTGGTTTCCAGTAAGAACTTGTGCTTTCCATTGCGACCATCTGACATCCATTCTCGACGAGCCAGTTGCCTAGCTCCTTGAGATTTTTAGTCAGTGTTCCGAACTGTCGTAGCTCTGCGCTTTTCCCGTTTCTGAAGCAGGCTACAATAATCCTTTTGTGTACATCAATCCCACAACAACGCTCATAAACAGGTTTCATACAAAAACTCCTTGAATGAAATTTATGGCGCTACCCCTGCTATAATAGCTACATTGCTATACGTCCTTAATGGACAAAGTGTGGTGCTGCAGCAGGGGTAATTTCAGATTCCGAGTCGACCTCTCTGTGACAATGACATGCGAACTCGTTGCCATATTTCCATTATAGCTGGGTTACGCGCAGATGTAAGTTGTTTTCGTTTATTGTGGTGCGCAAAAGACGCATGATGATTCCGAGCCTGTCGACTTCGTAGTGGCCATTATGCCAGTTTGCATCCGTTCCAAAAATTGTACCACAAGTCTTTTATCATAGCCTCAACATTCTTTTTCATACAGTATTCTTTTAAAAGCATCCATTCCAATACGTTCATTAAGAAAATATAATAAGAGTTGATAAGCTTCTTAACTTCGGGCCTGTCTAAATCCATATGATTTTTAACCAATACGTTATTTAATATATCCCTAATCTTATTATTCTTCTCATATAATAAGTCGCGAGACAACCGGTGAACACTCTCTTCTTCCGTCGATAATGCCATCAGCATCGTTTTTTTCCATAAGAGCAGCCGCTTAAAATTCGAGTAATCCGCAATAGCGATCACAATGGAATAGAGTATCTTTTCTAAGCATTCATCAGTATGATCATCAACGGCTTTTTGAACGGTTGCTTCATAGCCGCCGAGCTCTCGTTCCAGCACGGCTAAAAACAAATCGTCTTTGCTTCTTATATAATTGTATATCGTCGCTTTGTGAAGCCCCACCTTATCGGCAATATCCTGAATGGAGCATCCGTCATAGCCCTTTATTGCGAACAATTCACATGCAGCGTCGAATATGCTTAGTTTTTTCATGCTTTCATCATACGTCGGAAAAAGACCATAATCAAGCCATAATTATTATTAATTTCTTATTATTATATATATAATATCTTTATTCTATTATATATATAATATCTTTAATATTTCTATTTCTCTTAAATATTTTATTTGGAATATTTTTTCATTTATTAATTATTTTTATATATATTTACTTTTATTTAGCTTAAGTTGACAACGTGCCTAACGATATAACAAGAGTGCATCCAACCGGTTGGATGTACTGCATTAATTCAAGAGGGGAGAACATATGACACGTACTCAAACAAATCAGTCAGAGCAAAATGAAAGCACAGAAAATGGACGTTTTTTAACGTTCGCCCTCGGCGAGGAGGAATTCGGCGTTGATATCGGTTATGTGACCGAAATCATCAGCATGCAGCCGGTATTCCGATTGCCTGAAGTCCCCGACTACATTCGGGGCATTGTTAACCTGCGGGGCAAGATCATCCCCGTTATTGATCTTCGGCTCAAGTTTAAAAAAGAAGCCGCCGAAGACACCGAAAGAACTTGCATTATCGTTATTGACACAGGAGATTTATCCGTGGGCTTAATTGTTGACAAAGTCGCCGAGGTCACATCCATAAGCAACGAAAACATCTCTCCCCCACCAAACATTCGCACAAGCATCCGCAAAAACTACATCGCGGGAATAGGCAAAGGCGATGATCGTATCATTATTCTTATTAACTGTAAAAGTCTTTTTCAGGACGAAGAAGTTAACAGCATCAACGAAATTAAAGAGAGGGTAAAATCATGAAAAGGTTCAAAGACTTAAAGATTGCAACGAAGCTGCTTATCAGCTTTATTCTGGTTGCTTTGTTAACAGGGGGTATGGCGGCTTACAATATTATTAACATTATTACACTTGACAGGTCTGATATGGAGATGTACGAGAACATGACAGTTCCCATTCAGGAAATGGCAAAAATCAGCGAGTCGTTCCAGCGTCAGCGCGTTAGCTACCGTCAGGCTATTTTGCTTGATGATCCTGATTTGATTGAAGCCGAATTGACTAATTTGGAAGAGAGACACGCTGAAATCGATCAAATGTCATCTGAGTTTGAAAAAAAGATTCTCTCTGTTGAAATGCGATCGCTATTTGACGCATTTGTCAAAGCTAATAAAACATTTAGATCGCTTGAGGACAAAATTATCAGCGCTATTCGCTCCGATAACGATTCAGAAGCCATTACGATGCTCGCTGAAGACAGCCCGGCAGGCATTGCCGCAAAAGCTGAGCAGGATGCTATTGATGCAATTCTAACTGCAAAAACCCAAGATGCCGAAAATAAAGCCGTTGCAAATGCAGCGTTGACAGACAGTGTAATGTTGATAACCGTTATTGTAGCCGGCATTGTTTTTTTAATCGCCATTATCTTAGGTATTGCGATATCAAGAATGATTTCTAAGCCGATAGCGGCAACTGCCGCCTGCGCCAAAGCCATCGCTTCGGGCAATTTGGATGCACCGCTGGACGTTAAATCGAAAGATGAAGCGGGTCAGCTTGCCGCCACCATCGACGGCGAAGTCAGAACGGCGTTTAAAAGCATAGAAGCGGCA
>JAEZIW010000169.1 GCA_023436525.1 Bacillota bacterium | reverse complement strand
CAATACATCCATATGAACAAATTGTAAATATGCGAATTTGCGCTTCTTTTTTGCCTTTGCGCACATAATTGCGATGGTTATTGTCACCATTTTCTGTTATAATGAATAGAAAAAAAAGATGAAGGGTTTTTCCGAATTGGAGTCGTTTTTCTCGAAAATCATAAAAAGTTTGACTGACTTTTATAATAATATCGGCGAATACGCAGATGATGTTTTGGTTGGCATATTGAAAATCGTCGGTATTATTGTGATTGCCCGCATCATCATCGCCCTCTCAAGAAGAATGTCGCGCCGTATATTCAAGCTCAGGTTTAGCCGCAAACCGCATTCATCGCTGGCCAAAAAGGGAGAAACCATTCAAACCCTCGTTGATTCCATCGTCAAATATGCGATTTACTTTTTAGCGGTAATGGGTATACTTGGCGTACTCGGTCTGGATTCCGCCGTTACCTCCATGCTGGCCGCCGCCGGAATCGGCGGCATCGTCATCGCTCTGGGTGCACAGAGCCTTGTGAAAGACATCGTCTCCGGCATGTTCATGCTGTTTGAGAACCAGCTGACGGTTGGTGAATACATTAAAGTCGCTGATCATGAAGGCACTGTTGATTCGGTCACGCTGCGCACCACCACAATTATTAGACCCACAGGCGAAGCCGTTACCATACCGAACGGCAGCATTAATACTGTGACCAACTTCTCGCGCGGCGGACATCTCGCGGTGATCGATATTCCGGTATCATACGAAACGGACATAGAAAAAGCGGAAGAATTAATGCGCGCCGCCGGGCTTGATTATATGGCCGCACATGATAATATACTTGAAGAGCCGCGCATACTCGGTATAATAGAATTCGCCGAATCCCGTATGGTGATCAGAATGGTGATACGCGTGAAAGCCCTCACGCACTGGGAGACGGAGCGCGACCTGCGCAAGGCAATAAAAGAAGCTTTTGATAAAAACGATGTGGTGGTTCCGTATCCTCATCGCGTGGTCATCAACGGTTAACGGAGGCTTTTGGTGCAATTTAAGCTTTCTGATGTGGTGCAAATGAAAAAACCGCATCCATGCGGCGAAAACAAGTGGCGTATCATTCGCGTGGGTATGGATGTAAAAATTAAGTGCCTTGGATGCGGGCATATCGTTATGCTCTCTCACGAGGTGTTCGTAAAACGATTAAAAAGGATTTTGCCTGATGAGAAATGACGACAACTTGCCGGACGAGCTTGAAGGCTCGCGCATGAAGCGCAAATCAGATAACAAAAAAAGCGAAACACGAGGCTGGATCATCTCTTTACTCATCGCGTTTTCCATTGCCTTGCTTCTGAGACTTTTTGTTTTTGAATTTATCAGCGTGTCGGGTCCGTCAATGCAGCCGACACTCTATTCCAACGAATATGTGTTTATGGAAAAGGTGACCTACTGGTTCAGAGAGCCGGCGTTTGGCGATGTGGTCATCTGCAAGTATCCCGACAGCACCGCGACATACGTCAAACGCGTAATCGGTGTCGGCGGCGATCTGCTGGAGGTGACGGATGGCACGCTTTACATCAACGGCAAGGTCGACACCACGTATTTTTCAGGCTATATTGAAGACTCGCTGCCGCCAACCAAAGTGCCTGAGGGCTGCGTGTTTGTCATGGGCGACAACCGTAATCAATCCATGGATTCGCGCTTTAATTCGGTGGGGCCTCTCAAAGACAACATGGTGCTTGGCAAAGCGCTGTTTATCATCTGGCCGCTCGATCAGATTAGGGGATTGTAAAGTATTTATTGACGGTGGTGGAATTTTTTTAGGGGTTTTGGGGGTTATGAAAAATAGCAGCAGTTTTACTGAGGAGGAGCACGCCGTCACACGTACCGAGCTCAGAGCCGAAGCCAAACGCAACGAGAAACGCGGTTGGGTCATATCCATGGCCATTGCCGTTACCATTGCGGTATTGCTGAGGCTTTTTGTTTTTGAATTTGTCTGCATCAGCCAAACATCTATGGAACCCACGCTCTATTCCAACAACTATGTGTTCATGGAGCGTGTGACCTACTGGTTTGCGCAGCCGAGCTTTGGCGATGTGGTCATCTGTAAGTTCCCTGACAGCGATGCCACGTATGTGAAACGTGTAATCGGAATCGCGGGCGATACGCTTGAGATCAAGGATGGCGTCCTATACGTCAACGGCGAGCCCGACAGAACCTACTTCTCGCAGGATACACAAAAAACGTTTCCCAAAACCGTTGTGCCGCAAGGCTGCGTCTTCGTGATGGGCGACAACCGCAACGTGTCGGTGGATTCTCGGGCGGTCGGCCCGCTCAAACTGGAAATGATACTCGGCAAGGCGCTGTTTGTGATCTGGCCGCCAGACAAGATTCACGGGCTGTAAACGCTACCGCTCTTTTTCACCAAGCAGCTTCAGCGGCTCGCTTTTCAAGTTACTGCGTATGTTCAGCAGTGCAATCAGCGCCGCCACGGGGATGAACAGCGTTCCCACAAATGCTGTATCCATGCCCGCTTGGGTGTCCATCTCAAAATCCGCAATGATCTGCGCGTCGGCGCCGTTTACCCAGTCGCTGAAGGTCGTATCGAAAGCTTCTTCGGTCTGTGAGGCGTTAATCTGTTCATATGCATAGCCGAAAACCCAGCCGCTTAATAAGCTGCCGATGATACACGCGGGGATTACCACAATCAATATGCCTGTCAGCAGCGAAGCAATGCACTGTTTCTTGGTCATCCCAAGAGACCGTTCAATCGCCGTTCTCTTTCTTTGTTTGGTAATAAACAGATGGCAAAACAATGCCAGCACCAGCAGCGTTGTGACCGCGCCCGCTGTCAGCAATATCGCCGCTGTTGCCGCAATCGCATCAATCCCTGCCTTTATCTTGGAATAGCCCTTGTCGTAAAAATTGATTTCAAGCTCAGGTATGCCCTGCTTGGCCCACGCCGCAAGATATTCGTCTGCCGTCCCGTTGGGAATTTGAAATGATGTTGAATACCCCATCATGGGGCCTACGGAGAGTATGTTGTTCTCATCGCTGTTCTTCACAGACGCAGATGGAATCACCACGGCATTTTTTCCGAGCATATAATCGGGTGAGCTGCTGGCGCCTTGAACATCTTGATACAGCCCGACGATTTTGTATTCGGTATTTTCAAATACGGGATAAATTTCTCCTTTGGCGTTGAGCAGGCTGCCATAAGGGCCGCCGGTATAAGCGTCTTTTGGGTAGGCCCGACTGGAAGGAAACAGATAATCCGCACAAAGCAACGGAAGCCTTAAACTGTCGCCCACATTGAGCTTGTTGTTCTGCGCAAAGTATTTCGATATCAAGCATACCTTTTCTCCGTTCTCAAATTCCTCTTGGCTGATATCGCGCCCATCGCATACCCAAGCATCGCCGTCATAAAACGGCATCAGCAGATTCGTATTCTGAGTGGGGATTACCGGTATCGTATGCTTAATAATTTCATGCGCCTCCATCAGTGCCAGCCAACGTTTGCCTATCGGCGTTTCATAAAAATCATTTGTTACAACGTCCCATATCGCGTCAATGTTTAACGAATCCACGACCCGCGAGCCGTCTTTTTGACGTTGTGTCGAATATGGGTATCCGGCCGGCATAAATACGGACAAATCATAATTCAAGAACCCGGGCGCATACTGTAAAGACATAATATATGTATTCTGCGCTTTCATTGGCTGCGGAAACTCGTCAGAATCCCAAAAATAGATTTCATCTGAATACCCGATATCTCCGCTCAGAACTTTCGTGACCTTCATTCGTACGGGGTCGCTTGGAACGCAATCTTCTAAGGGCTGCATTTCAACAATCAGCAGCTGAGAATCGATGATAATATCTGTAAAAGGGTTTTCATCAACAACGTAATCGGCGCTGTATGCCGCGTAATATGGCCGTTTCTCCGGCTTAATGATATAATTCGCGCCCTCAAAATCCAAGACAGACGGTGGAATCAGTTTATCGTATATCGCGTGCGAAAAATATGTGTGCGTCTTTTGCCATCCATCCCACATTTGCGCGGTTGACATTGACGTTGCCTTCTGCTGCACTGTCCCAATCGTGGTAAACGTATTTTCTATCCTTTGAAGATTATTCTGTGAGACGCTCCAAAGGTTAAACCCCAGCATAAAAAAAGTGACGGTGAGTATCAGCAGTATTAAAAAGGCCAGCGTTTTTACAGGCGTTCGCATAAGCTGACGAAGGCTGTTACTAATGACCATGCCTCATCTCCACTTCATACCGTAAAATTACCGCTCTTTCTCACCCAGCAGCTTCAGCGGCTCGCTTTTTAAGTTGCTGCGGATGTTCAGCAGCGCAATCAGCGCCGCCACAGGGATGAACAGCGTTCCCACAAAGGCTGTATCCATACCGGCTTGGGTGTCCATCTTAAAATCAGCAATGGTTTGCGCGTCGGCACCGTTTACCCAGTCGCTGAACAGGGTATCAAATGCGTCCTGACTTTGCGACGCATTGATCTGCTCAAACGCGTAGCCGGAAAGCGCCCCGCTGATCACGCTGCCGATAATACAAGCGGGGATCACGATCACAAGAATGCCCGTCAGCAACGGTACCGTACACTGCCTTTTGGTCATGCCAAGAGACCGTTCAATCGCGGTTCTTTTTCTCTGCTTCGTGATGAACAGATGGCAGAACAATATCAGAACCAGCAGCGTTGTCACCGCACCCGCAATCAGCAGTATGGCCGCCGTCGCCGCCATGGCATCCAGCCCTGCCTTTATCTTCGAA
>JAEZIW010000134.1 GCA_023436525.1 Bacillota bacterium | reverse complement strand
CAGTTACATAGAGATAGTTGCATTTTCATATAAATTAAGCTATATTGAAAAAGCTTATCCCTCAAGGGAGAATATGGTACGCAACACGGGGAAGAAGCGTCAAGAAAACAGACCATACGAACACCTCATCAGCCGCCTTTGGGCGACAGCAGCATGCTGCAGCAAAACCTCGCCCATCGCTGTCGGATGGCTTACTCCATCAATGATTAATCGCCGATTGCATGACCGGCTCGGCTTTATAGCGGCTGCATTATTTATACTGACTCAAATAGCGGTTTGCTTGGAAAAGCAGACCGTCTGAAAAGTTTGTTCAAGGAGACAAAGATGACAACAATACATGTTGAAAATTTATCCCGGGCTTTCACCTATTATAAAAAAGAAGCCGGGCTTAAAAGCTCTGTGAAGAACGTGTTTCACCGCAAGAAGCTCGTTAAGGATGCCGTAAAAAGCATTTGCTTTGATGTGCGGGCGGGTGAAATGGTTGGCTTTTTGGGGCCGAACGGCTCAGGCAAGACCACGACGCTCAAAATGCTTTCGGGGATATTATTCCCGACCGGCGGGACGACGAACGTGCTTGGGTATACGCCGTGGGAACGCAAAAAGGAATTTAAAAAGCAGATCGCCATTGTGATGGGGCAAAAGAGCCAGCTCTTTTGGGATTTGCCTGCGAATGAAGCCTTTATGCTGAATCGCTACATTTACGATTTAAACGAAAAGGAATACAAAGCGACAATCGCAGAGCTTACCGAGCTGCTTGATGCAAGGGACTTGATGACCGTTCAGGTCAGGCGCTTGTCGCTAGGTGAGCGCATGAAGATGGAGTTGATCGCCGCATTGATTCACAGGCCGCGCGTCATGTTTCTTGATGAACCGACGATTGGTCTTGATTTGATATCGCAGAAGAAAATACAGGAATTCATTAAATATTACAACGAACAAAGCAAAACCACGGTACTGCTGACCAGCCATTACATGAACGACATTGAGAACCTTTGCAAGCGCACGGTGATCATCAACGAGGGGAACATTATATACGACGGTGAACTGGCGAAGGTGAACGAGTTGTTCAGTGAAAAGAAACAGGTGAAGCTGCAGCTGTCATCCAAAATGCAGGAGCAGGACGCGGCGCGGTTTGGCGAGGTGAAAAGCTTTGATGGCTACAACGCGCTGATTGAGGTAGAGAAACAGGTGCTTAAGCAGACGCTCAAGGACATTCTCGATTCGCTGCCGGTTGTGGACTTCACCATTGAAGACATTCCTCTGGAAGAGGGTATCATACGGCTGTATCGAAAGGAGCAGGACGAGTGAAATCGCTTTTGAAATACCGCCGGTCTCTTCAGCTCGGTATGCAAAACGCACTGGAGTACCGCGGCGCTTTTTTTCTGAATATTTTCAGCGCGATATGGCCTATTATCATTCAGTTTTTTCTGTGGAGCAGCCTTTACCGTGCCACGGATGGCATGCTGTTTGGGTACACGTATGCGCAGATGGTGACATACACGGTTTTTGCGAATATCGTGCAGCAGTTTTTAAGAACCGGCTTTGAGTATGATATCAATTTTGACGTTAAAAACGGCGGGCTTGATAAGTTCATCGTGCGGCCGATCGGCTATTTTAACTTCTATATGACGAGCTTCTTTGGCGGAAAGCTGGTAATGTCGGTGGTTATTTTCGTGTTGCTCGGTGCGGCGGCGATGATTATTAACAGCGTTTTCGGTACAGTGGTGACACTCGCAGGCTTGCTGATGTTTCTCGCGGTGCTGGTGCTGGCTTGCCTGCTCAACTACATCATCTTTTTCTGCGTGGGTATGCTCGCCTTCTGGCTGACAGAGATCGGTTTTTTCTTTGAGGCGGTGCGCATCGTCTTTATCGCGGCGAGCGGCGGCATTTTTCCGCTGGATGTGCTGGGGCCGGGGGCGGTGGCAGTGCTGAACTGGATGCCGTTTCGGTACACGGTGAATTTCCCGGTGGATGTGATTTGCGGCAGGCTGACGGGGGAACAGGTGATACCGGGGCTGCTGGCGATGGTGCTGTGGATTATGGTGCTGCGGCTGGCGGCCAACGCATTGTGGCGCAGCGGGCTCAAACGCTACACGGCGGCAGGGGGTTAACATGAGAACGCTTTTTAGAGAGATACGCAAGCATTTATTCATATGGTGGCTGTTTGTGAAAAACGGACTGATGACGCAGCTGGAATACAGGGTGAACTTTTTTACGGGCGTTGCGATGGAGCTTGGCTATCTCGCGGTGAAACTGCTGTATGTGGTGGTAATTTATCAGTCGGGCTTGCAGGTGAATGGTCTTTATCCGGATGAGATACTTGTTTATGTGGGCATATTCATCATCATGACCGCCTTTGTGGCCGGTTTCTTTATGATGAACCACTATTTGCTGGGTGAGCATATTCGCAACGGGACGCTCGATTTTTACATCGTGAAGCCGGTGTCGCTTCAGTTTATCGCGACGCTGAGCCGCAGTGAGATTTCGCTGTTTATGACGGATTTCATACCCGGCGTGATTATGGTGATTGTGGGGATGACGCGGCTGCAGATTGCCGTGGACATACCCGGGCTAATAGGCTTTTTGGGGCTGATGTTGAGCAGCGTAATCATCAGCTATTCATTGCTGCTGTTTCCTGTGATATTGACGTTTTGGTTTGTGAAGGCCGACGCGGTGGCGAGCGCAACCGGCACGTTTTGGGACTTTAACAATATGCCGATGACGATATACTCAAAAACGGTGCAGCGCATCGGTATCTATTTGCTGCCGATATTCGTGATTGTCAATTTCCCGACGCTGTTTATTATGGGCAAAATGGAGCCGATGTATGTTGTGTGGGGCGTGGCAGCCCCGGTCATCTGCTTTACGCTGACACGGTTTTTTTGGAAATTTGCCGTGCGGCGGTACAGCAGCGCGAGCAGCTAAACCTGAGAAAATCATCACAGCAAAAAACAAGCACTGTTTAACCGCTGTGCTTGTTTTGTATTCAACCAAAGTGTTAACGTTTGTATGCTAAAATGACAATGGTACGGCCCAATCTATCTCCTAGACGTCTTCTGTCGGCATTTTTCAGCATCACAATGGCCTCGACCGGCCATATGAACACAGTCAGACTGCGCAGAATGCGGTTCGGGACGGATGGTTTTGCTTGCGGATTGTCTATGTTTATAATCGATAAGCCAAACAGCCATTTTCCGAAGCTCTTGCCAAAAATATCTTTTAGTGCGTAACAGATAAAACCGGCAGCGATCACGAGCCACAGGCTTTGAAAGAAACGAGCCATTCCACCGTCCATGCTGAGCAGCGATAACGAATTAAACGGAGTAATACAGATGATGCTGATGATAGAATGATCAACGATAAAAGCAGCGATACGGCGCCCGGTGACGGGGTCGTGCAGGTATTCCATAAAATCTCTTTGTGTTGGCATCAATGCGGCAGATTAATTGACGGCGGCATCAAGCTGAGCAAACAGTTCTTTCGTGGCTTCGGCCGAATCTGCACTGAGATAGAAGACGGTATCGCCCTGCACAAAACGGACGAAGGCCGATGCGCTTGTGTCGATATAAAGGCGTGCTTTGCTGCCGTCTGCAAGCAGATATTCGCCTTTTTGCATACTGCCGATGCCAGCTCCGTTGGTTTTTGTCTTGATATCCGGCGCGGTGTCGGTGAACTCCAGCGATGAGATTTCGCTGAGCGGCACGGTGGTGCCGAATGAGCAGGTGATGACCAGACTGCCATCCTTGATATCAAAGGCGGCCGGATTGCTGTCGGTGGACATCATGACGGCGACGACGATGACGACGGCAATGACGATAACAGATGTGATGATAATGGCGATTTTGTTATTCATGGAACACACCTCGCAAACGTTTATTGCACTATTATAGCATATTTTGGGGAAAAAAGCCGAGATCAGATAGTGAGATATATCAGTCAATGTAATACTTATACAGCATATCAATTACCGCATTGATGAGACGGTCGTTATCGATTCCGGCTTTGCCGAACACAATACGATCTACCGTTGCCGAAATGAGATCGAACGACACAACCGCTGCCGCTTCAATATCGTCAACATTGAGATTTTTCTGTAACGAAAGAAAATAGCCGATGGACGACTTCATGGTATTTTGTATGTTTTGGTCGAGAATTTCAGCCACTTCCGGTTTGTAATATGATAACACAGTCAGCTCACGGTTAAGCTCCCGCGATTCTTCATGCACTTTGATCAGAATATCGATAAGCCTTCTCAGCCACTGCCTGACATCGGCATGCATAAGTGCAATATCACCGAGGAGATCGCTTTTGGCGTCGTTGAATTTCTGATGGTATTTATCGAGTATCTCCAGAAAAACTGTGTCTTTATCTTTGAAATATGAATAAAGGCTGCCGATGGATACATCTGCGCGCTGGGCGATCTCGTTGGTGGTGGTTTTGTAATATCCTTTTTCACAGAACAACGCGAACGCGGCATTAAGTATCTTTTCTTTGGTTTGAATACTGCGCATTTGCTTGGGCTTTCGCGGCACTTGCGGCTGTTTAACGGGCTCACGCGATTCGGGTATCTTCATTTTCATCATCTCCTCAAAATCTATTCTAGGACGAGACAGATAAGGTGTCAATAAAAAATGAGTAAAAGCTCGCATTGCATATTGACAGCGGCAACAATTGGGAATATCATGATAAAAAGTGAGCAAAGACTCATGAAAAACTTCTATCTTAAGAAGGGAAAAGACAATGAATAAAAAAACAAAGGCCATTATACTCTCAGTGGGTGTCGGGACGTTTATGGCTTCGCTTGATTCAGGCGTGGTGAACCTTGCCATGCCATTGATTCGTGCAGATTTCGGCATATCGCTCTCGATGGTGGAATGGATTGTGACAGCTTACCTGCTTGTGGTGAGCAGTTTGCTGCTGATGTACGGGCGCATTGCGGATATGTACGGGCATAAGAAGGTGTATATGACCGGATTTATCATCTTTACCGTCGGGTCGCTGCTGTGCGGGCTGTCTTTTCATATCGGGCTGTTGATTGCAAGCCGGGTGGTTCAAGCCATTGGAGCGGGCATGCTGTTCTCCACGGGGCCGGCCATTATCACCAATGCGGTGCCACCCGAACGCAGAGGCAAAGCGCTCAGCGTGACGGCAATTGCAGTAGCGCTGGGGCTCAGCACCGGCCCGGTGGTGGGGGGGATGATCTCAACGCTGATTGGGTGGCAGTGCATCTTTTTTATCAATATTCCGATTGGTGCTGTCGGGCTGCTGCTTGTACGAAAGAACATACCAAAGGATGAAAAAAAGACAGCCGTTCCGTTTGATATTGCGGGCAGTGTGATGATTTTTGCTGCGCTGCTGTTGATACTGATGCCGCTGAGTTTATCGGGCGATTATGCAATACCGCCGATGCTGTTCATCTCACTGATTGCGGCAGGGCTGCTGCTGAATGTGATCTTTGTGCTTTTTGAGTTGAAACGCAAGCATCCGATGCTTAACGTCCGGTTCTTCAAGAACAGGACATTTGCGGCCAGCAATACCGCCGCCATATTCATCTACATGGCGCAGTTTATCATGGTTTTTCTCGCGCCGTTTTATCTTCAAAACCTACGGGAATTCTCTGCTATGACGAGTGGGTTCATTTATCTGCCGATGCCGATAGCAACAATGTGCATCGCGCCGATAAGCGGCAGCATATCTGACAAGGTTGGCAGCAAGTATATCAGCGCATTCGGCGCGCTTTTAATGGGGTGCGGTCTTTTTATGCTGAGCTTTTTGCAGGCAGACACCTCTATATTATACATGATTGCGGCTATGATTGTAACCGGCCTTGGCTTTGGGATGTTTCAAACGCCCAACAACAGCGCGATAATGGGCAGTGTGCCTCAGGAGAACCGTGGCACGGCTTCGGGGACGCTTGCGACGATGCGCAACATCGGGATGTGTCTTGGTGTGGCGGTGTCGGGCGCGCTGTTCTCGTCGATCCAAAACGTTGCCAGAGCCGCGCTGTCGGCGCAGGGGCAGACAGGTGAGCTGCTGCAAAACAACGCGTTTATAAGCGCCATGCATGGAACGTTTATTGCGGCTGCGATTGTTGCATTTCTTTCGATGGTGGCATCGCTGGTGAAACAGAAGAATCACGTGACGACGACATCAATATCCGCACAAACGGCGGCAGACGATAAATTATAAAATGATGGTATCCAATTAAAAATGAAAGCCGTATAATAGAGCCAAAGTTGATACGGAGGCTTTGCATGAACGATACATTGTATGTTATCAAAAGCAGACGCAGCGTGCGCGCTTACAAAAGCGATTTGCTATCTAAAGAGCAGCTGCAGACCATTGTGGAAGCCGGAATTTATGCGCCGACGGGATGCAATCATCAGCCGTGGCACTTCTCGGTGGTGCAGGACAGAGCGCTGCTGGCGGAAGTGAACGAGAAGACAAAGCAGGCGATGGCACAGGTGCCCATAGATTGGATGCGCAAAATGGGGCAGAACCCAAATCTTGATGTGACGCACAAAGCCCCCGCTTTTATACTGGTTTCCACGCAAAAAGAATCCGCCTCGGGTGAGGTGGACTGCACGGCGGCGATGGAAAACATGATGCTGGCGGCGGAAAGCATGGGCATCGGCTCGTGCTGGATGGGCTTTGTGAAGCTCGTGTTTAACGACGCGGTGCTGATGAAAAAGCTTGGTGTGCCGGAAGGGCTGCTGCCACAGCAGGCGGCGGTGTTTGGCTATAAAGCGAAGGAGAAAGCGGCTGCGCCTGAGCGCCGAATGGATGTGGTGACGTATACCGGAACATTTTAGACGAATGAAAGCTCGCAGATGCGGGCTTTTATTATTAATTCATCAGCTTGATTGTCCATTGGCGGCTGAATGAACCGCTGCTGATTTCAAGGACGGAATTGTCTGGAAGGTCGCTGACATTAATAAAGCCGAAATAATACTGCGGAAAGATTTCTTCATCCCAAATGAAAGATATATTTTTATTACAATGAATGTCTGATGAGATTTGGCCATTAAGCTTAAATTTAAATGTATCAGGTTTTCCGGTTATCTTGGTGTTTATATAGATGTCAGAAATTGTTGTATCCGGAATAATAACTTCTGAGTATTTCTCAAAGTCTTCAAAATCTATTGCGGTATCGCCGTTGCTGTTGAAAAAAGAAATGTTTATATCGGAGACGGTGCATTGATTATCTACCATGCTCCTTATATACAAAAATGCAAAAGAATTTGCAATACAAAATATGATCCCCAGCCCTATCAATAATTTAAACACAACATGTTTTCGATAGGCATGACTGCGCAGCCAGTCAATCACTTCTTGATGTTCTTCGTCATCATCATCAATACTATCAAAACTGCTATTTGCATATTCAAGCTTAGAAAGTGCTCTTAAAAGCAAAGGCCATAAAATAGCCATATCAAATGAGATATTTGGCCATGCACCATCCAGCGTAATCAATAAAGGCATGAGAATTATGAATAACAAGCTGAGAGCAGTTTTCAACGCTTTAAAAAGCTTGCTGCTGTTCGGCTTCACAAAAAAGAAAGAGCCGATTTCACTCATGATCACGTCATCACGTTTAGAATTAAGATACTCTTTTAAAGTCGGCTGATTGTCCATTAACCCTCGTGAATAACAAATAATAAAGAAACATCAGAAAATGGATTTGGAACACTAAGAAAAATTATAGCATACTGGAAAACGGTGTGCAATTTAACAATGAGCGATTTTGAGTCAACTGATATGGAAAAATGACCATAACGAGACATAAGAAACAGGCGCATGACCCAGTGTGCCATTCTCATGAGAGGGCAAGAGAAGTCAAGGTTATGTATCGCATTGCAAAGCGAGAGAAATACCCATGGGATGATTCGACTGCGCTCATCATGACAATGAGTTGGGGGCTTTGCTAATTGCATGAGCAGGCAAGCGAAGTAAAGGTTGTGTATCCAACAGGCGAAGCAAGAGGAAATCGCCGTGGGATGCTAATCCACTTCGTAGTCGACTTCGCTCAGCATGACAATAGTCGGAACTGCTCAGTGAGGGATGCTAATTCACTTCGTAGCCGACATGCTCAGCATGACAGAGGCAGGGGTCTTGGAACAAAGGGCGCGGGAACGGCGCTCTTTTCTTATGTCTGAATACAAGCAAGGAGGGGTATGGGATGGTGCAGATATTAATCGGCGCAGCGGCTGGCTTGCTGATTGCGGCGGCGGGGCTGGTTGGGTATCGGGCGGGCTTAAGGCGCAGTGCCGTGCGCGGCAATAAGACATTAACTGATGAAGCAGCCCAGCAGCAGGACGCGCTGATGAAAAAGTATGAGGCGATACTCGATTACGACCCGTACGGTGAACGCATATGAGCAGCACACAAATCTGGCAGGAGTATGAGCAGGGCATCGACTACAAGGCGCGTATCGGCCTATATCACACGGTGGACTTAAACGAACGGTTTTACGCCGGGGACCAGTGGGTGGGCATTCCGCACGAAGGGCTGCCGACACCGGTGGTCAACTTCATCCGCTATGCGTCTGCGTGGAAGATCGCGGCAGTAACGGACAGACAGCTTAAGCTCAAGTTCTTCGCGGAGGGCGTCAGCGATGGCGGCGATATCGGCATCTACGCGCGGCAGATATCCCAGTACTGCGATATGCTCTGGAACGACTGAAGATGGATTACCTGACCAAGGAAGGCTTGAAGCAAGCCGCAATCACGGGTGATTTTGTGCAGTATTTTTACTGGGACAGCACGCTGGAAACGGGACAGGCTTTAACGGGCGACATCGCCACGCAGATTATCGACAATGTGAACTTTTACCCGGGCAACCCGAATAGCACGGATGTGCAGAACCAGCCGTATATCATCCTTGCGTTTCGGGAGCTTCTATCCAAGGTGAAGGAGGAAGCGCGGGCCAATGGCTGTGTCAACGTTGATGAGATAACGGCTGATGAGGACAATTCGTACACAGCGGGCGATCTTGGCAAGGTGGAGCTGGAAGACGCGGGCAAATGCAACGTGCTGCTCAAAATGTACAAAAAGGACGGGCGGGTATGGTGCGAGAAGAGCGTCCGCAATGCTGTGATTCAGCCGCCTAAGGACACACGGCTCACAATGTACCCTGTTGCGCTGATGAACTGGGACACGCGCAAGAACTCCTGCCACGGGGTGGCCGAGGTGACGGGGCTGATACCCAACCAGGTATTTGTCAACAAAATTCTCGCGCTTTCTCAGCTGAGCCAGATGCAGATGAGCTTTCCGAAGGTGATATTCGACCGAACACGCATCCGCGAATGGAGCAACAAGGTGGCGGGGGCGGTGGCCGTGAACGGCGATATTGCGGGCGCGGCCCAGTATTTGATGCCGCCGGGTGCAACCTATGACGCATGGAACGGGCTGAATGCAACCCTTGATACCACGATGCGCATGATGGGGGCGAACGATGTTACGCTCGGCAATATAACAAACCCGGACAACACGTCAGCCTTTATTGCCACGAGAGATGCGGCGTTGGTACCGCTGCAGTCGCAGCAGGAACGGTTCTATGCGTTCGTGGAGGACATCGGATTGATCTGGCTGGATTTTATAAAGCAATATTACCGCGCGGGCCGAATGATACCGCTTGAGCAAGAGGGACAGCGCATTTTTATACCGATTGCTGACGATGTTCTTGATGCGTACACGCTGCGCTTGAAGGTGGATGTGGGGCCGTCGACGATGTGGAGCGAGGTGCAGGTGGTGCAAACACTGGACAACCTCCTGAAGGGAAAAGAGATTTCATTCAGACAATATCTTGAACGCGTTCCGGATGGGCATATTCCGATGCGTGAAGAATTGCTGGATGAGGTGAAGAGCTGGGAGGCACAGCAGGAACAATCACAAACAGCGCCGATATTGCCGCAGATGGATGCTGCAATAGTGCCTAAGACCATAAAAAAATTGGATAGTAAGAAGACGGTCGAAAAGATCAATAGAGAATAAAATAAAGTAAGTAACCGTTACCTTATTATTTGCTATGGAAAAAAAGGGGGTGGTGGTCACGGATCAGGATGTACTGGTATCCCGATTATCAGCCATGTTTGAAAAGCTGGGGCTGGATGAAGATGAGGGCGGATGTGCCGACATCGGGCGCGCCATAAGAAGTGAGACACAAATGCTCGAAGAACGTCACGGTAAACGGCTCAGCAAGCTTGAAGAGCAGACGAATCAGATTCGTGTGAATCTGGCTGAAGTACAAGGCCGCATGGATAATATTAAAACAGGAATAGAAGGCGATATGCGGCTCTTTAATGAAATGCTGAGCATACTCGGTGAAAAGCTGGAGCGGATAGAAAAGAACACCTCGAAGGAACAAAGCGTACGGCGGGGATGGATGATCGCTCTTATTGCGGCAGTGCCCGGGCTTGTTTCTGTGATTCTTAACATCATTGATATGGCGGTTCAGTAAATGATCAATGGGCAAGGGGCTGTGATATCAGCCCCTTGCTTGAATCAGCCGATAAACTTTATTTCGTAAATCCGAGACTGTATACAAATAAAAAGGCCTCAGGGGCTTTTTTAATTTTAGAAATTTTAAGGAGACAACATGATGAATGATATGGCCCAACCACAGGCCGTGGATACGGCAAACCAGCCGATGCGTACAGACGGCGGAGACGGTGGACAAAACAGTGATCAGGACAACGCGTTTCTGACAGTTCGGTACAACAAAGAGCAACTGCCGCTTTCCCGTGAAGCGGCGGCGGAGTATGCCCAGAAAGGGCTTAACTACGATAAAATCAACGGCAGACTGGAAAAAGCTCAGGAAATGCTGTCGGCATATGAGGACATCGGTGCGGCCGCGAAGGACTATGCGCAAACAAACGGCATAGATGAAGCGGAGGTGCTTACCGCTTTAAAACTGGCGCTGGACGAAGACAAGAAAAAGCAGGAAGCTGTAAATGCGCAGTTGACAGATTTTTTACAGATTCACCCGGATGTCGATCCGCGTACGCTGCCAAATGCGGTGGTGGATGCATGGAAGGACGGTACGCCGTTGCTTGATGCTTACGACAGAATGAGACTAAAGGAGCAGCAGCTTGAGCTGGCGCGACAAACCAACGCGCAAAACTCAACAGCCAGCATGGGTGGTGCTGTCGGTATCGGAGCGGCTTCACCAAGGCCGATCTCTGATGTCAGCATTAAAATGATGAGCCCGGCGGAGCTTGAAAAAAATCACAGCCGAATCTGGGCTTTTTTAACGGGACAAAACGAACAGAAAGGATGATGAGAATTGGCATACGAAAGTTTCCGGCCGGAGATACTGGCCAAAGAGTTGATGACAGACAGAGGCAGAGATTGTGTGTTTAAAAACCTCACCTACAAAGGCCCCATTCTCGGAGAAATCACCAAGAAGGGGGATGTTCTGCACATAGCGGGTGTGGGGCGGCCTTCAGTGAAGGACTACACGCCCGGTGAGGATATCTTGCTCGAACAGAAGACGAACTACAATCAGGATCTTTACATCACCGAAGCCAAATACGTTAATGTTGAGGTGGACAGGGTGGATAAGGTTCAGGCGCAGGGCGAGGTTTTCGGTGTGGAAGTCAGAGAAGCCAAAAAGGCACTGGCGCAAACGCTGGACGAATATCTCGCGGGGTTTCATGCGCAAGCCGGCGGGGTGATCGAAAACACAAGCTGCACATCGGCATCGATTCTTTCGACTCTTGCGGAGGCAGAACAAGCGCTGCTCGAGTCGGATGTGCCTTTTGAAGAGGAGCGTTTTCTTGTGATTTCGCCCGCCATTTACACAAAGCTCGTACTTGGGAAGATTGTGTTTCAGCAGAGCAACGCGGAAGTATTCGGCAAGGGGTTTAAAGGAAGTTACTTGAACTTTGGCGTTTATGTATCCAACTCAATCAGAAAGACGGGGGATGTGCATCATTGTATGGCATTTACGCGGCAGGCAATTGCGCTTGCGGAGCAGATACCCGCAGGAATGATTGAAAGGTATAAGCCTGAGAAAACATTTGCAGATGCGTTTAAGGTGCTCCATTTGTATGGCGGTACGGTCATTCGTCCGGCCGAACTGATCCGTGTTGATTTGACAACGGCGGATGAGACGGTTATATAAGGAGGCTGCACTATGGCAAATGTAAGTATATTTAATGTGAGCGGCGGGTCGGTCAGCGCGGCTTTGGAAAGTGAAGTGGCAGCAGCTGCTGCGGTTCAAACGGTGCTGCCGGGCAAAGATTCGCGCATGGCATTGCGCGTCAGCAACGGAAATGAGGCCACACAGATAATGGTGGTTCTGAAGGCTGGTGATGGCCCGAGAGCCGTGCTTGGTGACAAGTCGGTTTCAGTGGCAGCGGGTCAGACCGCGTACATTGCGCTGTTTGATACGGCAAGGCACAAAAGGTATTCCGATGGCGCGGTGTCGGTGGAGCTTAAAGCAGCAGACGGCGATGCGCTGACAGCTCAGCAGCTCAGCAGTATTTCCATCGAAGCTGTTCAGCTGTAAGGGCTTATCTGTCCCGGTAACGGACAAAGCCTGATATCAGTGACTCCGTTAACGGAGTGAATGATTAAATTTAAACGTAGTTCCCATTATGGGATGTCAGCCTGATGATAAACGCCTTCAGATGTCATGCAAAGGAGTAAGCGACGCAACTACGACTCTTATGGCAAATCGCTTTAAACGTGGGGTTCTCCATTTGCTGTCGCTCAGTCAAAATGACACGAGGAAACTTTGTTAGCTTTCTGACATCCCATTCCATATGGGTAGTATCTTTAGGCTCATATGATTTCTTTTTTCGATAGGAAGATGAGGTTAAATCACATAGCAGCAGATTGATAGTACAGTTCTGTAAAATAATTGTTTGGAGGTGAGAGCCATGACGGCTCAAGAAGTTTACGAGCTCGCAATGGCATTGATTGATCAGGCGGAATCGCCTGACGCAGCCGAGTACGAGAAACGTGCACCGGCGTTGATCGATGTGTTGCAGCATGAGCTAGCGTTTTATGAAAACAAGAAAATCACACGGCCAGTCACCGATCTGGAAAAGACGCTGGAATTGTCGGAAGATACGGCGGAACGTATCATGCCGTATGGGCTTGCAGCGAGCTTCGCGCTGGCAGATAAAAACAACGATATGTATGCCGATTACAGTGCGATGTATCGGGCGATGATACGCACAATTCGATCGGTTGAAACGGAAGTTTCGGATGATTATTCAGCACTGAACGGTATGGGTTGAGAGTGAAAGAGGTGGATCATGGCACAAACCCAAGTAACGATGGATCAGTTTTTGCGCTTGTCAAAGCGTATGGATGAAATTGCGCAGGTTGTTAAGGGTGAGGTTGTGCTGAAGGTATTTCCTGTTGGCTCACTATACCTTTCGTTATCGGAAGAAAACCCTTCACGACGGATGGGTGGTCAATGGGAGAGGTATGCCGAGGGGTGCTGTCTCGTGGGTGTTGATCCGAATGACGCAGATTTTGCACATGTGGGCAGCACTATCGGCTCAAAAACGGTTGCTTTGACAGAATCGCAAAATGGAACACACACACATGGTCAAAACACGCACAATCATAGCCAGAATGCGCATAGCCATGTTTGTCCGGAGTTGTTTCATGACTTTATAGGTAGCGGTTCAAACTTTTCATACGTGCCGCGAAATACGTCTGCAAACGTCACCGCTTCATTCCTGGTGAGTGCGGTAACGGCAACGAATAACCCCGCAAAGGGAGTGAATCTGGCATCCGGAAATGGTGCACCGCATAACAATATTCAACCGTCTGTGCCCGTGTATATTTGGTTGCGCATTGCTTAATAGAGGAGAAAACATGCAAAACACAATAATTAAAGAAGTCAAACTGCCGGATTTAAACGGAGGTCTCAACGTAAACGATCCGGAATATGGAGTGCTGGACAATCAGAGTCCGGATATGCTAAACATGTGGTTTAGAGGACGCGCACTCATGAAGCGCGATGGGCAAACAAAGATTGCATCCGACTTGGACGAACCCGTTCATACGATATCTCCATTGTTTGGCGGTTTTTATGCTGTTCACGCGGGCAGATGTTTTTACCGATGGCGGAACAATACACTGCATCTCATTCGAAGCGGATTACCCAACAAAAAAGGAGTTTTCTGCGAGTTTGGTGACAATCTTTATTACCTGGACGGCGAGCAAATATGGCAGTTTTCAGCAGAGTATGAAGTCGCAGCGCTAATGCCATTTGTTCCGTGTGTGATGTACAATGCACTTCCAGACCTTTCGGGCAGCGACACCGGGGATGCATATAACTTGATCGGAAGCGGCTTTGTGGTTAAATACAATGCAAACGGAACCGATACAGTTTACAGCCTGCCTCATAAATCTCTTGATGTTACGCCGGTAACGGCAAGTGTCAACACAGTGGATTTAATTGAAGGGATTCATTTCACGGTTAATCGTTTGAATGGCACGGTCGATTTTTTGAGCGGCAGCAACCCATATGGCGCTCCGCCTTTTGGGACGAATAATGTTTGGATTACGGCACACAAAACAATGGAAGGAAATATGAACAAAATAGCGGGATGCCGTGTTGCAGTACCGTTTGGAGGAGAGACGGCGGGTCTTTCTGGCGGAACGCGAGTTTTTGTTATGGGCAACCCGAAATATCCCCGCAGTTATTGGCACAGTGATCTTGGCCAAGGCGTGGGTGGAGGGATGAGATACTTTCCCGATACAGGTGAGGAATACCTGGATCAGAACAGCGAGCCGATTACGGCTGCGGCCAAGATGGGCGGAGATTTGGTTATATTCAAGCAGAACTCTATCTTTGTATTGAGCTACGCGTTTGATGGTGAAGATGTATATTATCCGGTCAAAGAATGTCACAGCACAATGGGGTGTGATATGCCGGGTAGTTTGCAGCTGATTGACAATCGACTTGTGTTCGCGAATTCAAAAAATGGCGTACATATGCTTATCTCGACTGACAATGAAACTGAGACTGCCGTGAAACCGCTTTCGGCAAATATCAATGCACGGCTTCTCGATGAAGACGGGTTGGAAGAGGCTTGCTCGGTGGATTCGGGGCGCTATTATTGGCTGTGTGCAGGCGGGTATGCATACCTTTGGGACTATGAACAAACACCATATTATAATTTTGCGGATTATGAACAGGCACAAAGGCGTCTAGCCTGGTATCGGTTTGACAATATTCGAGCTAATGTTTTTTGTGAAGATGGTGGAAGCCTTTATTATGGCGCTGATGAGGGAGTTGTGCGTTTTGTGAAGGAGCAAAGCGATTTCGGTGAGGGATTTCTTTCATATTATACAAGCAAAGCATATGATATGGGCAGCCCCGATGAACTCAAAACTTTCTTGAATGTCTATCCAAGTTTCGCTGTTGATGGCAATGTGAAGGCGACTGTATCCATCGGAAGTGAAAAACAAGATACGTTTAAGCAACGTCAGTATAATGTGCAATCGTTTGCTTGGGATTGGTTTAATTGGATGGTGTTCACTTGGGATGTGATTCGATTTGTGAGAACATTTTGTATCCGGCTTAACATGAGAAAAGTTTCACATATTCAATTGCGAATTTCTGGAAGAGACAAGAACCGTGGTGTGGGGTTTGCCGGTCTTCGCTTCACATATTGCTGTGAAAGAAAGAGGAGGTAACATATGGCTTTTTCAAGAATGACATTTTATCCTGAAGAAGGTCTGAGAAACAAGAATATTTACGTAACGACACCTGCCAGCGAAACAGATGCCAGAGATCAAATACAGAATGTGTCTGATCAACTTAAAAATTATCTGAATGAAAAGCTGCTGACAGAACTCGAAAATACCGCAGACGGACGAAGCGGTGCTGAAATTATCGGCAGTGCTAAGATTGCAAATGTCGCGGGAGAGACAATACATTCACAGATTACAGATATTAAAAGTCAGATTGATGACGTGTCGATAGGATCGTTGACAGACGGAGTTGTGGTCACATCCAAACTCGCAAACAACTCAGTAACTAAGGAAAAACTTGATGCCGGGGCATTTGGTTGGACGCATATTGCTGACAGCGGCATATTGAGTGTCAGCGGCGCATTTGAAATAGCAGATCAGTCAGGCAAAAGCGAAATGTTGATTCAACTTCGCAGCGAAGATGCCACGATGGTAAACGGACATATGATTATTCCGCTTGATGAAAATGGTATGATGATGCCGTTATCAGTAAAAGTATTAGGTTGCGATCAATATGATTTCAGTGTTGATTACAGAATACTTACAATGGCAAGTGCCTCTCGGATTGTTTACGGATTGTCACACGCCGAAAGCGTCAATGGGACCACTAGTCTTAAAAGGGTATTTATATTTGTCAGATAAATGAAGGAGGATACGATGAAACTGGCAGCTAAAAGCCTGACGGTATATAACAGCTCGGGTGAATATGCAATCGGTACATTGACAAATGGGGACACGATTCAAGAAATTCGGGAGACACCCTCGGGGATTTTGTTTGCATATATCGTTGGACTGATAAAATCAAAGGATACAGTGGCTTTGGCTAATCCCGAAGAATGGGTTGAGGCAGCAAATCAAAAACAAGAATTCTCAGGCTTTATCGCGGAACAAATTGGGGCTCTTTATGTTTCGGGAGCGAAAGGCCAGATAATGACGTCAATGATGATCAGAAAAATGGAAAAAGGCGCAGCGAATTACAGACGTGCAATTCAACATTACAATGAACATGTTAAAACTGGACAAAAGATCATCGCATATGATTGCTCGGGACTGATTGTCAAGTTTTTGATGGATCATTCGCTTATCTCCTGTAATCGAAATGCAAACGATCTTTACCACATGGAATGCAGTGATTTATGCAAGAAGGATTTGATGTCAGGTGACTTGGTATTTAAGAAATCTTTCGCAAAAAACCATATGTATCATGTAGGTGTGTATATGGGCGATGGGAGCGTTATACATGCCAAGAACCGTGACGAGGGCGTTATACGAGAACTATTCGGTACGACCGGATGGAATCGATTTGGCCGTCTTAAATGCTGGGAAGGTGCAAGAAAGGCTGTCGTGTATTGGCGGCCGATTTTAAAAACAGGCAAACCGTTTGCAATGGGCGATGATGTAAGATTGGTACAAACTGCGCTTGAAAAGAAAGGATATTATGTGGGAGCCATAGATGGAACTTACAATGCTAAAACCCAAAAAGCAGTTGTATCATTTCAGAAGCATAAGGGGTTAACCGCTGACGGCATCATTGGGCCGCAAACGTGGGCAGCCTTGATTGAATGATTGGTAACAGGCAAATTCCCGAATCGGGATATAATCCCAACAAGGAATGTGATTTTAGCAGAGGAGTTTGGCAAAGAGTGATATGAACCCGAATATACCGTGAAGTAAAGCGAATCGGCTGTAAAATGATCCCCCGTTCCGAGGGCATAAACGGGTATAAGAAACCTCTTTTTCTTACATCGCCTTAAAGCGCACTCAACGATCTAACCGCAAAAGGCTCGTTACTGGTTACCCATTGAATCGGCATATTTCATACATTGTATTTATTATATAAAGGAACACATTTTCAAGGCTTCTCCTTGCTTGCTGCTGCTCCAAAACCGCAGTGTAATATAAAGCTGTCTTCGCAGATTACGGTATTCTAGGGGTAAGCCTCGAAGGCGCATTTTTGCGGCAAAAACATAAAGAAACGCCCATGGCAGATGTTTTTACCTTGGCAAGATAAACCAAAATGCTCCATGCTCACATCTATGATTTTTCACGGTAAAGAGCCGCGCTATCCCTCTCGAATGAGGAGTTCTCTTTTCAGTCTTCTGATTTTACGGGTGATTTGAATGACCCAGGATGCGAATACGCAACCCGCGACAAACAATACTGACCCCAGAACAATATTGAGTGATTTGACCGGGGGCCAAATGCCGGTGGTCACATTCATCAGACCGATGCTGAGTTCTAAGATAGCGAGACCCAGCCAAAACACACGGACTCTTTTATTGTGGGCAATCTGAGACGGTATATCTGAATGCAAAGTAAAAGGTCCATCGGCTGCTTTTTTACGAAAGTACACCCACCTCATATATGAGGCGACAAATTCTGCGCCGGTATCTTCCACAAATCGAATATATTTAAGACTTGCTGGATTGATTGCCCAATAATCAAGCAGCTCGATGCGGTAAACATATTCACCCGGCAAGGCTTCTTCAAACACATAGCGGCACCATGTATAGTCTACCAAAGCAAGGCCTTTTGCGCTCATTTCGTTCAGCCACTTTTCTTCCTTTTCCCAATTCCAATAAGGCTTACGTATTATATGCTTCATGTTAGATTTCCCCCCAGAAGCTGACGCCCGTTTTGTATGAGTTCCTCCAGCCGATCAAGTTCGATTGCCAGAACTCTTTTGCCGGTGTCTGTAATAACATATTCTTTCTTTCTTTCATCGTTTGAACTCTCTATAGGCTTGATCCAGCCTTTTTCAACCAGTGTGCTGATGGCACCGTACAAAGTTCCCGCTCCCAAAGATACACGGCTTCGGCTCAATGCTTTTACATTTTGCATGATGCCATACCCGTGCATCGGCTGGAGCAAAGACAGGAGTATATAATAGACGGCTTCTGTCAGCGCACCCATGCTTTCAGCCATGAGACACCTCCTTTGCATATAACGTATTGCGATATAATGATAAACGATATATCGCTTAACAATATATATTATATCGCTGCGCGATATAGCTGTCAAGAGCTGATTGACATATTTGCCCGATGATGTGAAGATAGATTAAGATTCGAGCAATGAAGGTCAAGAAACGGCACTGTTGATCAGGTATTCTCTATGCGGAGGGAAGGTCATTGGAGCATTGGCAAAAAGTACTCGCAGTACAGCATATGCAAGATTACATAGCCGAACACATCATGGAGCCCATCACTCTGGTTGAACTTGCAAGAGCAGCAGAATACTCGCCGTGGCATTCAGCAAGGATATTCAAGGAATTGACTGGAAAGGCGCCGTTTGAGTATATCCGCTCGCTGCGGCTTTCTCAAGCAGCAGTAAAGCTGCATGATGGTGGCAGCCGTATCGTGGATGTGGCACTGGATTTTGTGTTCGATTCGCATGAGGGATTCACGCGCGCGTTTTCCAGAGAATTCGGGATATCCCCGCGAGCTTATGCAAAACAAAAACCGCGGCTTGCGTTCTTTATGCCAATCAAAGCCAGTGATTATTACCTTACACGACAGAGAGGGGATAATAAAAATATGAAAAATGAGAATACCGTTTTTGTTCAGGTGATTGAAAGACCGGAAAGAAAGCTGATACTCAAACGAGGCAAAAAAGCGGCTCACTACTTCGATTACTGCGAAGAGGTCGGGTGTGAAGTATGGGAAGTGTTATCCGGTATAAAAGACGCATTGTATGAGCCGATTGGCATGTGGTTACCTGAGAACCTGAGACCGGAGGGGACATCGGAGTATGCCCAAGGGGTGGAAGTGCCGATGAGTTATCAGGGAGATATACCAAAGGGATATGAATTGATAACACTTCGCGCGTGCAGTATGATGGTGTTTCAAGGGCCGCCTTTTGAAGATGAAAAGTTTGAAAGCGCGATCGACCAGATCTGGCAGGTGATGAAGACGTATGACCCGACGCTGTATGGCTTTGATTGGGCAGATGATGCCGCGCCGCGTTTTCAGCTTGCTCCGATGGGATACCGCGGTTATATTGAAGCACGACCTGTTCGTAAGTTGTAAAATAGTAAAAAATAAGCCAATAAAGGCTTATTTTTTTACTCCAAGGCACTGTCATTGCTGGCTGGGCGGCGAAGATTGAGTCCCTCCGGATTGGGAAGACTGTGTTCCGCTGCCGGATTGCATATTCCCGATAATTTGGGGTATTTGATTGATGATCTGCCCGACATTGTTCACAGCATTTATGGGTGCGAGCATCACATTATCCTTATCAATTACAATAACAGCATCGGTACAAAGCTTGGCACCGAGACCAAGCGCACCGCTGCCCATCGTACCGGCAGCTGCCACACCTGTGGATTGTTTGCCTTTTGATTGCGTATCTCCGCCGCCGTACCCGAGTGTCAAAGACATCACAGGCAGAAACGTTTTATCGCCTTGCGAGATTGGCTTGCCGATAAGGCTGTCGTTCTGAGTGAAATTCTCCATGTTTGTGAACAAGGTGTCCACTTGTTGTGTCAAATTCTCCATAAATAGTCTCCTTCATTTTTTTCGGTTAAGCATATAGTTCTTTATAGTTGTTCCCAATCGTAAATAACCCGATGCATCAAACAAAAAATACTGATGGACGGCAAAAAAATCAGGGATAGGCTTGATTTGAACGGGAAATGGGAGCAGAGATATAAAACCCAGCAGGCCGGAAAACAGCCCTGTCGCAAAAGGGTTTCCAAGACCATAATAAGCATCTGCCTGAACGCCGGATAAACTTACGGTTTTAATAAACCCAATTCTGTTGCGATGTTTATGCTTTGTAATTGGCTTTTTAATTATTTTTATTTTGAAAAGATAGAAGGATATAAAAGGTGTACAACCTTCAAGTTCGACTTGTATTCTGAATATCGAATTCAGACAATAAACATTGGCACAAACATCGGTTTCATCGATACGAAGTATCATTCTGACAAACAGTTTATCTGTTAATAGAATTATCAGTGATATGAGGACAATCAAAATTAAAACATATACTGCAACCATGTAACCCCTCAGCTTCTTTTCTTATCACCATTATTCTTCTCTAAAACCGATTATTTATAAAGGTAAAATGAAGGAGTTTTTAAAGGTTAATGCAATGGTGCTGGAATCATTTTTGTGTTTTAAGATGCAGAAGCTTTTCAACATCGCTTAGAAGCGTGTCGTTAATAACACCGATCATCAGCCATTTCGTGTTATTAAAAAGCTGTGTTCGGTCGTAAAGCATGTTAAAGGAATCAGAAAAAATAGCCCGGGCAAGGATGAATTTTTCCATGTCGGCGGCGGCCGTCACCACAAGTGCTGTAAAGCTTTCTGGCTCGGGATAGAGCGTACACAGTGCTTTACCGCTTATTTTGTACTTAACGTTCCAGCCCGGTTTGGCGCTGCATTTGCTGTAAACGATCTGTGGTTTGGCGTTGTACATATCTTGTATGTGTTCATTGAGTGAGAGCCATCGGCTGTGTGCGTCTCCTGTTATTGATTCTGCTATCGTCTTCATGTCGGGAACAGCAGACGGATCCTGAATAATACTCATTTTCGCAACCTCCGGTTCTATTTACATCATTTTAGCATAATTACGGATCAATGTCATTGTATAACCGGCTATGTTGTGTTACATTCACTGTAAACAACGATGAGGAGAATACGATGCCGATCGGACGATGGCTATATGAGGCAGTGATCTACTCCTCGGTGCCCATACTCATCATTTTGGTTTCGAAAGCTTTGTATCCGAGGCTATGGCTAAAAGATTATCCCGAGCCGATTCAAAAAGCTGCCGCGGCGATGAGCAAACGAGAAAAGATAGTAAGAAGACTGCTGGATGCACCGTTAATGATTATTAAAGTGGGATATCCGGTTTTTTCAGCTTTTGTGTATAAAGCGGTCATGAGGCAAGCTTATGATCTGTGGTTCGGCTTCGTTCATTTGCTTTTGCTGTTTGGTGTATTTATTATCATCAATCTTGTGCTTGTGGATGGGTTGATCGTCTGTGCTTTGACACCGCGGTTTGTTATTATTAAAGGGACAGAACAGCTGAAATCAGAATATAAAAATTATACTTTTTATATAAAAAAGGCGCTCAGTGATTTCGGCCTGTCGGTGTTGATCAGCGCACTCGTGACGGGTATGCTGTCTGCTTAATTTAAGCGGACGTATAATAATTCACATTTTCGCATGTGCATTGAGGTAAACCACATGCATAGAATATGGTTTTATCTAAAACAAATCAGTTCTGTCCGGTCGAAGATGCAAACGAGCAATGGCAGCGCTATCATAGAAATGAGACAGTATGATTGGTGATTGTTTTTTGGACCGGAAAGCTCACTGCGGTGAAGAAGATAATTTCATCAATAGTGCAACCGAGCATTAGACAACGTAGATTGTTTACATTTACACTTAATTGACATTAAGTTGATTCTCACATATAATGAATGCTGATAAAGGCAGAAAGGCGCCCATGCTGAGGTTAAGCATGGTTCGTAATATTATGCTGAATTTTTTGATTATTACTGCAGTGGCTCTTGTTCTATCGTTGGGGATAACGCCGGTTATGATTATTGCATCACGTCGATGGAACATTATGGATATACCTAACGAACGAAAAGCTCATACAAAGCCCATTCCTCTGATGGGCGGTGTGGCCATATATCTAGCGACCATTGTATCCACGGTGCTGTATGTTTTTGTATTTGGAGACAAGTCGCTTCAACTGAATATTATTATCGCTTTTCTGATTGGTATATCCGGGGTAACAATGATGGGCTTGGTTGATGATATACTCTCGCTGCCGGCCAAACGGCGCCTTGTTATATTGTTCATTCTTGCCTTGATTGTGCTTGTCGGGTGTCTGCAGTTTTATTTCCCAAAGGAGCTGCTGCAAAATACGCCGCTAGTGGTGGTGGCATCTGTATTCATTGTGCTTTGGATTGTCGCAGTGACCAACGCAATCAACTTTTCTGATGGATTGGATGGTCTTGCCAGCTGTGTGTCATTGGTTTCGGCACTGTCTTTCGCGGCTATATTTTTTTTGCAGGGCCGCTATCAGCTGGCCTTACCCACGACGCTTGCGCTTTGCGGGGCTATCATAGGATTTCTCACTTATAATTTTCATCCTGCGGAAATATTCATGGGTGATGCGGGCAGCATGTTTATCGGTTTTATGCTGGGAATCCTGTCGATCATGAGCATTTCGGCAGGAGAAAGCATCATTACTTTTGTGGTGCCTATTTACTTAATACTTTTGCCCATCGTGGATATGTGTATGTCGGTACTCAGACGGATGCTGCTGAGACTGCCCGTTATGAAGCCTGACAAAATGCATTTTCATCATATTTTAATCGAAAAATTTAAAAGCCACCGTATCGCTGTTTTTATACTGGTGGGGATACAGATTATATTTGCTGCCATAGGTATTGCGATCTACATGCTCAAGCTTTATATGGAAGGCTGGATACTGCTGGGGGTTTTGGCGGTGGTGGCTATCGTGTACACGGTTTTCAAGGCGCGCAGTATAAAGAA